>JAPPND010000114.1 GCA_028818795.1 Gammaproteobacteria bacterium | reverse complement strand
GTTGTTGGAGTGCCCATTGAAGTTGCGCTACACTGCCACGGACCACTTTGACCAAAGCGCGGGGGAGGGCCAATGCGCCGGCTGAGGTTGCGCCGCGACGGCGACGAGAACAAGATCAACCTGACGCCCATGCTGGACGTCGTGTTCATCATGTTGATCTTCTTCATCGTTACGGCGACCTTCGTCAAGGAGATCGGCCTTGACGTAAACCAACCGGAGGACGACAAGCCCAAAACCGTTGACCCAGACAAGAAGTCCATCGTCGTGCGGATCACCAGCCGCGACCGGATCATCATCTCCCAGCGGGATGTGGATGTCCGAGCCGTCCGTGCCAACATCGAGCGCCTGCACGCCGAGAATCCCGAAGCCCCGGTGATCATCCAGCCCCATCCCGACTCGAAGACCGACACCATGATCCAGATCATGGATTCCGCCCGGCAGGCCGGGGTGTTCAACGTCTCGCTCGCAGCGGGTTCCTGACCGCCGCCAATTCGCCGCCCGCCGGCACCCGCCATGACAGACAACGGACACTCGCTCGAGGGTGACGGTCGGGTTGTGGACCTTCGGTCGGATACCGTCACCAAACCGACCTCGGCCATGCGCGATGCCATGGTGTCGGCTGAAGTCGGGGACGACGTCTACGGCGAGGACCCCACCGTCAATCGCCTCGAGCGCGAGTGCGCGACGTTGTTGGGACTTGAGGCGGGCCTGTTCGTGCCCAGCGGCACCCAATCGAATCTCGCCGCACTACTCGCCCACTGCGGTCGCGGCGACGAATACATCGCGGGCCAGGAAGCGCATACCTATCGTTTCGAAGGCGGCGGCGCGGCGGCCTTCGGCGGCATCCAACCGCAACCCCTGCCCTTCCGGGACGACGGAACCTTGGACCTTCAGGACATCGCGGCGGCCATTAAGCCGGACGACTACCACTTCGCGAGAACGAAACTGATCTGCCTTGAAAACACCCAGGGCGGAAAAGCCCTCGACCCCGCCTATTTCGAAAGCGTAAGGAAGCTCGCCGACCGGCATGGCCTGAAGCTTCATCTCGACGGGGCGCGGCTTTTCAACGCGGTAGTGGCGCTCCGCCGTTCGCCACGGGACTTCGGACGGTATTGTGACTCCGTGTCGGTCTGCCTCTCGAAGGGCCTCGGCGCACCTGCGGGGTCTGTCCTCTGCGGCGGATCGAGTTTCGTAGAGGCTGCCCGGCGCTGGCGCAAGGTCCTAGGCGGGGGCATGCGGCAAGCGGGCGTACTCGCCGCAGCCGGCCTCCATGCCCTGACCCACCACGTCGAGCGACTCGCCGACGACCACCGGCGAGCCAACACTCTCGCGGAGGGCCTTCGAAAGAAAGGCCTGTCGGCCCAACAGCACACCAATATGGTCTTTGTCGAGGGGATGGACGCGGCTTACATGGCGGCGCACATGGGAAGCGGTGGCGTGCGCGTCTCCGGAAGTCGCTGGGTCGTGCATATGGACATCGACGACGCCGACATCCGCCATGTTGTCGAGGTGGCGGGCGCTTTGAGGTGACGGGCCCGGTCGGCCGGTACGGGTGCCCGCGGACCCCCGTCCGGCGGTCACGATCGTTGGCGACCGGCTACCAGCCCGTTACCAGTCCGGCAATCGTACCGGTAAGGCAAGCGACCAACGTCCCGGAAAGGATGGCCCGGGGCCCGAGCCGCAGCAGTTCACCCCGGCGGTCGGGAACCAGAACGCTGATGCCGCCGATCAGGATCCCGAGGCTACCGAAGTTCGCGAACCCGCAAAGCGCATAGGTCAGGATTATCCGCGTCCCGGCCGAGAACTGCTCCCCCGACTCGGCGAACTGAAGGTAGGCGATCAACTCGTTAAGCACCACCTTGGTGCCGAGCAACGTCCCCGCCCCGGTCGCCTCGGCCCAGGGCACGCCCATCAACCAGGCGATGGGGGCGAAGACCCAGCCGAGCATGCGTTGCAGTTTCAGGGGTTCGCCCGCGATGTCGATCACCCCGATTAGCAGGTTGACCAACGCCACCAGCGAGACCAGAACGATCACCATGGATGCGACGTTGGCCACGAGCCGAAGGCCGTCCATGGTGCCGCGCGACACGGCGTCCATGACGCTCTCGTACTTCAGCGCGTCGGCCAGATCGCCACCTGCGGTTACCCCCTCTTCCGGGACCATGATCCGGGCCACGACGACGGCACCGATGACGTTCACCACGGAAGCGATGAGGACGTGACCCAAGGCGTTGTCGACGACCGGTGCCAGAACCGCGGCGTAGAGCGCCATGATCGATCCCGCAACCGTGGACATCCCGCAGGTGATGACCACGAAGAACTCCGACCTCGACAGGCTCTTGAGGTAGGCGCGGATCACGAGCGGGGATTCCACCATTCCGAGGAAGACGCTCGACGCAGCCGCCACGCCTACCGCTCCGCCAAGCCCGAGCGTCTTGCGCAGTGCCCAGGCGAAACCCTGGATGATCCAGGGCAGTATTCGCCAATACCAAAGCACGGCCACCAGCACGCTGAACAGGAGGATCTGGGGCAGAACCCGGAACGCGAAAATGACCAGTGTCGGCCCTTGGTCCGGGGCAAAGACGAACGGGACGTCATCGCCGCCTAGGAAGCCGAAGATCAGGCTGGTGCCCGCCTTGGTCGCTTCCTCGATGGCGTAGACGACGTAGTTCAGCTTGGCCAGCGCATTGCTGATGGGCTGCACATTCAAGAGCAACCAGGCTAGGACGATCTGCACAGCGATGCCGATACCCACCTGGAACGGTCGCACCTGGCGGCGGCGCTCACCCAAGGCCCAGGCAATGCCGAGCAATACAACGATACCAACAACGGCCTGCATGGAATCCCCCCGCCCCCGTCTTGCGTAGTCCTACGGGTGCTGCTAAACGATGACCAAGTTTACTCGAGTAAGAGCAGGTGCCATTTCAAACGTCGCTTCCGATCCGCCCCGAATCGTTCTGACCGGAACCCTCGCCATCGACTACGTCGCCGCGTATCCCGGGGTGTTCGCCGAGTTGCCTCGCCATCGTGGAATTAACTTGGCGGTACAACTCGAGTCCATCGAACGGCGATTCGGAGGCTGCGCGATGAACATCGCCTACACCCTACGGCTGCTTGGCAATGACCCGGTGCCGTTTGTCTACGTGGGCCGCGATTTCGACACCGAGTACGCTGCGCACCTCGAGGCCTGCGGCGTCGACATGTCGGGCATCCACGTGGTGGACGCTCCGCACTCCGCCCACGCCTTCATCTTCACGGACACGGACCAGAACCAGTTCACGGGGTTCTTCGGGGGACCGGGTCCGACGGCCGAGTTCGGTCCCGAGCTTCGCAATCGTGCAAGCGGCTTCGAATTCGGCATCCTCGCGCCGGACCTTCCGGCCAGCATGATTGCGGCGGCCACGGCGCTGCGCGAGGCGGGCGTCCCGTTCCTGACGGATCCGGGACAGAACCTGACCGATTTTCGCGCCGACGAAGCCACCGAATTGGTCGCCCAGTCCACTGCGGTGATCGTGAACGAGTTCGAATACGTGCGCTTGCGCGATCTCGTTGGGGACCGGCTGAACACGCTTGATCTCTTGGTCGTCACCGAGGGCGAACGCGGCGCCCGTTGGCACTCCGCCTCGGAGGGCGACGGCCGCGAATGCGCCGTGGCCGCGCGGATTGTCGATCCCACGGGTTGCGGAGATGGATTCCGAGGGGGCTTCGTCCACGCCAGACTACGCGGATCTCCCGTGTCGGAAGCGGTTCGCGCGGGTGCCGTGACGGCAGCGATGGTGTTGGAGACGGCCGGGACGCAAATGCACCACTGCGAGAACTTTGCGGAGCGCTATCGTCAATCCTGGGGTCATTTGCCCGACTGGGCTTCAGCTTGGCCCGACTAGTGTTTGCCGGAACCCAACACCACGGCGCAATGAGCAAAACGCGCTAACATTCGTCCCATGTCGAAGGGCAGCATCATCCTGCTGAACGGAACGTCCAGTGCCGGCAAGACCACCCTCGCCCGGGCCATTCAGGACGTCAGTCCGACCCCGGTGCAGCACATCTCCCTGGATCAGTTCCGCGATGGCATGGCAGGCCGCTACCGAGGCATGAACTCGCACGACAACGAGCCCGGTACCCGTGGTCTGAACATCGTGCCGGTTGACGGCATGACCCAACTGCGCTTTGGCGACGTGGGCCTGCTGACACTGCGTGGCATGCGCCGTGCGGCATCGGCGTTTGCGGCGACCGGTATCGATGTGGTGGTCGACGACCTGCTACTCGAACCCGACTTTCTCCGCGACTACCTCGAGGTTTTCGTGGGTTTCGACGTTACCTTCGTGGGTGTGCATTGCGACTTGGATACGCTCATGGCCCGCGAGCGGGAACGGCCTGGGCGATTCCCCGGCACCGCCACGGCGCATTTCAAGCAGGTGCACGAGGGATGCGAATACGATGTGGAGGTGGACACCGCGAGCACGACGCCCCGGGAGTGTGCCAAGCGGGTCTTGGCCGCATCCCGCGACCTGCGATCGCCCTCCGCGTTCGAGCGCTTGCGCGCCGGCGAGCACAATGTCTGACGGCCTCGCGGAACCACCGGGGCAAATCGACGAGGACGGCGAACTCGACGAGTTCCGGGCGATGCTCGACGCGGCCCGACGCATCGTCGTGTTCACGGGTGCCGGCATCAGCACCGAGTCCGGTATCCCAGACTTCCGAAGTCCGGGAACGGGGCTGTGGAACAAGATCAAGCCCATCGAATTCCAGGAGTTTCTCGCCTCCGAAGACCGTCGGCAGGAGTCCTGGCGCCGACGTTTCGGCTCCGGCGATGCGAACTGGTCGAACGCCAAACCCAACCGGGGCCATTTGGCCGTGGCGAAGCTCGTCGAGGATGGCCGCGCCAGTGCCGTGATCACCCAGAACGTCGACAACCTTCACCAGGATTCCGGCGTCCCGCCCGATCAGGTCATCGAACTGCACGGCAACAACAGCTTCGCGACGTGCTTAGCCTGCGGGACCCGCTACGAACTTGCCGATCTGAAACATCAGTTCGAGACGCTCGGCCGGGTCGAGCCCTGCAGCCGCTGTGGCGGAGTCATCAAGACGGCAACCATCTCCTTCGGCCAGGCCATGCCGGAGGCGGCGATGGCCCGGGCCCAGAGGGTCACGGTCGAGTGCGATCTGTTCATCGTGATCGGCTCATCGCTCGTGGTCTACCCGGCGGCGGGATTCCCGGAGTTGGCCAAACAGCTCGGCGCGCCCCTCGTGATCGTCAATCGCGAACCCACGCCGCTCGATGGTATCGCCGACCTCGTTCTGCATCGGGAAATAGGCCCAACCATGGGCTACGTGGTGGGAATAAACTGACCCCATCTCCTTAACGCACGCGCCATTGACGGGCCCTCGCATGGACAAATCCGCAACCCGTTGAATAGATGGTCAAATCTTAGGGCGAATCCTTGTGGTCGCCCGTGCCGGACGTACGGCTCCAGTGCAACGGGACGGGACAAGCCCGTCCCCTACAGCTCCGTTGTTCCTTGCGCGTCCGCGACCGGCGCCTGGGGTGGAAACTCGCATGGTCCAAACGCCAAAAAGGAGCTTGCGACCGTGGCGTTGTTTCATGGATAGGTCGGCGTGGCTGGGCCGGAGGTGGAGTCGGCACGTAGCGAAGGCGCGTCCTTCCGACGCGGCCGACCCGGCTACGGGGTGCTACCGGGCCATCACCAGCAACCGGTCCGCAAAGCGCTCGATGTCGCGCAGCTTGTTGCAGGTTTCCACGCGAAAACAATACGGCGCATAGCGCCGCATCTCGGAGTCGCCTTCATGCCACTGATCCCGGGTCTCCGGATTGAGCCAGAACGTCTGTTTCGCGCGTCGTGTTAGTCCCTCGAAAATGTCGACCCGGGGATCGTAGTAGTTGCTGCGCGCATCGCCCACTACGATGAGTGTCGAATGCTGGTCGATGTCCGACCCGCAGATTTCGCGGAAGTCGGCCAACGCCCGGGCATAGTCCGTATTGCCCTTGCCCCAGGTGAACAGGGCTTCTTCGATGGCGGTCTCGGTCGGGCGCTCACGCATGGTATCCGTCACTTCGCCTAGTCGACTCGAGAAGGCGAATGCCCGGATGTTGGGAAGCAGATCCGTCAGCTCGTAGAGGAACAGGAGCAGGAAGCGAGCCACCCGGGCCACTGAGTTGCTCACGTCGCACAGCACGAACACGGCGCCCGGCTCGCGCTTCTCTTGGCGCCATTTGAGATCGAACAGCGCACCGTCGTAGGCAACATTGCGCCGTAGCGTCTTCTTGATGTCGAGGACGCCGCGGCGGGCGCGTTTACGCCGCCGGCGATGATCCTTGGCGAGTTTCTCGGCCATCTTCTCGACGACGCGACGAACGTCCTGGTGATAGGCCGTCGGCAACTGGTCCAGGTTGGATTTGAGGGCCGCCTCGATTATCGCTCGCTTTCCGGAAGGGTCGAGGTGGAGCTTGTATTGGGCATCGACATAGTCACCGAGCTGTTGGCGAAAGTAATGACGCAGGTAGCGGAGGAACTCGTGCGTGCGGGCGTCGCCGGTCCCGGGCCCACCGGCTTCGACATAGGCATCGAGTTCGTCGAGCCCAAGGACCGTTCCAATCCGGCGGCCATAGAGAGACTTCTCACGTAAGCTCTTGATTTGGTGCATGTCGACTTCCGCGGCCGCCCGGTGGATCTTCAATGCCAAGCGGTCTCGCTCATCGTCGAGAACGTTTGCGACGGACTCGGCCAGGCCGGGCGACGCGTCCGCTCGGATTTGGGTGAGCATCGCATCGCGGTCGATGCGGCGGACGAACGAAGACTTCGGAGCATCGCGAAAAGCCAAGGCGAAGAAGCGTTCGAAGGTCTCGTCGAAACGTGCTTTCTCGTCCCTGGACTTGGCAAGCGCCAAGGCGAGCGAATCCTTGAGCAACGCCTTGTCGGCGATGCCGACCCGTTCGACGATCTCGAAGGCCGTCAGGGTTTCAGCCGGCGACGCACGGACATCCGCGTTGCGCAATGCGGTTACGAAGCGACCGAAGGTCAACTCCACTAAGCGGCCAGTCTTTTGCAAGCACTAGTGTGCCGTCCCGGAAATGACATGACGTATCGTCTCAGCCAGGCGCCCACCGCAAGAACAACCCAAGTGCTTGTTTCTGGGACGGCACATCCTCCATTTGCCGCCCAAGGTTCCAGAGTCAGCACCGTTCGATTCGTCACCTCAATTGTGAGACCGCACCCTAGCGCCACAGAATCCGTTGCCTCTCAGCACCGCATTGGCTCCAACCCAAGCCGCCCTAGCACCCGGCTGGCGCCGAAAAGTCCGACAGGCTGCTAGGCGGCTTCGTCGAAATCCAGCGGCCGCTCCAATGCCCGCCAGTCGATGTCGCCGTCCGTGGCAAGGTTTTCGAAGTCAAGGACGCCCATCTCCTCGAACTTCGGTCGGACCTTGTCGGTCAACAATCCGATTCGCTTGAGGTTGGGAATGATCCGGGCGTAGAGCATGTTCAGGAAGTCGGCATTCAAACCGCGGTCCACGAGAGCCTGCCGGCTGTCCTCGACGTCCCAACCGAAATAGCGGAACACGTCGTTCCGAATCAGGCGGTCGCGACTTACGATGCATGCCTGGTACGCGAACTCGGCACGGTCTTCGCGTTCCGACTCCGACAACGTTGCGACGAACTCCTCCAGGTAGTTGACGCCGAAGGTGACATGGCGCGCCTCGTCCCGGATCACCAGGTAGAGTAGTTCCTTCAACACCGGATCGAAGGTCTCGTTGCGGGCGGTGTGGAACGCGGCCAGCGCAAGGCCTTCGAGGATGATCTGCATGCCGATGAACTTGAGATCCCAACGTTCGTCCGTGAGTATCTTGTCGAGCAGGTCCTTGAGCCCTTGGGTTACCGGATAGGAGAAACCGATCTTGGTCTGGAGGTAGCGGTTGAAGACCTCCACATGGCGGGCCTCGTCGAACGTCTGCGACGCCGCGTACAGCTTGGCGTTGAAACTCGGCGCACAGGAGGCCAGTTGCGAAGCCACCAGCAGTGCGCCCTGCTCGCCGTGCAGGAACTGGGACAGCGACCAGGCGTGCTCGTGCTGGAGGTATTCGACCTTGCGGTCCAACGGCATCGCGTCGAATGGCGCGTAGCCGTTCCAGGGGTTCCCATCGACGATCTCTTCCTGCTTTTCGACGGACATCGGCGGAAACTCGTGGTGGTCCGGCGTCTGGGACCACTTGATATCGGTGGTCGCGTTCCAGTTGAGCTCCTTGCCGAGCTCGTAGAGCTTCCGGATGCGGTTCTCGGCGATCCGGTAGTCCCAGTTGTAGGAACCGTCGAGGGGCGTTCGGAAAATCTCCGCGACGTGGGTGGCGTCCTCGGGCGTCAGGTCGACCTCCGGGTCGAAGGACCGAAGTCGCCGGGGAGCATGGTCTACGTAGTTGATCTTCATGGGTACAACGCCCAAAACTGGCACGGGGCGCACTTTACCGCGTTCGACGTAGTGAAGCGCCGTCGTTTGTCGCAAGATTCGAGCTAGTATTCTCATTTCGAGCTCCTTGCCTGCACCCGCGATGCCGCGCCCGTTGAACGAGCCCGTTGTCAGAGAGATCCTGACGGCGCTGATGCCGGCGTGGGGCCCGCACGAGGTGCGGCGGATCGAATATCTCACCGGGGGTTACACCAACCGGAACTACCGAGTCGAAGTGCAGGATCAGGCCTACGTGCTGCGGGTCGTCGAGGGGACCGCACCCCGGCATTGCGAACGCGACTACCTGGCTCTCGACGTCGCTCCGGATGTCGTCGCCTACGACCCAAGCCGCGGACATCTCCTGACCCGGTGGATCCCCGGGCAAGTGCTCGCGGATTCGCCGCCGAGTCCCGCCGAAGCGGGCGAATACCTCGCCGACCTTCATGCCCGAATACCCTTGGGACTAAATCGATACGATTTCGATCGGGAGATCACCGGGATGTTCCGGCGGGCCAGCAGATTGGATCCCGCGGTGCAGGCTTGTTTCGAGGCAACCGCCTGGCGTCCAGCGACGTGGCGCGGCTGCCACAACGACCTCAACCCTTGGAACGTCATTCGAGTAGAAGGCGAAGAGAGTTCCACGCGCTTTCGCACCCTCGACTGGGAGTCCGCAGGCGACAACGATCCGCTATTCGACCTGGTGGGCCTGTGCGTGGGCCTTGGCTGGGGCATGGAGCACGCCCGCGCCTGCCACGACGCATACCAACGAGGCGGCACCGGGATTGCGAGCGAAACGCGCCTTAGAGACACGTTCCGTGCATTCCTCATCCGCGAATACGCCTGGGCCGTCGCCCAACTGGCGATCGGCAATGATCGCGACGAGATCCGGGCTCAGGTCGCGACCTCCCGAGACGCCCTCGCGGACTGGTTTTGAGCGGATTGGGGGCGACGCTCCAAGGCGAAACCAGCCGTCGTCGCGCAGTCCCGGTTGATGGCGGTACAATCGCGCCATGGCCAAGTTGATCGCGATCGTCGAGGACGACCCGGACCAGCGCGCCAACTACACGGACGCCATCGTCTCGAAGGGTCATGAGGTAGCCGCCTACGGCAGCCGCCGCGAGGCGCTGGACGGCTTTGACGCGCGCATGCCCGACCTGGCCGTGCTCGACATCATCCTCGGCGAAGAGGTCGATGCCGGATTCGAGCTGTGCCGGGAGCTTCTGGCACGCAACCAGAATCTACCCGTTATCTTCCTCACCGAGCGTATCAACGAGATCGACAAGATATCGGGCTTGAGGCTTGGCGCATGGGACTACCTGCCCAAACCCATCTCCCTTGACTACCTCGCGGAACGAATCTCGTCCCTGCTGCGCATCAACGAGGTACGCACCAATGTCAGCGCTGCCAGCGCCGCAGCGAAGCAAGTGGGCGATCTCAGCCTGGACCAGGACGCTCTCCTGGTGTCTTGGAAGAGCCAAAGGATCGACCTGTCCGCGACTGAGTTCCGGATGCTCGCGAAGCTGGTCCGTGCTCCCGGCCATGCGGTCAGCTACGAGACGTTGATGAACGTCACCATGCAATCGCTGGTGACGAACAACACCATCAACACCCACATGCGCAACATCCGCAAGAAGTTCGAGAAGATCGACGCGGACTTCGCCAGTATCCGCAGCGAGTACGGCTTCGGCTACCGCTGGGTGGCCTAGCGGCATCCCCTCCCACATGGACGCCCAAGACCCGCCAACGTCCGTTGTCCGCGAGGTCGACGAGGGCGGGACCCCATCGGCGGCCAAAGCGCCGGGCGCAGACAACTCGCCATCGCAAGCAGACCGTCGCAACCGGCCTCGGTCACGCCGGCAACGTACCCGGCGCACGTGGCGCTTGCACCTTGCGACCAAGCTCATGCTCGTGGGTCTACCCCTGGCTTTGATCTTGGTGCCGTGGGTGTCGTTCGCACTGCTCGGCTTGATGGAGGAGACCGTCGTACAGCTGCAGTCCAACAATCAGAAGGGCATTGCCGAGAACATTGCGACACTGTTCCACGGCGAAGCGGAACTCTTCGACGACCTTCCGACCGATCCCAGCGACGCTGATCTCGTGGCACCAAGCATCGCCAACTCGGTCCGGCTGAACGCCCAGGCGTCGGAATGGGGAGATGAAGCCCTCGTTCAACGCCGTTTCGGGGCGGGGGGCGACGGGTCTTTCACACTGAGCCTGGGTACTCGGCTCGGGGTGCTCTACGCCTACATGGAGATCGCCGACGATGTCCGGGTCTACCGCGATCTGGAGGTGCTCCGCCTCGACAATGCCGATCAGGTCCGCATCGGCTTCCTCAAGACCGACGGGGATCAAGGGCGGATCACGGTGGCGTTGTCGGAATCCGGAGACACGACCGCCTACACCATGGACTCCGATTGGGCGTTTGCGGATCCCGGCCCGCCGGCCAACGACGTGCGGGGGTTCGTGCGGGAGACGGCCACGGGCTATGCCCTCGAAATGCGCTTGGGCCTCGGTCTGTTGGGTTCCCGGCAGTTCTTCACGGTTTCGTTCGTCGACGTGGACGACCCGATCTCGCGCCAAATCCGTGCCGTGACGACAACGGCACCGTCCGAGGGCCAGAGTTCCAACCTCGTCGTGGTCCGATCTCCCGAACTGCTGAAGCGTCTGGACGGTCGTGGCTACCAGGGCATGCTCATTCGGATAATCGACGCCCAGGAGCAGAGGCGTGCGGAGCGCGGTGCGTTGCGAGTCGATGACGATTCCGCACCCTCCCCCACCGGACTCTCCCGGATCGTCGTCTGGCTGGATGTGGTTCGGGACAAGGTCGCGGTAGTTCGCGACTGGGTGTGGGAGCGGTTCACCGGCGAGCAGTGGTCGGATCCGCAACTGGGTCGGGAGGCCCTGGAGATCGAAGACGAGGTCGTAACCGCTGCGCTCGCCGGCGAGTCGACCGCTCATCGGCGTCGCGTCGGCGAGATCCAGACGATCCTGGCGGGACACCCGATCTGGCGGGACACCGACCAGGCCGGCGGTCCGCCTGACGTAATCGGCATGGTCGCGGTCGAGCAGAACATGGACGACATCTTGGTCTTCCAGCGCCAGGCTCTAAACGAGATCGCCGTCGTCTCCGTGCTCAGTTTCGTGGTGGTGTTCGTGAGTCTTGTGTTGTTCGCCGGTCGCCTGACGTGGCGAATCCGCAATCTGCGCCGAGAGGTCGCGGCAGCTATCGACGAATACGGTCGCCTACAGGCCACGGCCCTGACCGGCGGCATGAGATCCGGTGACGAAATCGGCGATCTAGCGCGCAGTGTCTCGAACATGCTCGCACGGCTCGATCAGCACAACACGTTTCTGCAGAGAATGCCGCGCACCCTTCGCCACGAGATCAACAATCCGCTGAACACGGTCATGACATCCCTCGACCAACTGGCACGCGAGGTAGGGGAAGTGGCCGACAGCAAGTATCTCGACAGCGCCCGGCGCGGCATCCTGCGGATTGGCGCGATCGTGCAGAACCTCGCGGACGCGGCGAACCTGGAAGAGTCGCTGGAATCCGAGGATCTGGATGTTGTCGACATCCGGGCACTGGTGGACAGCTACGTGACCAACTGCGCGACGGTCCACAAGAACCATTCGTTCGTGTTCAGTGGGCCGCCGGGGCCGATTCTGGCCAATGTCGCGGACTACCGGATCGAGCAGATGCTCGACAAGCTCATCGACAACGCCATCGACTTCCACCGCGCCAATAGTCCCATCAGGATCCAACTCGACGCGCAACGCGACACGATGCAGATCACGGTGGCCAACCGCGGTCCCATGCTGCCCCCGGCCGTCGCCGGTTCCTTGTTCGAGTCCATGGTGTCGCGCCGTGCATCGGCAAACGAACTGCACTTCGGCCTGGGGCTCTATGTCGTCCGGGTCATCGCCGAGCAGCAAGGCGGTTCGGTGCGGGCGATGAACCTGATCGATGGGTCCGGGGTTGCCGTGATGGTGAGATTGCCCCTCGCAGAGTCGCCCTCGCAGGCGCCCCGGCCCTTGGAACAGGCGGCGGCGGGTCGCTAACGGGCTAGCCGGTAGGTGCCGTCCACGGCGAGTTCACCGTCGCACACCACGTCACCCCGGTCCGCAAGCAGCGCCATGGTGGCGAACACGCTGCGCGCCGCCGCACCGTGCAGGTGGCCGGGTACGTTCGCGTACATCGTCGGCACCATCTCGGCAATACGCCGCAGGCCGGCAGAGAGGCATAGGAGGATTTCCCGTTCACGCTCCCTGCGGTGCTCGATGAACGCACGAACGTGCGGCTTCGGTTCCGTGATCGCCGGCCCGTGGGTTGGCCAATAGACGGCGTCGTCCCGCGCTAGGAGCAGTTCGAGGCTGTCCATGTAGTCGGCCATGTCACCGTCCGGCGGCGAGATGACACTCGTAGACCAGCCCATGACGTGATCTCCCGAGAACAGCGTACGCTCTTCGCCGAACGCGTAGCAGATGTGGTTCGACGTATGCCCGGGTGTGTGGACGCACTCCACGGACCACTCCTGCCCTTCGATGAGTTCGCCGTGACGCACGATGACGTCGGGTGCGAAGTCCATGTCGCCGCCCTCTTCGACAATGACCCCCTCCTCCGCCTTGCCAGCACCGTGACTGCCGAACCCGTACGTCTTGGCATCGGTGTGCTCCGCCAGCAGGCGGCAGCCCGGTGAATGGTCCATGTGGGTATGGGTCACCAACATGTGGGTGATCGTTTCTCCCGCCGTGGCGCGGAGAATCGCTTGGATATGTCCGACGTCGGGGGGCCCGGGATCGACGACGGCGACCTCGCCACGACCAATGATGTAGGTACCAGTCCCGTAGAGCGTGAACGCGCTCGGATTGTTGGCGACGACGCGCCGTATGTCCGGTGCGACGTCGGAGACTTCGCCGTATTCGAATTCGAGCTGGCGGCGAAACGGAATGGAAACCACGTCAAGCCCTTGAGGTGCGAGGGGGGGCGACTGTATCAGAACGGGTTCGGGTGTCGTGACCCACCATCGCCGAGTGCATCTTCGGGCTTCGCCCGGTCGCGCGCAAGGTCCGCCTGCCATTCTTCGCGCTGCACGCGCCAGCGGGTGATGCCAGGCGTCACGGCGAGCGCGAGATCGAGGTATTCCATGCCCTCCTCCACCATTCCCGCGTGGTACGCTTCCACCGCCACGTCGGCGAGTCGGGTCGCGGCCATGGACCTGAGCCTGATGCCGTCGGCGTTGTCGGCATCCAAGGCCAGCGCGTCCCGCAGCCGTGCCACGGCGTTGTCCGCAGTATTCGGTCCTGTCACGTAGCCGTCCTGCATGAACGCCTCGGCTTCGCGGATCAGCCGGGCGACGTCGGCAATGCGCCCCATCTCCGCGTCGTGCAGCCGGCGCATCTGATCCACCGCGTTGTCGGCGATGCCGGCCTTGGTCGCGAGGTCGCGCAACGTTGTCGCATCGTCCAATCGATCTCTGTCGAGCAGGGCTTGGAATTCGGCCAGGACGTCGCTGGATGTACCCTCGAAGCCCTGTACCGCGACGGCCGCGTCGGGCTCGATGACGAGCACGCTCCGGTACATCTCGATCGCTTCGACCAAGGCACCGGACTCACGCAGGGCCGCAGCCTGCTGAAGCATCGCGTCGAACTGTGCCTGCGCCAAGTCGTGTGCGGCGACCGCGGCCGTCACCGTCTGTCTCAGGTCTTCTACACCGTCGAACGTGCGGTTGGCGCGTTCGGCTCGCTCCATGGCCTCCAAGGCGCTCGGTCCGTCCCCCGCCTCGGAATATTCCCGAGCGACGTTGGCATAGTAAAGCGCGACGTTGTCCAACGCCGCCAGTGCTGCGGGATTCCCCGGATGAAGCGAAAGGGCTTCCTTGAGGGTCGCGATCGCGGAGTCCACGGCACGCTCGTCGGCAAGGCCGTAGCTGTCGAGAAGACGGATGCTCTGTTCGACGAACGCAACGGCTTGACCACGTTCCTCCAGACGATCTGACAATCCAGTCGACTCGGGATCACCCGCGAAGGCGTCGTCCAGTTCGGCGAGTTTTTCACGGGCCGTGTCGAGATCGCCTTGGTCGATCAGCCGGCCGATGTCCTCCTTCCACTGTCTTCCAAGCTCGTCAATGGCCGCCTGGGCTTGCGCTCGATCGCGGTCAATGTCGAGAACCGCCCGGTAGGCCGCGACAACGTCGACGAGATTTCGGTTCGGATCACGCCTACGCTCCTCCGCTTCCTGCCATGCGACCACCGCATCGGGATGCTCGATCCACCCCATGGCCGCGAGAGCTCGCTGCAGCGTGCCGCTGTCGTCGCCGAGATAGACCGCCGCACCGATAAGCAACCCGACGCCCAATACCGTGCCGGCCGCACCGATCCGGCGCGCGCGAGAGTATCGGCGAACATCCGACCCCGCACCCGGACCTTCGCGCGGGGAGCCCAGGGCGGCGATCTCTGCGGTCGAGACGGCTGAGGTCTTGACGACCGCGTTGGGCAGCGCGTTGCCCGTCCGCACTGCGTCCAGTGCATGGACAATCTCGGGCGCGGATCTAAAGCGATCCTCGGGCGACCGGGCGAGGAAGCGTTGTACGACCTCTTCGAACGCCGCCATCTGTAGCGGAAGTGTTGCCAGGCGGTCACGCCCCGGCTGAATGCCGCCGTGTGACTGCCGATCGAACGGCAGGCGCCCGGTTAGCATCAGGTACAGAACGACACCCAGGCTGAAGAAGTCCGACCGCCCGTCGATGTCGCGGCCGGCCGCCTGTTCGGGACTCATGTACCCGGGCGTGCCCCGAACCTTCCCGGAATCGACGACTCTGCCCGGTTGGCTGGCGATGCCGAAATCGGTCAGCATCGCCGTGCCCTGTTCGCTGATCAGGATGTTCTCGGGTTTGACATCGCCGTGGACGACGCCCTTGCCGTGGGCGTAACCCAGGGCACCGGCGATCTCCTTGACGAGGGCCAGCAAGTTCTGGATGTGAAGCCCGGCGCGCAGGTTGTGATTCAGGTCGCCGCCGCGAACGTATTCCATGACGAGATAGGCCGCTTCTGCGGTTTCGCCGACGTCGACGACCCGGACGATGTTGGGGTGGTCGAGGGAGCGCGCGACCGTAGCTTCCCCGAGGAACCGGGTTCGCTGGTCCTCGTCCCGCGAGGCTTGCGGCGAGAGTACCTTAATGGCCACCGGGCTCCCGAACGTATGCTGCAGGGCGAGGTACACCCGGGAGGAACCGCCGCTCCCGATTTGTCGTTGGATTCGGTAGCCGGGAATATCCATGGCTATTGGGATGCCTCGAGTTCGACGCTTTGGATCGCGCCCCGCACCATGTTGCCGAGTATGAACCGGCCGTCGAGGACGTAGGCGGATCCATCGAGCGCCACCGCCAAACCCTCACCATGCGCAAGTCCGTTGATGCAGGTGTCGTCGTTGAACATCCAGGGCTTGCCATCGAGGGTCAGCGAACACCGCTCGACGACTGCGACCGGCACGGTAGCCGTTAGTTGGCCGTCGTTCCAGGTCTCAAAAGATACTTCGCCACTCGGCGATGTCTTGATGCCGGAACGATGCTGCCTGCCGAACGCAAAATGCCCCTTGTAGAGGGTTCCGTCCCGCCAGCGATAGCGGCCCCTGCCATGCCGTTGGTCGCCGGAGAATCCGCCTTCGTACGTCCCGCCCGACTGGCGTTCGAGGACGCCCCTGCCCTGGCGAACGCCGTCCACGAAGTCCCCTTCGTAGACGTCGCCGTTCGACCAGGCAAGGCGTCCTCTGCCCGTCATGCTGCCATCTCGGAAGTCACCCTCGTAGACGTCGCCATTGGGGAAGGTGAGCGTTCCCCGGCCGTGCCGTGTTCCGGCCACGAAATCGCCGGTGTAGACCTCCCCGTCCGGAGCCGTATGCGTTCCCCAGCCGTGCATCTGACCGGCTTTCACGCCGCCCCGGTAGTGGTGGCCATCCCCCCAATGCAACTCCTGCTCGGTCGTGTCCGCGGTTTCGGCTTCCCCAGCCGTGGCGTACCCCGCGGGCGAGACCATTGTCAGCGCAAACAGGAGGTGCGCTGTGGCCCACCGGGTGAACGACGTATTCGTTGGCTCGCCGGAAACCGCCCTCCGGATTTGCGCAACGTCCCCGTGTGTCTGGTGATGAAGCGGTTCCCTACGCACTTGGCCTGACCCCGATTCGCCGTGAGCCATTCTCGCCGTGAGTCTGTCGATTCCGAGCAGGTGCGGCAAGACCCAGGAACAGCCGTCTCCGCGTCAGGGCTTGACCGGTTCCCTGTCCCCGACTACCGTCGATAGCGTACGCCGGAACACGGGACTACCGTCCAGGCGATAGGCGCGCCATTCCACCTCGACACCCGATGGCAGATACATGTCCACGGTGTCGTCGACGACCTCGATTCGATCATAGGGAACGGCCTGCTGTTCCCACGCGATGTTCGATGCCTCCACGACGCACGCCGCCTCGACGCACTCCGGGGTCGATATCGCAACCGTCCGGCGGCGTCCGTCCATCCCCATCCAGGCCGGGCGGTCGTTTACGTACGCGGTGCGCGGATTGAGGACGCGAACATCCACTTGGAGGGGCTCTACTGGCAGGAGCGTTCCTGCGGCATCCACCAGCACGACGGCTTGTTCGGCAACCAGGCCACGGGATTCGGCGTCTGTGCGCCAAGGATGCTCGGCGTCGCGGATCCCCCTTTCCGCGAAAAGAACCTGATCCACCGTCAGTGGATCAAGGCCAGTCGCCTCCTTGAAATAGTGCGCCATCGACGTCCAGCGCGGCGACGCGACCTCGTGGAGATGCGAGTATCCGCAATGAACCAGAACCTTGGCCTCGGGATCCCGCTCCAGGGTACCGGCGATCAAGTTGTGGGCCTGCCAGTAGTCCCGAACCTGCTGGTCGTTCATGCCGTCCGTCGGCGGACCCTGCTCTTCACGTTGCTCGTAGGGCACTACCTGGAACCCCAGCGCCACCGCTTCACGCAACAATTCACCGAACACGGCGTCGACGACATAGGTCCCGTCTGCTTGAACGGGATAGCCGCGAACGTCGATATCGGTCATCCACGGTGTCAGTGCTTCCGCGGCCAGATACCGGAAACCCTGTTTGTAGAGCGGGCGCAACAACGTCAACGTTAGCAACCGCTCCGTGGATACGTGGTGGCGCTCGTTGACCATCACGAAGCGGTGCTTGGCGGCCCGTTCTGCGATGTACGCCAATGCCGGTGCCGAACGCGCGTCGGCGGGCAGGTCGGCGTATTCAAGTCGTTCCCAACGCGGTCGTTGCCGATCGAAGTCGAGGAGCGCGGCACGATGGTTACCGAGCAGGTTTTCGCCCATCGCGCGCATCTGCCAATAGAACGGCGCATTGTCCGACGACCGGCATGCCGCCTCCATTTGCCGGAGCTCGATGGTCTCGCTCCAGACGTGCAGATACCCCGCAGTGGAGCGAACGCCCAACAGCCCCTCGCATCCGGTGGGAACGGCATCCGATTGCGCGCCTACCGAAACCGATGTTGCGGTGACTCCAAACCACAAAGCGGCCAGCGCCATCCATGACCTATCCACCATGGGCCGATAATACATGGCAAGATACGGGGACTTGGTTAGACGCCACCATGCATATCCAGCCGAGCAATGCCACCGTTGGCGCGACTGTAACGGACGTCGATCTTGCCGGCATCGACGATGCAGACTTCCGCGCCGTTGAGAGCGCCTGGCACCGATTCGCCGTCCTCGTGTTCCCAGGCCAACATTTGAGCGACAAGAACCATCTTGCCTTCACGCGCCGGTTCGGTCGGTTGGAACGCGGTTTGAAGCGTCGGCGTACCGAGGCGGGAGTCGGTCGCCTTTCCAACGTAGACAGGGCCGGGCGTGGCGTCCCGGGCGAAGCGCTGCAAGCGCGTTTCCAACGAGGCAATCGCGACTGGCATTCCGACAGTTCCTACAAGCGCGTCGGCGCCAAGGCTTCCATCCTCGCCGCCCACGTGGTGCCGAACGAAGGGGGCGAGACCGAATGGGCCGATATGCGTGCCGCCTACGACGCCTTGGACGCACCCACGAAGGAGTGGCTCGAGGGCAAGACCGCTGTACATAGCTATCAGTTCAGCCATGCCTGGCACGGCGGGCTAGAGCTACTCTCTGCACAGGAATTGGATGACCTGCCACCGGTCGACCATCCGCTGGTGCGAATCCATCCCGCCACCGGCCGCAGAAACCTCTTCGTCGGTCGGCATGCCAGCCACATTCTCGGCGAGGATCTCGCGTCCTCGCGACAGCGTTTGCGGAAACTGACCGCGTGGGCATGCCGCCCACCCCGCGTCTGGCGGCACCGGTGGCAACCGGGCGACATCGCCATCTGGGACAATCGCTGCATACTTCACCGAGGTCGTCCCTGGCCAGAGGATCAACCGCGGGTGATGGCGCGTTCCACGGTGGCGGGCGACGATCCCGACAACGAGTGGGCCTTGGCCTGATCCTTTGACGGCTTGTGCGTCCAAGGTAGTGGATCGCCATGTCCGCCGCTGTTAGTGTTGCCGAATGAGTTCACTAGCACAAGCCATCGAGCTGCTCGAGGGCGGCGACTGGCAGGCAGCACATCGTATTGTCCAGAAGGACGACTCCGCGCTCGCAAGCTGGGCGCACGGCATCGTGCATCTCATGGAAGGTGACCGACGCAACGCGGGCTATTGGTACGGACGTGCGGGACGCGAAGTTCCCGAGGGCGTCGACATTGTTGCCGAAATCGCCGCCTTGAAGGCTGAGTCGGCGACATCCTTAACGGCCCGCGCTGATTGATTGGTGGAGCCAGCCGGGATCGAACCGGCGACCTCTACAATGCCATTGTAGCGCTCTCCCAGCTGAGCTATGGCCCCACGAGAGCGGGTGGGATGTTACGTGCGGGTAGGTCTCCCGATCAAGCTTCGTCGACTTCTAACTCCATGTAGGCGCGCTCGAGGCGTTTGGCCTTCTTCTTGCTGACTCCACCCAATGCCGAGAGTGCGCTCGCCAGCCGCGACCGCACCATGTCGCGACCGAGGTAGGCCATGGAGTCGAACAGGGGCAATGCCACCGTGCGGCCGGCCACGGCGACGAACAGCGGTGCGAGGAAGTCGCGCATCGAGATTCCCATCGCTTCGGCAAGGGAGCGAATCGCGGCCTGGAGGGAGTCGCGGTCCCATCCGTCCTGCTCGTCGAGTCGCCGCCCGACGTGATCGAGAACACGTACGCAGCCGTCAGCGCCGAGGCGCAGTTCGGCGAAGTCGCTCTCATCGAGCGCCGCGCGGTCGCCCAACAGATAGTCGACCTGCGGCAATAGGTCCACCAAGCGTTCCGTCCGTTGCTGCACCAGGGGTGCCACCGCAGCTAGGTTCTCCCGGTTGATCGCCCAGTCGGCGACACGATCCATGAACTCGCTGGGGGCCAACGACCGGATGTACTGGCCGTTCAGCCAGTCGAGTTTGGCGAAGTCGAAGACCGGTCCTCCCGTCGTTAGCCGGTCGATGTCAAACGCTGCCGTCATCTCCTCCGTGCTGAAGATCTCCCGCTCGTCGGGCATCGACCATCCCATCAGCGCCAGGTAGTTCCGCAGCGCCTCGGGCAGGTAGCCGATCCGGCGGTAGTAGTTGAGTCCGGTGGGATTGCGACGCTTGGAGACCTTGCTTCCGTCGGCGTTGCGCAACAGTGGAAGATGATAGTGGGCCGGAGCGGTCCAGCCGAAACGATCGTAGATAAGACGATGCTTGGGCATCGACGGGAGCCATTCCTCGCCCCGGAGTATGTGCGTGATGCCCATCAGGTGGTCGTCCACGACGGCCGCCAGGTGGTAGGTCGGAAAGCCGTCCGATTTGACCAGGATCTGCATATCGACCTGCTGCCAGGGAATCTCGATGTCCCCGCGGATACCGTCGGAGAACCGGCAAGCACCCGTCTCGGGCACATCGAGGCGGACGACGTGGGTCTCGCAGTTCAACGCCCGATCGCGGCTCTCCTCCGGATCGAGGTTCCGACAATGTCCGTCGTACCGAGGCGTTTCGCGGTTCGTCTGTTGCCGGCGACGCAATTCATCGAGGCGTTGCTTGGAGCAGAAACAGCGGAAAGCGCCGCCTGAGGCGACGAGTTCATCGGCATGGCACCGGTAGATTCCGAGGCGTTCGCTTTGCCGATAGGGTCCGAACCTCCCGCCGACATCGGGTCCTTCATCCCAGCTCAGCCCAACCCAACGCAACGCCTCCACAATGGCGGCCTCCGAGGCGGAGGAACTGCGTTGCTGATCGGTGTCCTCGACGCGCAGGATGAACTGGCCGCCCTGGCTACGGGCGAAAACGAGGTTAAACAGGGCCACGTAGGCCGTGCCCACGTGCGGGTCGCCGGTTGGACTCGGGGCAACACGGGTTCGGACGCTCATGTCAGCAGTATAGCCATCATGCCGGCTCCGGACGGTGCCGGCGGGTCATGCGCGCAAGGCGCCGATTGACTTGGTGACGCCTGAACGGCGTCCCTCGCGTGAAATCAGTGCAGGCTGTAGGCCCGTTGCCGGTGGGTGGTGGGCAACGCCTGCAAGACCCACGCGTCCGGGCAACGCAAGAGTGCCCGGGCCAGCTTGTTGTTCAGCGTGTGTCCGGACATGTAGCCATCGAATTCCCCGATGACCGGCAGGCCAAGCAGGTAGAGGTCGCCGATGGCGTCAAGCAACTTGTGCTTGACGAACTCGTCCTCGTAGCGCAAGCCTTCGATGTTGACGATCTCTTCGTCGCCGATGCCCACGGCGTTGTCGAGACTCGAACCCAAGCATTTGCGGATGGCGCGTGCCTGGTCGAGTTCCCGCATCAGGCCAAAGGATCTGGCACCGCAGACCTCCTGCAGGTAGGAAGTCGAGGCGAAGTCCACTTCGATGCTCTTCGGGTACCGGTTGAACACGGGGTGATCAGCGACGAAGGTGTAGCTCGCCCGGAACCCGTCGTAGGGTTTGAGAGTAGCCCGGGCCTCGCCTTGGGAAACCGAAACTTCCCGGGTGATTCGGATGAATTTTCTGGGTTCGTCCAGACGACGGACCCCGGCACCCTGAATGATCTCCACGAACGGCTGTGCACTGCCGTCCATGATCGGCACTTCCTCGTTAGAGAGTTCGACCCGTACGTTGTCGATGCCGAGACCCCAAAGCGCGGACATGAGGTGTTCGACGGTGGCAATCTGCACGCCCCCTTCGCTAAGACTCGTCGACAGCGTCGTGTCGGAGACGTTCTCCGCCCGCGCCCGAACGTGCCTTCCTGGCTTGTCCGAACGCTGGAACTTGATCCCTGTATCGGCATCGGCGGGACGAAGAGTCATGCGGACGGGACGTCCGCTATGTACGCCGATCCCGATCGCGTGGGCAGGACCGTCGATTGTTCTTTGACACAGCATTGGCTCTCTCGCCCAAGTCCATGGAGCGGGGCGAACTATACCCGTAGGCGGCCCAAAAATGAAGAGAAAATGGAGGCAAGATGAACGGGCCTCCGTGACGAAGGACTTGACGGTGCGGACGCTTGGAGGAGAGCGGTTGGCCCTCCGCTTCGGCACGCGACCGGCATTGGGGCCCCGGCTATGCGGCGTCGGTCGTACAGGGGCGGGGCTTGTCCCCGCCCGCGGGGACTTGCCCGAGATCGCCATCGAAGAAGCCGTCCGCCTGCGGGCTTGTCCCCGCCTGCGGGGACTTGCCTCCTCCCGAATGCACTCCCACTCGCTGCCGGTCGCCGCAAGGCACGGGACGGGACAAGTCCGTCCCCTAACCGGACGCTTCGAGCATCGCCACGAGATCCTCGAACTCGTCCCGGTTACCGTCGTTGAGCGACATCAGGTTCCGGTGTGCCGCGAGGACACGGCATCTCAATTCCTCCGGCGACAGATCGGTCTGCGGCAACTCGCCGAGTTGTCTTCCGTCCCGGAGCGGCTCCTTGACGATGTGGAAGATGTCGTCGAATCCCATGGTCACGAGCAACCGGGTAATGTCCGGGCGGGTAGAGACCAAGGTGGGGGTGAACGAACGACGCTTGCGTGCCTGGGTAGACAGCCGCGCAAGAACGCCGAGGGCCGTGCTGTCGATTCCCTCCGTGGCGGACAGATCGACCACGACCGAGCGGAAATGGCGGTCCTGGAACATCCGGTCGAGGAACTCGTCCACTGCCGCGCCGAGTCGCAGGCGGACATCACCTACCAGTTTCATCAAGTAGGTCCCATCGCCGTTGCCGATGAGTATTCTCCCGGTAGTCACGGTTCAAGCCTCCCGGGCGATAACCAGGCAGGTCATATCGTCCGGTCCTGGGCTGCCGTTGCCGATACCGATGGATCGCCATAGCGCCTCGATATCGGGGCCGTGGTCCCGGGAGGCGTCGATAAGCCGTTGTTCCTTGGCGGCAAGGTCTGCCTCCCGCATGACCTCGAGGACTCCGTCCGAAAACGCGACGACACCATCGCCGGGTGCGAAGGTCGCAGAGCCGATGTCGTATTCGACATCGTCGAAAAGGCCGACGGGCTTGCCCGGCCTTTCGAGGTACCGGGTCCCACCACCCGCGACTGCGTGAATGGCATGGGGAAAGTGGCCTGCGTTCGCGAAACGCATCGTGTCCGTATCGAGATCCACGACCCCGATGAACATCGCCACGTGCTTGCCGAGGGACTGGTCGAGCAGTTCGCGGTTGAGCACGCCGAGGATCTCGCCGGGATTCGAGAACATGCGCGGGTGGTATTCGCGGCGGATGCGGCGCGAGAAGTTCTTGAGGATCACGGTGACGAAGGCACTCGACGCCCCATGTCCCGAGACGTCCGCGATATAGAACACGAAATGGCGGTCCGCGATGCGGAAGTAGTCAACGAAGTCCCCCGAGAGAATCATCGAGGGCTGCACACGGTGCGCGAGCCGGTAGCGATCTATGGCCATCGGCGAGGGAGGTAGCATTCGCAACTGGATGTAGCGACCCGCACGCTGATCCCGCTCCAAGTTGTCCAGTTGACCCGCAATGCGCAGGTCGGTTGGGCGAGCGCGGGCAAGGTCCGTCTCGATGCGCTCGCCGAACTCGCCATCGCCGATGGGCGTGGTCACCACGTCGATGACACCGTGGCGCATCGCATCGAGCATTCCCACGGCGTCCGGAAGGCCAGGATTGACCAGCACGACCGGGGCGGGTGGACGACCCATTGCCTCAACGGTGTCCGCCACCTCGCCGGGCGAGGTGCACAGGATGAGATCCGCGGCCTCCAGCACCTTGGCGAATGCACGACTTCCTCGCCGGGCGTAAATGGCATCTAAACCCAGGCTGCTAAGGCGGAGGATCAGCGACGAGGCGGATTCATCGTCGCCCATGACCGCAATGGCCATCGACGGTTAAGGTAGTGGCGTTTGACGGGGGCGCACCCTACTCGTTTCCTCCTAGGGAAACAAGCAGTTGAAGTATCATTTTGCACAATAAGTCCGGAGGCGCTCGCAACACCTCTGCGACGTTCATCGACGTACGACGATGTCGTACGCGTGGAGTCGGTTGAGCGTGGCGAGTCCTGTCTCGACGACGCGCTCGGGCGACGCGTCCATCTCCTCGGCAAGGACCTCGAAAGCATGCTTCGTCGAGCTTCCCCCGTCGATCAATTTCAACAGGCGTATGGTGGCCGCGTTCGATGACATGAAACGCACGCGGTCATGCCGATTGCGCCAACCGATCAGCCAGGTGGGCGTCTCAGGCAGTTCGTTCGGCTGATAGTCGGCACCGATTCGGCGAACCGGATAGGCGTAACGTAGCGGCCACGCCAAGGGCGATAGCGCCAGTGCATCGTCGGCGTGAACGGGCTCGTCATCGAACTCGCAATCGGCGTCGGGTGCCAGGTCCAAGGCCATCTCGACCCATTCGTAGTGGCACAACTCCAGGGCGAACGGCGGTACCTGCGACAACACCGTTGCAGGGTCCTGACGTTTCATGCGCTCGTCGAGGTATTGCATGAACTCCTCGGAGATGTGCGTGAAGTACGGTGACTCGGCGCGATGGTCCCGGATGAAGTCCCGTACCAGGCGGTGCCAGGAGTCGTCGTCGGTAATCTCGCGGAATACCGGGAAGGTCTTGGCGATGAACGACTCGATGTTGTTGTAGAACAAATCCTTGTAGATCCGCATTCGGCGTGCCTCGATGCCGGTAGGCATCGGATGCCGGTCGGGATCCCGGATGTAGGCGGCAAAGTCGTGCTGGACCGCCTGATACGGCAGGCCTTGGGAAGGTTCGCGGGGCGGCACCACCGACGCGATGTCAGCAAACCGACGCCTGGATGCGCCGAATCGTCCCGACCTCTTCCATCAAGCGAGAGATCGGAGGGAAGTTGAAGTCGCGTTCAAGCAGCGTCGGGCGTAGCCCGTAGAGGTCGTAGGCCTCCCGCAGCAGTGACCAGACCGGATCGATGACCTTCGCGGCATGGGTATCAATGCGCAGATCCTCGGCTTCCCGGTAGTGACCGGCGACGTGGAAATAGGCCGCACGGTCGCCGGGCAGGCCGCGAAGAAACTCCGACGGATCGTAGGCGAAGTTGATGCTGTTGACGTAGATGTTGTTCACGTCGAGCAACAGCAGGCAGTCGGCTTCGTCGACCACCGCGTTGATGAATTCGAGTTCGGACATCCCCTCGCCGGACACCTGCGGGGCCGCATAGTAGGAGACGTTTTCGATGCCGATCCGGCGTTCCAGGACATCCTGGACTTGGCGAATACGGCCCGCTACGTAGCCGACGGCATCTTCCGTGAAGGGAATCGGCATTAGGTCGTAGAGGTGTCCCGTGTCGCTGCAGGCGGACAGGTGCTCGGTGTACAACGCGATGTCGTGTTGGTCGAGGAACCGCCTTATCGATAGCAGCAGGTCCATGTCCAGGGACGATGGCCCGCCGATGGACAGGGAAAGGCCATGGCAGACGAATGGAAAACGTTCCGTGTACGAGCGGAAGCGACGACCAAACCGACCGCCGACATCGATCCAGTTCTCGGGAGCGACTTCCATGAAGTCGACCGTCGCGGCGACTAGGTCGTCGTTCTTTTCGAGCGTCGCCATGTAGCCGCGGCGCAGGCCCAAACCCGCACCGGCGAGATCATCGGGTCTATCCATCGTCCGCGTGCGCGACAGGACTGACGGATCGCCAGCCCGAAATCCTAGGCCCGCGTGGGGAATCGGCGACGTGCGGAGCCGTCCGGATGCCCGCGTACCGCCATTGCGGGCATCCGGAGAATCACGGTGTAGCGACTTGGGTTACTCCTCCTCGGATTCTTCCTCTTCGGAGTCGCCCTCACCTTCGCCGCACTTGCCTTCGCCGCACTTGCCCTCGGAGTCGCCGTCTTCCTTGCCCTCGCCGCACTTCCCTTCGCCGCACTTGCCTTCGTCGTCGCCCTTGTCCTTCTTGTCCTTGTCCTCGCCGCAGCCGCCTTCCTTGTGGCTGGTTGCGAGAATCACGGCGTCTTCGAGCAGGCTCGCCTCGAAGGGATTTGCTTCGTCGGCGATGGCGTTTGCTGCGAAGGACGTAGCGAACGCCGCGCCGACCGCTGCGGCAATCGGCTTCATCTTACGGTTTAACATCTCTCTCTCCTTTTCCTCTTCTGGATGGCCGGAATTGGCCTGCAATGTAGGACCACCGCCGACCCAATCGGTTCCGCGAGTATACACATGACCAGACCCCGCGCTAGCAAGGGAGCGTGCGTTGTCGTGCGAGGCGTTCATGGCTTGTGGAGCGGGATTTCGCAGCATCGAAACGTATCGCCATACGCTTGTCGGAGATCTTCTCGCGGGTGCCGATCCGCTGGGCAAACGTGGCTATCCGGAACTCCTCAACGAGGAATCGCAACTCCGTCACCATGCCAGACGACGGATCTTCCGTCTGGTCGGCAACCTCGGCGAAACGCCGTTCCCAGACGGCGACCCTTTCGATGCCCGCGAGGTCCCGTTGAACCCTGCCATGGAGATTGCCGATCCGGTATGCGATACCATCGAGATAGCGCGGCACCTCGGCCAACTGTGCGCGGGGCGTCGTCCGAAGAAAGTCCGGAGGGACCAGATTTCGAAGCTGGCGGGCCATGTCCTCGCGGCTCCTCGCGAATGCCGGCGATGCCAGGCCGTCCAGGGAGTTGGCAACTTCCGTACGCCGGGTAAGGACCTGGCGTGCCTGCTCCAGGATTTCGGAGAACGTTCCGCGCAAAGCGCCCGCGCCGATTCTCGCGCATGCGTCGAATTCAGCCTTGGAGCGCGGCAGTGCCGATCCATCGAAACAGGCGAACCAGAAAGCCGCCGCGACCATGTCATCCACCAAGGCAGCGGGGCTGCCTAGTGGCGCGAAGTGGATCATCATGGTCCCGTCGTGTTCGACTTCCCGGCGTAGTTCGCGTGCCGACCGAGGCTCCGCGAGCATCGCGAGGCGCGTGTAGGCGTCGCGATTCAGCGCGGAACGACCCTCGGCCGTCGCGCGGACCAAGAGGTCGACGCTGTTGCCGCGGTCCACGAGCACCGGGTAGAGCACGCTGCGTTGGACACCGTCCTCGACGACGAGGGACTCCGGCAGCCCGGTGTTCGGGAATTCCGTCATGCCCCGGACCTCGACGGACTTGCGCCTATCGGCGGTCAGATTCCTCTCGGTGAAAGTCTGGTGCCGGCGACGCAATGCATCGACATCCCGGTCCTGATCCAAAACCCGTTGCCGGGTGCCCCGAATCTGGACGTTCATGCCGAGGTGCGCGGGCAGGTCGTGAAGACGCCAAGCGTCCGGGGGAACCTCGACACCCCGGCAGGCCCGAACGGCATCCGACAGCGCATCGGCAAGATTGCCTTGGCGATAGACGTCCGATTGTCTGAGCCGTTCCTGCACCACTCGCATGTTCTCCCCGAGCGGTGCAAGCTTTCGGCGCAGGGATTTTGGAAGCATCTTCCCCAAGGCGAGGCACTTTTCCTCGAAAAAGCCCGGCACAAGCCAGTCGAGGGCGTTGCGATCCAACTGCATGAGCACCCGGGAATCCACGCGCAGCGAAACGCCGTCGTCCGGCTCGCCCGGCGCGAACTTGTAGGCGAGTGGGATGTCCGCGTCGCCGAACCGGATTAACGACGGGAAGTCGCGTTCGTCGGCGGACGCCGTCGAGTCGCCAACGAGGTCGGCTTCGGTCATGTGCAACGCCGCAAGCTCCTTGTCCCCTGCCCCACGGACGAATGCGTTGAAGGCCGGGATCGAGCAGACATCGTCCGGGAGCCGATCGAGGTAGAAGCGGAGGCGCTTGGACTCCGAGACCATGAGCCCCGGGCGCCTCCCCTTGGCGCAAAGTTCCTCGAGTTGCTCGATCAGCTTGCGGTTGTGATCGATGAACGGCGCGTGTAGCCGCTCGTCGTTATCCACGAGGGCTGCCCGTACGAAGATCTTCCGTGCGGCTTCCCGCTCGACCTCGACGGCGCGTTTCGGCCGCTGGCCCACAACGACTAGCCCGTAGAAGGTCACTTGCTCGCGGACCATCGCTTCGCCCCGCTTCGGATCCCAGCGGGGCTCCGTGTAGCTCCGTTTGACCAGGTGGAGCGCGGCGCGCTCGATCCAGGAAGGGGCGACCTCGGCGACGCATCGAGCATAGGTGCGGCCTGTCGTACTGACTTCCGCCGCCATGACCCACTTCGGACGGGACCGGCCAAGCGCGGACCCGGGAAACAAGCCGAAACGTAGACCCCTTGCACCTTCGTATTGGTCTCGCCGTCGCTTCGTGCCGCGGCCGGTGTGCTCTGCGGGTTCGCTCTTGACGCCGACGAAGCTGAGTGACCCGGTTAGCAGGGCACGGTGGATGGTGGCGTATTTCGCCGGTTTGTCATTGACGCGCATGCCGAGTCCCCGACACCCCAGCAGCAACTGCCGATGCAGGGATCGCCATTCCCGGATCCGGCTAGGGCTTAGGAATCGTTTCTGCAGCAGGCGGTTGAACGCGGACCGGGTGTTCTCTTGGCGAGTCTGTTCGAGCCATCTCCACAGATTCACGTAGGCCAGGAAGTCCGACGTCTTGTCGGCAAACGCGGCGTGGGCCCGGTCCGCGGCATCGCGCCGGTCAAGCGGTCGAAGCCGGGGGTCTTGGGAGGCCAACACAGAGACGATCACCAGAACTTCCGCCAGGCTTCCCCGCCGATCGCCTTCGACCATCATCCTGGCAAGCCTGGGATCCACGGGCAGTCTCGCCATGGTGCGACCCAGTTCCGTTAGCCGGTCGCCTTCCAAGGCTTGAAGTTCGTGCAGCAAGCCGATGGCATCTCGCACCGCCCGGGGATTCGGCGGATCGATGAAGGGGAAGGACTCGATATCCCCCAGCCGGAACGCCCGCATGGTGAGAACCACGGCAGCAAGATTGGTGCGGGTGAGCTCGGGGTCGGTATAGAGGGGACGCGCTTCGAAGTCGTCTTCGCTGCAAAGCCGGTAGCAAACCCCGGGTGCGATCCGTCCGCAACGTCCGGCCCGCTGCCTGGCACTCGCCTGGGAAATCGGTTCGATGGGCAACTGCTGCAACTTGGCGCGGTAGCTGTAGCGGCTGATGCGAGCGAAGCCCGGATCGATCACGTAGCCGATATTGGGAACGGTGATGCTGGTTTCCGCGACGTTCGTGGCCAACACGACGCGTTGCCGACGACCCGGCTGAAAAACGCGCTGTTGTTCCCGTTCGGGCAACCTCGCGTACAGCGGCATGATCTCGAAGCGGTCCTCGAATTCCCGTCGGAGCAGTTGGGTCGTCTCGAAGATCTCCCGTTCGCCGGATTGGAAGACGAGCACGTCCCGGGCCGTCGTCACGGGGAGCATGTCGTCGTCGGAGGGCCCCGTAGGGGACGGGCTTGTC
>JAPPND010000230.1:15805-29686 GCA_028818795.1 Gammaproteobacteria bacterium | reverse complement strand
GACATGGCCCTGCAAATGCGCACCGGCAGCGTGCTGCTGAATGGCGGTTCCGGCAGCGCTTCGGGCTACATGCCGTTCGGCGGCTACAAGCGTTCCGGCATCGGTCGCGAGTGCGGCCCGGGCTGGCTGGAGGAATTCTCCGAAGTGAAGAGCATCATGTACCACATCGCGTAAAGCGACCGCACCCAATGCCCGAAGCTCCTCCGCCGGCAATGGTGGCGGCCGACCCCCGGCGTTGACGGCCCGCCAACGAGAGCGGCGGACCCAACGCTATCGCGTAGTGCGCCCTAGGGTCTGACGGGGCTCCCCTGCACGGAATCTATGCGGCTATGTCCAGCAACTGCATGATGTTGCCGCCCATGATCTTGGCCTGATCCTCGTCGCTGAGGTCGGAAATTTCGTTCGCCCAATCACCGGGCACCGCGATGCCTTCGGGGTGGGGCCAATCACTACCGAACAGAACATGGTCCGCACCCACCAGATCCACGAGGCGATAAATGTCGTCTTCAAAAAACGGGTGGAACCACACATGCTCACGAATGGTCTCGTGCGGATGCCGCTTGAAGTTCTGCGGCTGCATGCGATAGACGTGCCCCAAGCGGGCCCACAGCGGGAAGAGCCAGTACACACCGGTTTCGACGTAAGCCACCTTCAACTTCGGATGACGATCGAACACGCCGTGGCAGACCATGGACGCGAGATGGTCGGACACCGCGCGCATGTGCACATCCATCACGCTCTCCAAGGGGTCGGCCTTGATGAACGGCGTGAACTCCGCCGCTCCCACCGGCTCCCGCGAAAAACGGTTGTAGTCGTTGGCCACCCCGCAGTCGGAAGCGTGGAAGGTGATGAACACCTTGTTCTCCGTCAGCAGGCTCCATAGCGGGTCGAATTCAGACGCCCCCATGGAGCGGTTTCCACGTATGCCCGGCACATAGGTCGGGCGAATCAAGGCCACCCGTGCGCCCTGGTCAATGATCCACTGCGCTTCCTCCACCGCCAATTCGGCGTCCATCAGTGGAATGATCGGCACCGCAAAGAACGTACCGTCGTCACCGAACCCCCATTCCTCCTTGATCCATTGATTCAAGGCGTGGATGACGGCGTGGCAGAACCCGGGGTCATGCGACATGTGGCCCTCGATGACCGACGCCAGCGTTGGATAGACCAAGGCCCCGGCGAACCCGTGGCTGCGCAGAAACTCGTAGCGGCGCTCGTTCTTGTAGGCGTACTCGTCCTTGCGGCGTTCCACCACGTTGAATTCGCGGAGGGTCTTGCCATCGGGATTATTGCCGCGGTAGTACTCGACGTGACATCCGGGGGCTGCCACAACCTCAAACGTCGGGTTCGGGATGTAGTTCGAGATGTGGCCATTGATGGCCAACTTGGTGCGGCCATTGATTTGAATGTACTGCAACACGTGCTTGTACTTTTCGGGCAAGTGCCTGAGCAGTGCATCCTCAGGCTCGTAGAAGTGGTTGTCACAGTCGAAGCATTTGAATTTCCCGGTTACGGACATCTGGCGTTCCTCCGTTGAGTCAGGGGTGCTACCTAGTCAGTCGCGGCACCATAGCACCCCCGAGGTGCGTGAACAACTCGCTGAGTCCCACAAAAACAGGCAGCATTCCTTGGCGTCGGATGGCACCTCGTTGCACATGTTGAAACGTACTTATCTATGCCCCAGCCCAAGCCGCCCTAGGAGACCGTCGGAAGTGCCGCTGGCGCGTCAAGTCCGACAGCCTCCTAGGTCGCTGGCGCAGCAACCGAATCGTCGGCACGTTCAATCGCGTGTTCCTGTGTCACCGATGCTTCGGCAGGCGAAGGCGAGAAGCGCGGCGACGAGGCGGTGTAGGTGACGAGTCCGCCGAGCACGGTGAAGCCGAGGACCATCATGCAGGCAAGCACGTTGAACTTGCCCGAGACCTCCCGTTGCACCGACTCGATCTTCAAGTCCAGAGCGTCGAATTTCGCTTCGAACTTGGCGTCGAGACTGTCGATCCTTGAGTCGATGGCCTCGAATCTGGCGTCGATGCCCTCGAACCTGGCGTCGATGGCCTCGAACCTGGCGTCTAAGACGACCTTGAACTCGTCCAGGTCGCGCCGGGTCAGCATGCGCTCGGCTAGTTCGTCGCCGAGCGCGCCCGCCATTCCCTCGGCGTGGGACGGGTCGAAGCCGACCTCCTTCAGGCGATTCGCGAACCGCAGCGTGTCGATCACCGTGGCGTTCATTTACTTCTCGATTGTCGAAACAGTCTAGCAATCCGATGATGCCTTTTCGCCATCGACGAGTTTGTGCGATAGGGCCCACTGAGACCGTGCGAATTGTCCGAAAACGGTGTGAGCTATTGCCTGACTTGCGGCAGGCTGCGGGCATTCCAGAGGTAGAAAGCCACGGGGAATACGAACAATACGACGACCCCGGCCGTCGCGACGCCGCCCACGAGCGGTGTCGCGATCCGTTTCATCACATCCGCCCCGGCGCCCGTACTCCACATGATCGGCAATAGCCCGATGACGTCCGTGGCGATGGTCATCAGGATGGGTCGAACGCGTTTCACGGTGCCGTCCTTGATGGCGTCGACCAGTGCGGCGCGATCGGTCAGGCGGCCGCTCGCGGCGTACTCGCTTACCGAGATGTTGAGGTACAGGAGCAGCACCGTCGCGGTTTCGGCATAGAGTCCGGCAAGCGCGATGATCCCGACCCACACCGCGATGCTCAGATTGTAGTCCAACAGGTCGATCAGCCAGATGGCGCCGGTCACGGCCAGCGGCGCGCCGAGCAGGACCAGCAGGGTCTCGAACGCGGACTTTCGGCTGAGATAGACGATGCCCGCGATCAGCAGCAGCGTCGCGGGTATCACCAGGGCCAGCCGCTGCTCGGCGCGCTGGATGTATTCGAACTGCCCGCTCCAGGCGATGGTGTACCCCGGCGGCACGTCGACATGCGCCGCCACAGCCTGTTGCGCCGCCGCCACGTAGCCGCCGACGTCGACGTCGCGGATGTCGACGTACACCCAGGCGTTCGGCCTGCCGCCTTCGCTCTTGATGCTCGGCGGACCCACGGTGAACTCGATTTGCGCCAGTCGCCCCAAGGGAATCTGGGGTCCGGCCGGGGTGGGCACGAGCACGTTGCGCAGCGACGGCAGATCGTCGCGCAGTTCGCGGCTGTAGCGCAGGTTCACGGGCAGCCGCTCGAGTCCCTGGATGGTCGTGGTGATGTTCATGCCGCCGATGGCGGTCTGCACGACCTCCTGCACGTCGCGGATGGTCAGCCCGTAGCGGGCGATGGCGTCGCGGTCGATGGTGACGTCGAGATAGCCGCCCCCCATCACGCGTTCCGCGTAGGCGTCGAGCGTCCCCGGAACCTCCCGCACCACGGCCTCGACCTCCTTGCCGAGCCGTTCGAGTTCGGCGAGATCCGGACCCGCGATCTTGATCCCGACGGGGGTCTTGATGCCCGTGGAGAGCATGTCGATGCGGGTCCTGATCGGCATGGTCCAGGAGTTGGTAAGCCCCGGCACGTCGATGGCCGCGTTCATCTCCTCGGCGAGCTTGTCCGGGGTCATCCCGGGCCGCCATTCGCTCTTGGGTTTGAGCATGATGGTCGTCTCGATCATCGACAGCGGCGCGGGATCCGTGGCGGTATCGGCGCGGCCGACCTTGCCGAACACGTTCTCCACCTCCGGGAAGGTGCGGATGATCCGGTCGGTCTGCTGCAGGAGTTCGCCCGCCTTGGTGATCGAGATGCCCGGCAGCGTGGTCGGCATGTAGAGCATGTCGCCTTCCCAGAGCGTCGGCATGAACTCGGAGCCGATCCGCGACAGGGGGATGGCCGTTACCGCGAGCGCTAGTCCGGCGAGCCCGAGGACGACGAACTTGAACCGGAACACCGCGTTCAGCACCGGGCGTACGAGCCAGGAGAACGCGAACACGACCAGGCCGACTTCCACGGCCGCCCGGCTGATCGGATTCCTGTCCGCCAGCGAGATCCGTCCGCGGACCCAGAAGCCGACCAGTACGGGAACGAGCGTCACCGCCAGGAGCGCCGCAGCGGCCATCGCGTAGGTCTTGGCGTAGGCCAGCGGCTTGAACAGCCGGCCTTCCTGGGCCTCCAGCGCGAACACGGGCAGGAACGAGACGGTGATGACGAGCAGGGCGAAGAACAGCGTCGGTCCCACCTCCTTCGCGGCTTCGGCGATGACCTGCCAGTGGTCCCGCTGCTCGTCGTTCCGCGCCAGGTGCCGGTGAGCATTCTCGACCATGACGATGCTGGCATCGACCATGGTCCCGACCGCCACGGCGATGCCGCCCAGCGACATGATGTTGACGTTGATGCCCTGCGCCGTCATGACGAGGAACGCCGCCAGGATGCCGATCGGGAGCGAAACGACGGCCACCAGGCCGCTGCGGAAGTGGAGCAGAAAAACCATGGAGACCAGGCCCACGATCAGGAGCTGCTGCAGGAGACTGGTGCGCAGGCTCGCCACCGACCGCTCGATCAGCGCCGTGCGGTCGTAGGCCACCTCGACTGCCACGCCCTCGGGCAGACCGGCCTTGACCGCCTCGAGCTTGGCCTTGACGTCTTCGATCACCTTGAGCGTTCCGGCCCCGTGGCGTACGACGACGATGCCGCCGACGGTCTCGCCTTCGCCGTTCCACTCCGCGATGCCCCGGCGCATCTCGGGACCGATGCCCACCCGCGCCACGTCCTTGAGAAGAATGGGCGCCCCGTTCGCGTCGACGCCGAGCGAGATCTTCCGGATGTCCTCGACGGACTCGATGGTGCCGAGGCCGCGGATCATGAACTCCTTCTCGGCGAACTCGAGCGAGCGGCCGCCGACGTCGGTGTTGCTGGCCTCGACGGCGGCGCGGATCCTCGAGATGGGAATGCCGTAGGCGCGCAGCCGGTTCGGGTCCACGGTGATCTGGTACTGCTGCACGAAGCCGCCGATGCTGGCGACCTCGGAGACGCCCGGGACGCTCGCCAGTTCGTATTTCAGGAACCAGTCCTGGATGGACCGCAGTTCGCCGAGATCGTGCTTCTCGGAGGTGAGTGCGTACATGAATGCCCAGCCGACGCCGGTGGCGTCGGGGCCCAGCGACGGCGTGACGCCCGCGGGAAGCTTTCCTGCCGCATGGCTCAGTGTCTCCAGTACCCGCGCCCTGGCCCAATAGAGGTCCGTGCCGTCCTCGAAGATGACGTAGACGAACGAGTAGCCGAAGAACGAGTAGCCCCGAACAACCTCGGCGTGGGGCACGCCCAGCAGTTGCGTGGTCAGGGGGTAGGTGACCTGGTCCTCGACGATGCGCGGCCCCTGTCCCGGGTATTCCGTGTAGACGATGACCTGGACGTCGGAGAGATCCGGTATCGCGTCCAGCGGCGCCCGCATCAGGGAGTAGACGCCCACCGCCGTGACCAGCAGGGCGGCGATGACGACCAGGAACCGGTTTTGGATGGACCAATCGATGACGCGTTCGAACATGCTTGGCGTCAGTGGTGATGGTGGTGGTGTTGGGGCATCGGTTCGTCCGGTTCGTCGCCCCGCAATAGCTGGGCGGTGGCCGCCTTGAGGTTGCTCTCGGAGTCGATGAGGAATTGCGACGAAACCACGACGGTCTCGCCGGGCGAGAGACCCTCGGTGATCTGCTGCAGACCCTCGGCGGCGAGGCCTAAGGACACTTCCCGGGGTTCGAACAGACCGTCGTCCTTCTCGACGATCACGACCGACCGCTCGCCGCTGTGCAGCACGGCTTCGGCGGGGACAAGCACCGCATCCGAAGCGCCTTCCGCCCGAAGTGCGACGTCGACGTACATCATGGGGCGAAGTGACAGGTCGGTGTTGTCCACTTCGACAAACGCGGTCAGGGCCCGGGTTTCCGGGTCGACGGCGGAACGGAAGAACAGAATGCGACCGCTCCAGCGCCGGCCGGGAAAGGCGTCGACCTCGATGGTGGCCTCGCTGCCTTCGCGCACATGGCGCAGATCCGACTCGAAGAATTCCGCCTGCGCCCACAGGGTGGAGTGGTCCGCGATCTTGAGTACCGTCATGCCCGGTTGCAGTCTCATGCCCTCGAGCGAGTCGCCCATCTTTTCCACCACGAAGCCCGAGGCGGGAGAGAAGAACCGTATCGTGCGCGGGGCTATGCCGGACCGTTCCAGCGCGGCGATCTGCTCCTCGGTGATGTCCCAGTAGCGGAGCCGCTCGCGCGCCGCCTCGAGGAGCGACCTGGCGCGCTTGATGGCATCCGGGTAGGCATCGCTGGCTTCGAGTTGCTGTACATAGCCCATCGCCGCGAGGTACTCGCGCTGGGTGGTCACCAACTGCGGGCTGTAGATGTCGAACAGGACGTCTCCCCGGGCGACGGACTCGCCCACGTTGTTGACGTGGGCCGTCTCGATCCAGCCCTCGAACTTGGTGTTGACGGAAACCAGCTTCTCTTCGTTGTGGGCGAGGACGCCAACCGTGCGGATCGCGACGGGCAGGGCGCCTCGGGCGACGACAGCGGTGCGAACCGCGAAGTTCTGCAGGAAGCCCGGCGCAACCCGGACGTCGGTGTCCGATTCGTTTTCTTTTTGCGGGCCGGATGGCTTCTTGGGGACGAGTTTCATTCCGCAGATCGGGCAGTTTCCCGGCTCGGTTCGGTTGACGTTGGGGTGCATGCCGCAGGTGTAGACCGCCTGGTCTTCGACCGAAGCTACGGCGGTTTCGGGTGCCGGCTGGGTTTGATCGAGCCATGCCCAGCCGGCTGGGTTGTAGGCGACGACGGCCACGGCGACGGTGCCGAGTACGGCGCCGAGAACGACGCCGAGCAGTATCAGGGGGATCGTGCGGATGTTCATTTGTGGCTCCTCAAGGGGAAAGGCGCGCCGATGGCGCGTTCCATGTCGGCAAGCGCTTGCAGGTAGTCGGCCTCGAGGCGCGCTAGACCGAGTCGGACGTCGAGCAGCACCTCCTCGCTGTCGAGCAGGTCCAGAACGCCCGTGGTCCCCGTCGCGTAGGCTTCCTCGGTGGCCCTGAGCGCTTGTTCGGCCTGGGGAACGAGGGCGTTCTCAAACAGTGCGATCTGCGCCTCGATGGTGGTCATCGCGAAGCCGGTCGATCGCACGGCCTGATCGACGCCGTTCAGCGCAAGTCGGTGGCTCTCCTGAGTAGCGGACCGACGCGCGACGGCTTCCCGGACACCGGCGTCGTAGCTTCGCCTGTGTAGTGGAATGTTGATGCCTAGGGTCAGTCCAAGCGTGTCCTTACCGTTGTCGGGTGGCGGATTCGATCGACCGGGTTGGTCGTCGCGGGCTCGGATCTGGCCCCAGGTGGCACCGAGGACAAGGTCGGGCCAATAGCGGCGCTCTGCAAGTCGAACGCCAACCTCGCCGTGGTCGACGGCGAGCGCCGCCGCCTTGACTTCCGGTGCGTTGGTTCGACCGATCGCCAGGATGCGGTCCTGGTCGAGGGCAACCCGAGGGAGCTCGCCGAGCTTCACATCGGGTACGCCGGCGTCCGCAGGGCGGTCGCGCAACGCATTGAGCGTGGACTCCATGTCGATGCGTAGTCGCGTGAGTTCCAGTCGCCGGGTCAGAACCCGTGTGATCTCGGCCTGCAGTTTGACGACGGCTTGCTGCAACCCGACGCCCTGGGAGTAGCGGGCCCGCGCAAGCGACTCGTAGTGTTCGAGAAGCTCGCGTTCCTCCCCGGTGATCGCGAGTGCCCGGTCGAGGTAGGCGAGTTCGTAGTAGGCGACTTTCACTTGGCGGACCACATCGGCGCGTCGGGCGGCGGCGACTTCGCGCTCGATTTCCGCCCGAACGCTTGTTGCCTCGGCGCGGTCGGTGCGTTTCCCGAGCCACGGCAGGCGTTGATTGACCGCGACTCCGCTCACCTGCGGTCCGACTCGCGTTTGGGGCGATTGCACGAAGCCCGTGAGCTGCAACGTCGGGTCGGGCAGTGCGCCAGCCGTTGGTATTCGCTCCCGTGCAGCCGTTTCATGCCAAGCGGCCGCTTGGACTTCGGGGTTTCTCTCGAGGGCTTCCTCGATCAGCGTTTTGAGTCGTGCGTCGTCAAGGGTCGCGTAGTCCACAGCGGCGACGTCGAGGGACGTGCCGACGAGACACGGGACCAACCAGGCGAATGTTCTCGGTGCTTTCATCGCACCCTCCGAAATGGGCTTCTCGAAACCCGCACGCTTCTCACCGGGGAAACCCGGCGTGCGAGCGAAGAAGAGAGACGCGGGCGTGCCGCGTTCCTGGGGAGGGCGCTAGTTCAGAAGTCTGTCGAAGCGGCTGACCGGCGAGTCATCCGGGCGGAAGTTCCGCCAAGGCGGGTGGTGATAGGACGGAACGCGAGCCGCAACGGCAACGGGCCGCGCGGCGGCGGCAACCGCGAGATCGTCGAGCGAGGGCTTTTGGAGTTCGGGGGGAGCTGCAGGGCTCTTTGGCGGCGTGGACTCAACACCGCAGTCGCCCTGGCAGTCGAGGTGCGCGCACGCCGTCGCCTGCGAATCCGCCATGCCATGATGCGCGTGGTGGCCGGTTGCCCCCGCCTCGTCGCCGGTGACCAGCTCGCACGCGCACACCGCACCGGCCCAAGCCACGGCAATGGCGAGGGTGGTTGCGACGATTGGTTGCCGACTGCTCACAGGGAAGTGCGTATACGCCTGTTGCGGATGGCGGTCAAGCGCTCGGGTGACACGCCCCGTGGTCGGAACACGCATCGTAGGGGACGGGCTTGTCCCGTCCCGGCGCGTCCTTTGGGCGCGTTTCGAGAATGCTCGCGCAATCTCGTGGCACACGCCTGACGCCTTGCGCTGCCCTGGGACAGGCGACCGCGCGCCCTGACGGGGCGTTGGGTCGTCCCTACGACTTGACTATCCGATTCAACGGGCTGGGGATTGTTCACGCGAGGGTATTGTCGTCCAAAATAGATAGCGTTAGGATATCTATATGATATCAACTGAGGTATGAACGTGATACAGGAAATCCCTCGCACCGCCATTTCGGGTGTTCTTGCGCTGCTTGTCCTGCTCGTGGCTATTGTTGCGGACGTCGCGCTGTTCGTGGTCGGCATCGTGCAACAAAGCCCGCTTCTGGTGTTCGGTTCCACGCTGCTCTTCGTGGCCTTGATACTCCTGTTTTTCGGTCTGTTCATCGTCAACCCCAACGAGGCACGGGTGCTTCAGTTGTTCGGTCGGTACGTGGGCACGGTCAGCGACCAGGGCTTTCGGTGGGCGAATCCGTTCTTTACGAAACGAAGAATTTCGCTACGGGTACGCAACTTCGAGACCGACCGGTCCAAGGTCAACGACGCGGATGGCAACCCCATCGAGATTGCCGCCGTGGTTGTCTGGAAGGTGGTGGACACGGCCGAGGCCACGTTCGAGGTGGACGACTACGTCAACTTCATGCATGTGCAGAGCGAGTCGGCGGTGCGAAACCTCGCGACTCAATACCCCTACGACACGCGTCAGGACGACCAGATCTCGCTGCGCGGCAAGACCGAGGAGATCGCCGGCCAGTTGAAGACCGAAATCCAGGGCCGGTTGCACAAGGCCGGTCTCGAAGTGCTCGAGGCCCGGATCACGCACCTGGCCTATGCCCCCGAGATCGCCTCGTCGATGCTGCAGCGCCAACAAGCCGGCGCGATCATCGAAGCCCGGGAGCGAATCGTCGAGGGCGCGGTCAGCATGGTGCAGATGGCCTTGGACAATCTTTCGAGCCGTGGCATCGTCGAGCTCGACGAAGAGCGCAAGGCCGCGATGGTCAGCAATCTCCTCGTCGTGCTGTGCGGCGACAAGGGCACCCAACCCGTGCTCAACACCGGCACGCTCTACCAGTAGCGATTCGCCGCGGCCAGCGACACGGATGGCCACCCGCAAGCCATTCCTGCTGCGTACCGACCCGGAAGTCATCGCCGCGCTGCAACGGTGGGCGGCCGACGAGTTGCGCAGCGTCAACGCGCAGATCGACTTCCTGCTGCGACGCGCGTTGCGCGAGACGGGCCGCTTCCCGGGTCAGCGGGATCAGCGTGGCGGTGACTCACGGTCGACCAATTCGACCGAACCTGGTACAGCCCGGGACACCCCCTAGCAGCTTGCGGCTCAAGCGAGTAGGGGACGGGCTTGTCCCGTCCCGCCCTTTGCGAACGGATGGGCGCAACGGGATGCGGGCGGGGGCGCGCCCTTCGGGCGCGATAGCCCCGCTCCTACGCGTCCCGAGCGCTACGTACCGAGCTGCCTGAACGGCTAGCTGTAGAGCTACTATTTCCTCGTCAACGGCATCCTGCCCTGGTGGCGCGGCCAGACCGTCGGCAAGGCGATCATGGGACTCTTGGTCGTCTCTCGTCGACCATCTGCTGATCTTCCGCGGGAAACGGCGTTGTCTGCACGATCTGATCTGCGGTACGGAAGTGGTACAACGGCTCTAGTGTGCCGCTTCCGAAACAACGAGGCATCGAGTTTCACCCGACGCGTTTACGTGGACCATGCGCATGTTACTGATTTCCAAGGCGGCACTCCTCCATTTGCCTTGCGTCGGTGGCTTACTAGACGATGTCAGCATTGTCAGATTAATTCGGAATCGGAACACTAGGGCCACGTTTGGCCATGAGCGCATTGCAACTTGCCATGCGCGAGATCAATCGTGACGCTACCGGCGCTCATCCATTCTGCCGAGGAACTCGGCACTTGGCGTTGCAGTCGAATCGGTAGAGAAGCCAGTGCCATGCCGATGTTGGCGAAGCCGTTTTTTTCCTTAAGCGAGGTAGTATGGATACGGATCACGCCGCCGATCACGAGGCGCCCAGTCGGGTCGAAGAGACAGCCGTTGCCCTGCTGCTTCGGTCCCCCCATCTCGAAGTGGGCCAGATAATGGAATTGATGGATATCGGCGACCGGGAGTTCCGCGTCATGGCGTCGCGCAACGGCGATATCGCGCAACGCCTCGAAGAACGCCGTCTGGGTACGTTGCGACCCATCAAATCGGAACCGAGGCGCTGCAAGTCGTGCCGCGAGTGGTTCGTGCCTTACGGCCACGACCGCTTCTGTTCCGATGCCTGCAAGCGCACGGCGCGTTTCGCGCAGTGCCGCAAGCGATAGAATCTCGGAACACCCGATTTCCCGGGCCGTAGGGGCGATGCTATCGCGCCCGTCAGGGCGCGCCGTCGCCCGCTTCGGACGTACCGGCGTGGTCGATCGGGACGGGACAAGCCCGTCCCCTACGGCCCGTTGTCCCTGTGCGTGGACCCCAGTTCGCAGGCCAGCAAGTCCCGGCTGAACGCGCCGACCGCATCCCGGATTCGACGGAACACAGCCGCGAATTCCTCATCGTCCAGCCACGGATAGTCCGGATCCTCGAAGGCTTGGTGCAGTGTTTGCTTTGCACCGGGGAAGGTGGGACACGCGTCCTTCGCCTGGTCGCACACCGTCACGACCAGGTCGAAGTCGTCGTCGAGGTAGTCGTCGACGTGATCGGAAGTATGCGCAGAAATGTCGATGCCGACTTCGGCCATCACCTTGATCGCCACCGGATGAACGCCCTTGGGTGCCGTTCCCGCGCTCTCGACCTCGACGCGCTCGCCCCCGAGATGCCGGAGCCAGCCGTGCGCCATCTGCGAACGGGCGCGGTTGCCGGTGCAGATAACCAGGATCCGAAAGGGCTCGTCGCTCACAGCCGGGGCGACTTCCTCAGGACACTGATGGCGTGCTTGAGATGCAACGCGAGTTCGAGGTCATCCTCAGCTAGCGCGGCGGCCTTGCTTTCTTCCAAGGAACGCAGTTTCGCCGCGAAGGCATCGTCGTCGACGGGTGCGTAGGTGGGCCCGTCGATGTCCGCGTCCATCGGGTGGCCGTGTGCGCCCGGCACGAGCACGTCGAAGTCCTCTTTCAGCACCGAGTCCGCCGGCGCCTGGCACTCCGCGACATAGTTCAGCGCCCCGGCGGGTTGCCGGTAGCCGATCAACCGCTGCAACTCCACCGGAAGCTCCCGCGCGATGTGCGGTGGACACGCGAGCAGCTGGTTCTCCTCCTGGGCGAGGAACGCTAGCGCGTAGTTGATGTTCATTCCGATGCGGCGTTCCGAGGAGGTGTTGACCCCTGCGCCGTGAACCGACCAGCCCGTCCAGACCAGCGCGCTGCCCTTGCGCATGACCGCTTGGACCGTGGGCTGCCGATGGCTAAGGTGCCCGCCGCGGGGTTCCTCGCGATGGCTGCCGAGCACGACATGCGTGGCGCCGTTGTCTTCGGTGAAATCCGACAGCGCCCACATCACCTCGACCTGTGGGTCGAGGCCGGCGTTCTGGAAATCATGGACCCACATGCCGTTGGCGCGGTGCAGTTTGAGATGGTGTGGCATGGCGTCGGTGCCGGCGCCAGGGCCCACGTCGATGATCTGCGTCAGATGCAGTTGCCACGGATATCGGAAGCCCTTCTCGCCCTTGCCGGACTTGCCGTTGATTTGCACCGCATCGTCGGACAGGCGCTGTTCACCGAGGATCGCATTGGCGAGGCGGAGAATCGCCGGGTGGGCGATCATCTTGTGGCTCGCAGGCGATCTCGCAGTAAGCGCACCGACACGGCGAGTGCCGCCGAGGCCATGCAAACCGTGCGGCGTCGCGTCGATGTAGGGACGCATCTCCCCGACTAGGGCATCGCAGTCGGCACCGTCCACCGCGTTTTCGATCACCACGAAGCCGTGGCGGTCGACGGCGTCCAGGACGTTGCGGTCGAACTCCTCTTCCGAATCCGCCGCTTTCGCCCGCGCGTAGTCGAAGCGAAGCAGTTCGTGGGTGCCGAATGCGTTGGTGACTGGCGATGCCTGCATGGTCTGGTTTCCCGTCGCGCGCCGCATTATCGACGGGAACGCAGGAGCGCGCCACGGTGCAAGAGCGCGCAGGTATGCTGTGCCGCTTTGGGCAGCCGGTGAGATGAGGCAAAGATGGCTAGTGAACATGGGGCCAAAGACAATGCGCACCCCGACTTGGGTGTGCTCGCGGGGGGCGTGGCTGTCGTCACGGGGAGCGCTTCGGGCATCGGCCTCGCCTTGGTGGAGAAGGCGATCGCCAGCGGAATGCATGCGGTGATCGCCGATATCGAAGCCGCTGCGATCGACGAGGCGGAATCCCGCTTGGCCGATGCCGCAAGGGCAGCGGGAGTCGATGTCTTCGGCCATCGGGTCGACGTCTCCTCGGAGGCCGAGGTCGTCGACCTGGAAGCAGCCGTTTCGGCGCGTTTCCCGGACAGCCCGGTGTCGCTCCTATGCTGCAATGCCGGTGTCGGTGGCGGCGGTCCGGTGTCCCGGGCCAGCGACATCGACTGGGACTTCGTGCTCGGCGTCAATGTCAAGGGTGTCGCGAACTGTGTGCGCGCATTCGTCCCCAAGATGGCGGCAGGCGATGCTCCCGGATCCGTGATGGCCACGTCGTCGCAAGACGGGCTGTGCGCCGCCCAAGGCGTATACGGCGTCTCGAAACACGCCTGCGTGGCGTTGATGGAGGCCCTCTACCAGGAACTCCGCGGTCGTTTGTCCGTGCACGTGCTATGCCCGAACGTCGTGGCGACCAACATCGTGACCTCCGAACGCAACCGACCGGAGCGTTTCGGCGGCCCGCGCAGGACGAGCGCTGCGAATCCCGTCCTTGAACGATTCAAAGCGTTCGGCATGCCCCCGTCGCGCTGCGCGGACCTCGTGTTCGACGCCATCCGCACGGGCACGTTCTACATCATGGCGGAGTCGGAGGACGATCCGGGCTATGTGCGGCTGGAGGCCGAGACCCGCATGAAGGCGATCCTCGAGGACGGTTTGCCCTATCGGCCCCGTAGCGCCTACATCGCAAGCGTGTTCAATCCCCGGACCCCGATGCCGCCAAAGCGCTGATTCCCGTTCGTAGGGGA
>JAPPND010000230.1:0-15705 GCA_028818795.1 Gammaproteobacteria bacterium | reverse complement strand
CGTAGGGGACGGGCTTGTCCCGTCCCGTTTTGCGCTATGGAACGTGCGCCGTTGCCCGTCAAACCAGCGCTTGGTACACCAACCGCTGGAAGTCCTCTTGGTAGGTGTTGTTCGGCATCATCCCCGCGGACATCACCTGGGTCAGGCACACGCCAATGAGTTGCTCCGCCGGATCTGCGAAGTAGGTCGTCCCGGCAGCCCCGCCCCAGCCGTAGGTGCCCACCGAACGGATCAGTGGCGGCCGCCCGCGGCCGTGGTACATGGCGACGCCGAGCCCCCAGTGGAACCCCGGTCCCGTCATCGGAATGACCATGTCGCCGGTGTGGTTGCCGATCATCATGTCGACGGTCTTGCGACCGAGGATCCGTACCCCGTCCAACTCGCCGCCGTTCAGCAGCATCTGACCAAAACGCGCGTAGTCGCTCGCCGTTGACAGCACGCCGCCCATGTCGCCGCCGGCCGAGAACTCGGTCTTGGGGCCGACGACCTTCTCGCTGCTCTCAGCCTTTTCGACTGCCACTAGGCGAATCTCGCCGTCCACTTCCCGGGGCGCGTAGTTGGCACCGAAGCGGTGGACCGCGTCGTCGGCGACATAGAAGTCGGTGTCGTCCATGCCCAAGGGCTCGAAGATCGCCTCCCGGAAGAAGACGTCCAGAGGCTGGCCGCTCGCTTCCTCGAGCACAGCGGTGAGCACGGGATAGCCGACATGGTAGCCGAACTGTTCGCCGGGCTGCGCGGCCAGCGGTAGCTCCGCCAGCGCTCGGATCCGCTCCCGGTTGTTCGGACGCGGCGCGTCTTCGTCGGTAGGTATCCAGCCAAGCTTGGTGAGGGTGTCGCGATACTGCTGGCGATAGAAATGCGGCATCGTGCCCGGATTGGAAAGCCCGGTGGTGTTGGTCAGGCAGTCGCGGATGGTGATGCCGCGCCGGGCGCGCTCGGTCAGCATCGGCTCGTCGGCCCGGCGCACCTGCAGATCCCGCCATTCCGGCAGGTAGCGGCCGACGGAATCGTCGGGGGTCAGCACGCCGCGTTCGTAGAGCACCATCGTGGCGGCGCCGGCGATGGGCTTGGTATTCGAATACATGCGGAACAACGTATCGAGCCCGGCGGGCGCGTCGTCGTCCAAGTCCAGCACCCCGCAGGCATGGTGGTGGACGATCTGGCCGTGACGGGCGACGAGCGTGACGAGGTTCGGGACGCGCCGATCGTCGACAAACGCCTGCATCGCAGGCCCGATTTGGGCCAGGCGGTCCGGGTCGAAACCAAGGGCCGCCGGGTCGCCGACGGGCAAGGGGGAGTCTGACATGCGTGCTCTCTTGGACATTCAACGAGTGGAACGCGCCATTGTCGCAGGTTTTGCCTGGGGCCTTGGCACCATCGGACTGTGCTCCGTGCAACGGCAACGCAAGCCTGCGGCGTGGCCTCGTAGGGGCGACCCTCATAAGCGCTAACCTGTTGGCATTTTCGAGCCTAGAACGGTTCAAACCCGTGTTCAAGGCATCTACTTGGCATACGAAATCACCCTAAAGCCGTCAAAATCGACGCAAGTTAGCGCTTATGGGGGCGACCCTAACGCGCCCGAAGGGCGCGGTCGCCCGTCCTAGGGCAGCGGGAGGCGTCGGCCGGATGCCACGAGAATGCGCGAGCATTCTCGAAACGCGCCCGAAGGGCGCGCCGGGACGGGGCAAGCCCGTCCCCTACGCGCAGGATCAGAGGGCGACGCCCACTAGCTCCATTCGAGCGAGTCGAGACGTCTGCCGATCAGCGACAGGTAGTGCGTCCGCTGGTCGGTCGGGAGAAAGGATTCCGCGATTCGCCGCTGCCATGCGGGAACGGACGTCAGCAACTCTTTCCGCACGCGCTCGACGACCTTGGGCGGAACTCGCAGACGCTCGTTGGCGTAGTAGCCGATCCAGTCCTTGGCGCCGAGTCGCCGCTTCTTGCCATGGAGCGGCAGCGCGACTTCCTCCAGGGTCTCTAGGCGTTTGCCGAGTGCGAGGAACGCCACGGTGGTGTTGAGGTAGTCGTACGCGGGGGCGAGTTCGACCTTGCCGTGCCGGGCGATCACCGAGAGGTTCTTGAGATGCATGTCCTCGTTGCCGACGAGGAAATTGAACAGGCTCCTCTTTAGGAGCTTGACCTTCTCGATGGCCGGAAACGTGCAATAGGCGTCGAGCAAGCCGACCACGCGTTCCATGCTGAAGTCGTACTTCGTGTCCCGGCCCAATCCCGCGAGCTGGGCAAAGTCCTCCACCGCCACCTTGCCATCGTGCCCGACGCGATCGAACCTTCGCACGAAATAGGACCATGATCCATCGACGCAACGGACGAGGCCGGACACCGGCACCTCGATGCCGGCGAGTTTCGCCAGTTGCATCGTGAGGCCCTCGTTTTCCGGCAGGTTCGGGTAGATCTCGTGCTGGGGTTTGAGCACGAAACGCCCGCCTCGGTCCGTGACCACGAATACACCGGCCTTGGCATCCAAGCGGACGCTCAGCTTGGGTTGGACACCCTGGATCGACATGTTTCCCGCCCGGACCACGGCCTCGCGCCGTTGTTGCGGGGCGTCGTAGGGAAAGTCGTTCAGCACAGCCAGATTGGGCGAGAGCGCCCGCAGGCCTGCCCTCGAATACCGCGCATCGCCACAGAGCGCGTAGGTGATCGGGCAGCGATTCAAGAAAGCTGTTCCCGAACCGTCACCGCGCCGACGACATCCTCGCCCACCGCCAACAGCTGTCCGAACAGGTCGTTGCGGTCGATCTTCCGCTGGCGCAGCAGGCCATCGAGCATGACCCCTTCCGGCAGCAGGCCCTCGAAGAAAGGCGGGAAGGCGTCGAACCAGATCGTTCCCGCCGACACGGGCATGGTCAGCGACACGGCGGGTCCGGTGTAGCCGTCGAGGTAGCGAAAAAGGAATCGCGACGATTCGTGCTCCTCCAGCAGTCCGGCCGGTTCGCCCGCGACGAAGACCGTGGCCCGCCTCATGGCCCGGTGTCCGTGTCCGGTTCGGCCGGGTCTCCCAGTGCTGCACGGCACTCGTCCATGAGCGGCCCGTCGAGCATCAAGTCGATGTTGAGGACACCCAAGACCGCCATTAACGTGGCCAGGCGAACCGTGGGTTTCCCCTTTTCGATGTCGAACACCGAGGTCTTGCCGATCCGTGCCAAATCAGCCAACTCGTGCTGGCTCAAACCTCCGCGACGCCGGTGAAATCGAACGATGTCGCCCAGAACGTTGGACATGTTCGCTTTCATGACCACATCTCGTACTGGTATAGCGGTATAATGCGCCTTGAACCACTGCGCCATCAACCTATTTCGGGATAATTTACCGATATAGCGGTAATCGGAGGCTGATCCACCGGCTGAGGTCGCGTCCGGCAACTTTTTACAAAGATAATACCGCTATAGCGGTAACTCGTCGTGAGGAGTATGCGCGCCCGGCTGCTGCGGCTGCTTGAGACGGTGGACGGTGGAGAATGTCTGCAAAGGGAGGCAACTGAAGATGAGGATTCACCTGGCCAGCGTCTTCGTAGACGACCAACAGAAGGCGCTGCGCTTCTACACGGAAACGCTGGGCTTCAAGCTGAAGCACAACATTCCCCTAGGAGGTCATGCCTGGATCACTGTTGTATCCGAGGAAGCGCCAGAGGGGACGGAGTTGGTGCTCGAGCCCGACGAACATCCGGCGGTTCGTCCGTACAGGACGGCGCTCGTGAAGGACGGTATCCCCAGTACCTCGTTCGCTGTGGACGACGTTGAAGCCGAACACGAGCGACTCGTTGCCAAAGGTGTTCGATTCGTCCAGCCGCCAACAGACCTCGGGACTGTGATCACCGCCGTTTTCGACGATACGTGCGGCAACTTGATCCAGATCGCGGAGGAGAAGCGTCAAGGCCAAGAACGCCGTCGCGCAAACTAGCCGGCAACGTGGACCAAACAGCATGACCGAGAGACCGAACATTCTGTTCATCCTGACCGACGACCAAGGCTATTGGGCCATGGGATGCGCCGGCAACGAGGAGATCCGCACCCCGAATCTCGACCGCCTGGCAGCCAGCGGATTGCGTTTCACCAGCTTCTTCTGTACCTCCCCGGTCTGCTCGCCCGCGCGGGCCTCGATCCTGACCGGACGGATCCCGTCGCAGCACGGCATTCACGACTTCCTGCGCGCAGGGAACACGAACCTGGCCTTCGGTGCGGGCGCGAGACCGGGAGACGAGGCGATCGAATACCTTGCGGGCATCCCGGCCTACACCGATTTTCTGGCCCGGGCTGGCTACACGTGCGCCTTGAGCGGCAAGTGGCACATGGGCTTCTCCGAGAAGCCGCAGAAAAGCTTCGAGTTCTGGGACGTGCATGCCTACGGTGCCGGCGCGTACTTCGCGCCGTCGATGATTCGTGACGGCGCTGCCTACGAGACGAACCAATACGCGAGCGATCTGTTTACGGACAATGCGTTGCGGTTCCTGGAGCGGCACAAGGACACCGGACGGCCGTTTTGCCTGAACGTCCACTTCACGGCGCCTCATGCGCCCTGGCAGCGAGAACATCACCCGGCCGAGTTGTGGGACGACTACTATCTGAACTGCCCGTTCGCGTCCACGCCGGACCTTCCCATGCACCCGCATCAGTTGGCCAAGGAGGGGTCGTCCGGTTCGCTCGGCTTCACGGCCCAGGGTAGGAAAGAGGCCCTAAGCGGCTACTTCTCGGCGCTCACGAAAATGGACGAGAATGTGGGACGCCTGCTCGACTGGCTCGAGCGGAACGGGGAACGCGAGAACACGCTCGTGGTGTTTTCCAGCGACAACGGCATGAACATGGGGCACCACGGTATCTACGGCAAGGGCAACGGAACGTTTCCGCCGAACATGTTCGATACGTCGGTCAAAGTCCCGATGCTGATGTCTCGACCGGGACACATTCCCGAGGGCCAGGTCGTCGCCACGCTCCACAGCCACTACGACCTGATGCCGACGCTGCTCGAGTATGTCGGCGTCGAGAATCCGGAAGCGGACTCGTTGCCGGGACTGAGCTTCCGGGGCGTGCTCGACGGCGGGGAGTTGGACGGCGACGACTACGTCGTGGTGTTCGACGAATACGGCCCGACGCGCATGGTCCGCACGACCGACTGGAAATACGTGCATCGCTATCCCTACGGCGACCACGAACTCTACGATCTCGCCAACGATCCGGACGAGGAATACAACCTCATCGATCGGGACGAACACAGGCAGACGCACAAGGCTTTGCAGGCCAAGCTCGATGCGTTCTTCGCCCGGTTCGCCGACCCGGCACGCGACGGTTCGCGCGAGGCGGTGATCGGCAGGGGGCAGATCGACGTGGTTGGCCCGGCCGCCCAAGGCAGGAAGCGGTTCGGGGACGATCTGCTCTTCGAGGCGGACCGGCTCAAGGGGGCGGTTCGCGGTACCGTGAAGGACTAGGCGCGACTCGAGGTTGGCGACCCTCTTCCCGGCGTTGACCTTGTGGTAACGCCAAAAAGGGAGAAGGACGTCCACGCACCGTCCAGGTGCTCCTTCGAGTGTGATCGAGAACGCCAGCGAGATCAGCGGCTTGGCGATGTGTCGGCGTACAGTCGTGTGCGTTTCCCTTAAGTTACTGACTCCGCTATACTTTTTTCGCGTCTCACCTGTCCCTGGGGCGATCCCAAAGGAGTCGGACATGGCGGAAACTGCATTGTCGGTCGCACGGGGCCGCCCCAGCTACGAAACCGCGGACGGTCGGTTCGACGAGGATCGTCTGCGGGAATTCGTCGAGGACTACGACGGCCCGGAAGACCAGGATTACCCGGGCTGCGTCCCCATCCCGATGACGCTCGAGCAATTCGACAACTACGAGGGCGGCGTCGAGTATTGGAGCCGAGAGCGCGGCACCGCGTTGGTCTGCCGCGATGGCTCGCCGGTGCACGAGATCCCGGGCGGCCGGTTGCCGGGCCTCCTCACGCGGGTCGAGCAGGAGCGTGGCTCGCCGATCCTTTGTTGCGGTGCCTTGAAGATGGTCACCGTGGACGGGGCCGGGGACACGGCTGAAGGGATGCACCCGGATCAATCGGTTTACTTGCGCCCTGGCGTGTGGCTACCAAGCGGGCGCAGGACGGTCATCGGCCGGGATCCGCGACCGGACGTGGTCCTCGAAGTCGACAACACGACGGACGTGCGCCGCCACAAGCTTGGGGTCTACGCTCGCTGGGGGTTCCCCGAGGTCTGGGTGGAGACGCCCGACGAGCCGACGCCGGGCCGCCCGCGCCGGGTGGTTCCCGGGCTCACGATCTACGTCCTCGACCAGGGCGACTACCGCGAGAGTGCCGAGAGCGTGGCCCTACCAACGTGGCGGGCGCATGAGATTCACTCGGCGCTGAACGAGGCGCCCGTATCGGCGTCTACCATCGAGTGCCTGGTGCGGGTCGGTCGGACTCTCGGCGACCGCGACGGCACCGGACCGATGGACGACGCACAGATCGCAGGCTACATGCGCCGCTCGCACGACGTTGGCCATAGGACGGGATTCGAGAGCGGCTTGGAGCAAGGTCAGGAAACGGCACGCCGCGAGGCGCTCGCCTACGCGGCGACCGAGGCGTTGCGACTGCGGGGCATCCCTTTAACCGAAGACTTCGACCGGCGCCTAGCTGCAACCACGGTCTCGCCGCAGACGCTGCTCACGGCGGCGCAACTGGGTGCGACCGAGGCCGACTTCTGGGCACGCCTGGGTGGTGAACCGGCGACGGACGAGAGCTCCGCCTGAGCCGTGCCATTGAGCCTTGCGTTAAGGGATTCGAACTGGTGCTGACGCAGAGCGGGAAGCTGCTCCGCAAGCGGTTGGCCGCATGCTTGGCGCTCCGAATCGCGCACGCTGAGAAGATTGACCTGGCTTGTCCCTCGTTGTCCGGAAAGGCTACCCGGAAACTGCCTGTAGGCTTGGGCACTAGGTAGCGTCGGAGAAGCCGCGAGTGTGCGAGGCCGATCGATCTCGACCGATCAGGCTGGGGCCAACCCGCCGCCGCCTGCCCTATCACAAGGCGACGATCATCCGTCGCGTTGGTAGAATCGTATCGAACGCTACAGACGGACATCCGTCGACATGCTCGGCAGACAACCCCAGCGCACCACCGCGCTGGCCGACTCCACCAATTCTCCCATCGGCAATGACGAATCCAACTCTGGTCGATGGCGCGCGCGCTCGCGGGTCGATGAACGCCGCTGTGGCCCGGAACCTCGAAACGTTGGGTTTCCCGCCGCCGGATGAGCGAAGGAGGTGGCCCAGTTGACGTCCGCCATGCGATCCGTGCGTTGGAGCATGATGGCTGGCGGCAGATCCGCATGCGCGGCAGTCACCGTCAGTTCCGGCATCCCGAGAAGCCAGGCACGGTAACGGTCGCGGGGAAGCTTGGGGAAGACCTTGCGCGCGGCACTTGGAACAGCATCAAGAGACAGGCCGGACTTAAGGAGTGACGAAAACCATGGAATACACGATAGTGATCGAACAGACGCCGAGGAACTTCTCCGCCTACGCGCCCGACCTTCCGGGCTGCGTCGCCACCGGAGCCACCCGGGACGAGGTGGTTCGCGAGATGCGTTCCGCTATCGCCTTTCACATCGAGAGCCTGCGCGAACACCGCGAGCCCGTCCCGGATCCGCGATGCACTGCGACCGTCGTGGATGTCGCGGCGGCTGGTTAGCGCGGTGTGAGCATCGACACCACGTTCTCCACTGCCGCACCGCCTCCCTCGAACGGGCCGCAAAGGAGATCGAAGGACTGGACGACAGCGGAGACGTTCTCTATGTCATATACCGGGGGGCATGCGTCAAGGAGTTCGATTGCTCAACGACGATCTCGTCGCAGACGCTGCTCACGGCGCGCAACTGGATGCGACCGAGGCCGACTTCTGGGCACGCCCGCGTGTTGACCCCCCGGCGACGGACGAGAGCTACGCCAGAGCCCCGCCATCGAGCCTTGCGTCACGCTCCGGAACTCGGGCGATCCGCCCGACGCGAACCTTGGCTTGCCTGGGCGGGAGCGGCCGTTGCGAGCGTTGCCGGTTGCTTGCCGACCGGCCCGGTCGCGGCAAAATGGGGCGCTGCTGCGTTGTAGAGTCCCAACCCGGCGACTAGCGCCAATACGAGGAAGACGTAGCGGCTCTGGGCAGCGAACTGCGCGGATAGGGCACCGAACTTCTCGTCCATCGCGTCGAATCGGACCTCCATCGCATCGAATCTCGAGTTCACGGCTCGAAAGGAGCCCTCGAACTTGGCGTCCATCGCATCCACCTTGGCATCCACCCTGCCGATTTCCGTGGCGATTTGCCCCTTCAGTTCGGTTACGGCGTTGCCGAGATCCTGCTTGGTCGCCATTCCCTGGGCAAATTCGTCGTTGAAGGCGCGGGACATGGCTTCCGCCTGCCCGGGTGCAAAGCCTGCTTCCTTGAGGCGGTTGGCGAATCGCAGCGTGTCGATCACCGTGGCTTTCATCGTTGTTGTCACCGGCGGTTGAAACATACCACCGTGCACGCTGGATGTGGTGCCGTATGCCGGAGAAGGCCCCACAGCACTGGCAGACATTGCCGTCTCGTGCCGCAAGACATCATGGAAAAAACGCGAGGCGACGACCCTCCGCCGCGTTGGTAGAATCGCTGCCCGACGCCACCGACGGACAGCCGTCGTTATGCCCGGCAGACCACCGCAACGCGCCACCGCGCCGATCGACGCCACCAATTCTCTCATCGGCATCGACGAATCCGAGCTCTGGTCGATGGCGGACGCGCTTCGCGGCTCGATGGACGCCGCCGAGTACAAGCATGTCGTTCTGGGCCTCATCTTCCTGAAGTACATCTCCGACGCTTTCGAGGAGCGCCATGCCGCGGTTCTCGCGGAGTGGGGCGAGGAAGCTGCGGAAGACCCGGACGAGTACACCGCCGAGGCCATCTTCTGGGTGCCGCCCGAGGCGCGCTGGGCGCACCTCAGAGCCCAGGCGCGGCAGCCCACCATCGGGCAGACCGTCGACGCCGCGATGGTGTGTGTAGAACGCGACAACCCTGCGCTCAAGGATGTCCTGCCGAAGGACTACGCGCGCCCTGCGGTTGACAAGCAACGGCTCGGCCAGTTGATCGACATGGTCGGCAACATCGCGGTTGGCGACGAGAGTGCCCGCGCCAACGACGTGCTCGGGCGCGTCTACGAGTATTTCCTCGGCCAGTTCGCGGGTACCGAAGGCAGGAAGGGCGGCGAGTTCTATACGCCACGCTGCGTCGTCAGGCTCCTGGTCGAGATGCTCGAACCGTATTCGGGCCGCGTGTACGACCCGTGCTGCGGCTCGTCCGGCATGTTCGTGCAGTCCGTCGAGTTCATCGAAGCCCACGCGACGGGCAACGGCAACGGCGGTCGGGCTCGTGGCGACATCTCCATCTGGGGGCAGGAGTCGAACTACACTACTTGGCGTCTCGCCCGGATGAACCTCGCCATACGCGGCATCGAAGGCCAGATCGCGCATGGCGATAGCTTCCACAACGACCGGCATCCGGACCTCAGGGCGGATTTCATCCTCGCCAACCCGCCTTTCAACGTGAAGGACTGGGGAGGCGACCGCCTGACGGACGACCAGCGCTGGCAGTACGGTGTTCCGCCGAAAGGCAACGCCAATTTTGCTTGGGTACAGCACATCGTCCATCATCTCGCCCCGACGGGGACCGCCGGCTTCGTGCTGGCCAACGGCTCCATGTCGACGAACCAGTCGGGGGAGGGCGAGATACGGCGAAACCTTGTCGAAGCCGATCTGGTTGACTGCATGGTCGCCTTGCCGGGTCAGCTCTTCTACTCCACGCAGATCCCGGCATGCCTCTGGTTTCTCGCCCGGGACCGGAGCCCTCGGTCTGGGAACGGGAGGGGACACCCCTCGCAAGAAGACAGCGGCAGCCGGTCGAGGGACCGGCGTGGCGAAGTGCTGTTTATCGATGCCCGCGAACTTGGCGGAATGGTCGATCGCACGCACCGGGAATTGGCTCGCGACGACATCGGTCGGATCGCCGACACGTACCACCGCTGGCTCGGCGAGACGGACGGATACGAGGATCAGGCGGGCTTCTGCCGGAGCGTCCCGCTCGAGGAGATTCGACGGCACGATCATGTTCTGACGCCGGGCCGCTACGTCGGCGCGCCTCCTGCGGAGGACGACGGCGAGCCGTTCGCCGTCAAGATGCAGCGCCTCGTCGCAGATCTGCGCGAGCAACAGGCGGAAGGTGCGCGGCTGGATGCCGCCATCGCGAAAAACCTCGATGCTCTTGGATTCCCGGTGGGGGGCACGCGTTGAATGGCGCGTTCGAGCAAAATGCAGAGACTGGTGCAATCCGGCAAATGTAGTCCATGAACATCGACACCACCTTTCTGCGTCGCTGCATCGCCTCCCTTGAACGGGCGCTGCAGGAGACCGGCGAGCTTGAAGACAGCGAGGACGTCCTCTACGACATCTATCGAGCGGCGTGCGTCAAGGAGTTTGAGCTCGTGCTCGAGCAGAGCGGCAAGCTGCTGCGCAAGCGTCTTGCCGCCTACTTCGCCACGAACCGCCAGGCCGACCGCCTCAACTTCAAGGAGCTCTTCCGGCATGCCGCCAAGCGTTGCCTGATGGACTGCGATGCCGTGGAGCGCTGGCTTCGCTACCGCGACAACCGCAACGACACCGCGCACGACTACGGCGAGAACTTCGCCGAGGCCACCCTGAAGCTGCTTCCCGCCTTCGTCGAAGATGCCAAAGCGCTTGCCAGCATGGTCGAGCAGGCGGCCGATGGCTGACCGGCTGCACCTCTCCCGAAAACACCGGCGGATACTCGAAACGCTGCTCCGTGAGCATCTGCCCGATGTCGAGGTGTGGGCCTACGGGAGCCGGGTCAACGGGCGATCGCACGACGGGAGTGATCTCGACCTAGTGCTGCGCGGACCCGGGCTTGAGGAGATCCCGGTAGGGCGGCTAAACGACTTTTGGGATGCGGTGTCCGAGTCATTGATCCCGTTTCTCGTCGAGGCGCGGGATTGGGCGCGATTGCCGGATCGGTTTCGGCGCGAGATCGAGAGCCAACATTTGGAGTTGTGTGCACCTTGCTCGCACCCAAGCTGCCGCTGGCAGAAAGCCCGTCTCGGCGACGTCATTCGCCTGCGCCGGGGCCATGACCTTCCGAAGCGGCTCCGTGTTGCCGGTTCCTTTCCAGTAGTCTCGTCTTCCGGCATCAGCGACAGTCACGCGAAAGCCAAAGTCCAAGGGCCGGGAGTCATCATTGGACGCTACGGCACCTTAGGAGAGGTGCATTTCGTTCGCAGCGACTACTGGCCACTGAATACCACGCTGTACGTTGAAGACTTCAAAGGAAACGATCCGCGCTATGTGAGTTACCTGCTGGAGACCCTCGACGTCAGCCCTTTCTCTGATAAGGCTGCCGTGCCTGGCCTAAACCGCAACCACTTGCATGAAGCTGAGGTCCCCTTTGCGGCCCCCGCCGCTGAACAACGTGCCATCGCTCACATACTTGGCACGCTGGACGACAAGATCGAACTGAATCGGCGCATGAACGAGACGCTGCAGGCGATGGCGCGGGCGCTGTTCAGCTCGTGGTTCGTGGACTTCGAGCCGGTGCGAGCGAAGATGGCGGGGCGTGACACCGGGTTAACGGATGACATTGCCGAGCTGTTTCCATCGCGGCTTACCGCTTCAGCGAGGGGTGAGATACCGTCTGCCTGGCGTGTAATGCCGCTCGGCGAGTGCTTCAAACTGACGATGGGACAGTCTCCGCCCGGCACCAGCTACAACGACATTGGCGAAGGACTTCCGTTCTTCCAGGGACGGACGGACTTTGGGTTCCGTTTCCCAGCAATCCGGCGATTCTGTACTGCGCCATCCCGCATTGCCCGATCCGACGAAACACTGGTCAGCGTGAGAGCTCCGGTCGGAGACATCAACATGGCTTGGGCGGAGTCGTGTATTGGTAGGGGAATCGCCGCGCTCAGGCACCATTCGCTCTCAAGCACGTACACCTACTACGCGGTAAGTGCGATTCATCGAGACATTGCGGAGTTCGAACATTCGGGGACCGTGTTTGGAGCCATCACGCGGAAGCAGTTCGAGAGCCTAGAGGTCATTGAACCTGATCCGGCGACGGTGCGAGCCTTCGACCTAGTCGCGGGGCCAATGGACCGGTGCATCAGGCTCAACGAGACTGAGTCGCGCAACTTGATTCTCATGCGGCAGGCCCTGCTCCCAAAGCTCATTTCCGGCGAACTACGCGTGACCGAGGCGGTCGAGGCAATGCAGGATGCTACAGGCAGGGGCACGGCCGATGTCTAACGTCACGCATCTCACGGTCCGGGGCTTCAAGTCGATCACGGCGCTCGACCGTTTCGAACTCGGTTCGCTGAACGTGCTTATCGGGCCGAACGGTGCTGGCAAGTCCAACCTGCTTGGTCTCTTCCGCATGATGGGGGCGCTGGCCAATGGGCGACTTCGGCTGTTCGTGGCGAAGGAGGACGGTCCGGACGCCTTGCTTTATCGCGGTCGCAAGCATACGTCCAAGATGGAGATCGAGCTTGCCTTTCCCAATCTCTCCTACCGCGTCGGCCTCACCGCAGTTGGAGAACATCTGGTCCTGACCCATGAAGAGACCAACCTCGGCTGGATCGGTAAGGGTCACCACGAGTCAGATCTCTCAGTCACCGAGAGGACGGAGTCTGACCCCTTCGCCCGGTTCCTTCGGGAGGCCATGTCCGACTGGCGAGTGTTTCATTTCCATGACACCACCATTGAGGCAGGAATGCGCCAGTCGTGGTCGGCGCGTGACAACATCCAACTGCACTCCACTGGGAGGAATATTGCGCCGTTCCTCCGCGTGATCAAGGAACGCCATCCGGACAACTACCGCCAGATTCTCCACACCGTGCGTCTTGCAGCGCCATACATCGAGGACTTCCTCTACCGAGGAGAAGCTAGCGAGCGCTTGGGCTTGGAGTGGCTTGAGAAAGATGTCGACCCGGGAATTCTTGGCCCACGTCAGCTCTCCGATGGGACGATCCGTTTGATCTGCCTTGCGACCCTCCTACTCCAACCAACGCAGATGCAACCGTCGACGATCCTGATCGACGAGCCGGAGCTGGGCCTGCACCCCTTTGCATTGACACTGTTGGCCGAGTTACTCGAAGCGGCTTCGGCGTCTCGTCAGATCCTAGTTTCGACCCAGTCGGCCGATTTGGTTAACGAATTCGAGGCGAAGCACATCATCACGGTCGGTCGTCGCGATGGACGGTCGGAGTTCAACAGACCGGACGAGCATGAATTGCGCGAATGGCTGGCAGAGTACGCGATCGGCGATCTCTGGCGGATGAATGTCGTCGGTGGTAGTCCATCCCGATGACCGATGTGATCGTCGCATGTGAGGGCCGAACTGAGCAGGCCTTCATCAACGAGGTCGTCCAGCCAGCCCTCGCACCCAACGCAGTTTTCCTGAATGCCCGGCTGATTTCGACGTCATCTGGAGCAAAGGGTGGCGCTCTCAGCCGCGACCGAGTGGTCGGAGACCTGTGCCGAGTCCTTCGCCAGCGTGACGACACCTACGTGACGACCTTCTTTGATCTCTACGGGCTGCCGGCAGATTTCCCGGGAAAGCAATCGAGCTCTGCCCTACGGGATCCCGTTGCGTATTGTGAACAGATCGAAGCGTCCCTGCGCAGCGTTGTCACCGATCTGGCGCAGCGCCGCAGCGACCGGTTCGTGCCGCACATTCAGCCCTATGAGTTCGAGGCGCTCCTGCTTGCAGACACGACGGCATTTGGCCGGGTGAACCCCAAGTGGCAATCCGCCGAGAGCAAACTGGCTAGCATCGTCGCCGCAACAGACAGCCCGGAACACGTCAACGACGGCATCAACACCCACCCATCGGCCAGGATCAGGCAGCATCTACCCGGATATCGAAAGGTCGGCCATGGCGTAGACGTGGCGGCTGCCATTGGGCTTGAGCGCATCCGCACCAAATGCGGCCACTTCGCACATTGGCTTGGCCGCATGGAGGCGCTGCCGCCACTCGCCCGTACCGACACATGACCATCGTCACCGAATCCATCGTCGAGGACGCCGCGCTCGACTGGTATCGGGGGCTTGGCTACCAGGTGCTTGCCGGTACGGACGTTGCCCCCTTACCAGGCGCGTTTCGGGAGAGCTACGTGGATGTCGTCCTTCGCTCGCGGCTACAAGGGGCCCTCGAAAGGTCGAATCCTTCGATTCCGCGGGAGGCCCTCGATGACGCTGCACGCAGGCTGCTTCACCCGTCAGGCGCGACGCTGGAGGATCGCAACCGCAGCTTCCACCGCATGCTCGTGGACGGTGTGACCGTCGAGTACCGGGACGAGGCCGGCGACATTCGGGGAGCGCAGGTTGTCGCACTGGATTTCGACGAACCCGAATCAAATGACTGGCTCGCGGTGAATCAGTTCACCGTTCAGGAGAACCAGCACACGCGCCGACCGGACATCGTGGTCTTCGTCAACGGTCTGCCGCTCGCGCTCATCGAACTGAAAAACCCGACGGACGAAGCCGCCACGGTGCGCTCGGCGTACAACCAGTTGCAGACCTACAAGGCGGAAATGCCGACACTGTTCGCCTGCAATGCCATTCTCGTGGTCTCGGATGGCCTCGAGGCGCGGATCGGCACGCTCACGGCGGGCTACGAGTGGTTCAAGCCTTGGCGAACGATCGGCGGCCAGGAGCTCGCGCCGGTCTTCTACACCGAGCTTCAGGTGCTAATCCAGGGCGTGTTCGAGAAGTCGCGCTTCCTCGCGATGCTCCGTGACTTCGTCGTGTTCGAGGACGACGGCGGCGCACTGGCCAAGAAAGTCGCTGGCTACCACCAGTTCCACGCCGTCGAGACCGCCGTCGCCCAGACCCTGCGGGCGACCGACCCCGGCAGCGAGATCCACGACATCGGCCGGTACGAGTCCGGTCGCCGCCCTGGCGGCGAAGCCGGCGACCGCCGGATCGGCGTCGTCTGGCACACGCAGGGCTCCGGCAAAAGCCTCACCATGGCGTTCTTTGCGGGTCGCATCGTACGCGAGCCCCGCATGGGTAATCCCACCATCGTCGTCATGACCGACCGCAACGACCTCGACGACCAGCTCTTCGGCACTTTCGCCCGATGCAGCGACCTCCTGCGCCAGCCGCCCGTTCAGGCGTCGAGCCGTGCCGACCTTCGCGCCAAACTCGCGGTCAAGCAGGGCGGCGTGTTATTCACCACGATCCAGAAGTTCTTCCCAGAGGAGAAAGGCGACCGGCACCCGTTGCTGTCCGACCGGCGCAACATCGTGGTGATCGCCGACGAAGCGCACCGCAGCCAGTACGACTTCATCGACGGTTTCGCCCGGCACATGCGCGACGCGCTGCCCAAGGCGTCCTTCATCGGCTTCACCGGCACGCCGATCGAGTTGCAGGACGCCAACACGCGCTCCGTGTTCGGCGACTACATCAGCGTCTACGACATCCAGCGCGCCGTCGAGGACGGCGCCACGGTGCCCATCTACTACGAGAGTCGCTTGGCGAAGCTCGCCCTGGATGAGTCCGCACGTCCCAACATCGATCCCGATTTCGAGGAAGCGACCGAGGGCGAGGAGGTCGAACGCAAGGAGCGCCTCAAGAGCCGATGGGCGCAGCTCGAAGCCATCGTGGGAAC
>JAPPND010000101.1 GCA_028818795.1 Gammaproteobacteria bacterium | reverse complement strand
TCATTGCGTTGGCCGCTGCCTTGACGACCGTCACGACTCTGTTCGCGCCGATGTCGATGGCCGCCGAAGGCGTGACTCCGGTTGCGTCACGCCCGAACGTGGTCGTGGTCGTAGCGGACGATGTCGGATTCTCGGACTTGGGCGCGTACGGCAGCGAGATCCGCACGCCGCACATCGATGCGATCGCCTCGCGCGGGGTGATGTTCAGCAACTTCCACGTTTCGCCGATGTGCTCGCCGTCGCGCGCCATGCTGCTCACCGGCGTCGACGCCCACCTCGCCGGCGTGGCGAGCCTCTATGTCGCAACCCCGCTCCAACACCGCGGGCGACCCGGCTACGAAGGCGAGTTGCGCACCGACGTGATCACTATCGCCAGCCGCCTGCGCGATGCCGGCTACCGCACCTACTTGAGCGGCAAGTGGAATCTCGGTCACACGCCGACCTCCCTGCCCAGCGCCCGGGGCTTCGACCGAACGTTCGCACTCGACGCCACCGGCGCCGACAACTTCGAGAAGAAGCCCTACCTGCCCATCTACGGCGAGCCGCCCTGGTTCGCCGACGGCGATCCCACCGATCTGCCGGACGACTTCTACTCGTCCGAGCACCTGGTGGACAAACTCGTCGAGTTCATCGCGGCCGACCGGGCCGCGATTGCCGAACCTCGGCCTTTCTTCGCCTACCTCGCGTTTCAGGCGGTGCATCTGCCGGTTCAAGCGCCACGCGAGTTCATCGAGCGCTACGAAGGCGTCTACGACGAGGGCTGGGACGCCCTGCGAAGAGCGCGCCATCGCGGTGCCGTCGAATCCGGCGTCTTTCCGCCCACGGCGGCGCCATCGGACACTCCCGCGCAGGCCGACTGGGCTGCGCTGGCAACCGACGAGAAGGCGTTCGCCGCCAAGAACATGGCCGTCAACGCGGCGATGCTCGAGGCGATGGACCACCACTTCGGCCGGTTCGTCGACTATCTCGACGGAACGGATCTCCTCGCCAACACGATCGTCGTCGTGCTGTCCGACAACGGCCCCGAGGCCGGCGATCCGGCGGCAAGCACCGGGTTCAAGTCGTGGGCCGAAGATGTCGGCTATCGCCGCGACCTGGCGACCCTTGGCGAGCGGGGAAGCTACGCCATCATCGGGCCGCACTTCGCGCGGGCCGCGGCGGCGCCGCTGGCCTACTACAAGTTCCACGGCGGCGAGGGCGGCATCCGCGTACCGCTGATCGTTGCGGGACCCGGTGTCGAGGCACGGGGGATCGCGCCGGCCTTCGCCTACGCGACCGACATCGTGCCGACGCTCCTCGAACTCACCGGCACGAGTGACGCCACGCCAGCCCGCAAGCATCCCATCAGCGGTCGCAGCCTCGCACCGGCGCTGCGCAACCTCCGCGTCGACATTCATCCGCCGCAGGCGGCCATCGGCTTCGAAACCGCCGGTCACGCCGGCGTCTTCAAAGGAAACCACAAGCTCGTGCGGGTCGGTGCGCCCGACGGCGACGGCCAATGGCGCTTGTTCGACCTCGCCCGTGACCCGGGGGAGACCCGCGACCTAGCGGTCGAAGAACCCCAACGCCTCGCCGAGATGCTCGCCGACTATGAAGCCTATGTGGCACGGGTGGGCGTGCTCGAAGTACCGGCATCCTACTCGCCGACGCGGCAGTTGCTGATCAACTACCTCTACGACCGGACGAGGGCGAACCTGCACCTGGTGATCGCCGGTGCCGGCCTTGGCGTGGTGCTCGTTGGTCTTCTCGTTTGGCTGATTCGGCGATTGCGGGCCGCCACAAGGGCGGCCCCTACGAGACCTTCCGAATGACAGTTGAGCGCCCGTGTCAACCAAGACGAGGCCTCCGCTTGGCCGGCCCAGGCCGCCACAAGGGCGGCCCCTACGTCACCACCACCTTTTGCCCTAGGAGTTGATCCATGAAGTTCCTGCGCACACCCGACGAACGCTTTGCGAACCTGCCGGGTTTCCCCTACGAACCCCATTACACCGACGTTGCCGACGGCGAGGGGGGCACGCTCCGCATCCACCACGTCGACGCGGGGCCGAGGGACGGGCCCATCGTGCTGTGCATGCACGGGCAGCCGACCTGGAGCTATCTCTACCGCAAGATGATCCCCGTGCTCGTCGCCGACGGCCTGCGCGTGCTGGCACCCGACCTGGTTGGCTTCGGCCGCTCCGACAAGCCGGCGCGACGCGAGGACTACAGCTACAACCGCCAGGTGGAGTGGCTTGCCAAGTGGCTCGTGGACAACGACGTGCGCGGTGCCACCCTCGTCGGACAGGACTGGGGCGGGCTGATCGGGCTGCGCATGGCCGCCGAGAACCCCGATCGCTTCGATCGGATCGTGGCGGCCAACACCGGCCTGCCACTGTCTCTCGACATGCCGGAAGACCAACTTCGGGCGATCAAGGAGTTCCTCGGCCCTGCCACGCCGACGCCAACGATGCAGGACATGACGGCTGCCCTCACCTCCATCGACCCCGAAACGCGCGCCTTGAAGTTCGCCTATTGGCAGAAGTGGACCTGGGAGACCGAGGATCTGCCGGTCGGCATGATCGTGGCCTATAGCGTTGCCGGTGGCGGCAACCCGCTCACCCCGGAGGAAGTCGCGGCATACGACGCACCGTTCCCGGATCCCTCCTACAAGATGGGCCCTCGCGCCATGCCGACGCAGGTGCCGTTGCTGCCCGATGCGCCCTGCGTCGCCGAGCAGGTTGCCGCCTGGAAGGTGTTTCGCGAGTGGGACAAGCCGTTCCTGTGCGCGTTCACCGACAACGACCCCGTGACCGGCGGCGGCGATGCGTTGTTCCGGCAGCGCGTGCCGGGTGCCCAGGGACAATCTCACCAGAGAATCGAGGGAGGCGGCCACTTCCTCCAGGAAGGGCGCGGGGAGACTCTTGCGCGGATCGTGTCCAACTTCGTTCGCACCGGTTGAGGGGGGTCGGCGACATGAAGCGCAAGCTACTGGTGGGAATCGGCTTCGCCGCCATCGTCGTGGCGATCGGCGTTTGGCTTGGACTGCCTAGATTGCTGGTCGGCATTGGGCTGCACAAGCAAATCGAGGAACTCGGCATCACCTTCACGCCGATGCATCCCGAGCGCGACCTGCGCGCCGCCGGCGCCCGGTTCGAGGGCGAGAGCCGGTTCCGCGGCATGTTCGCGAACCACGTGGTCGTCGATGGCCGCCTGGTGACCGGCCAGAACCAGAACTCCGGTGCCGAGACGGCACACCGGATGATGGAGGCACTACTCCGTTCAAGCCGATGATCGCACGATGATCAAAAAGGCCGTTCGGCGGTCCTTGATCGTCCTGGCGGTCTGCTTCCTGGTTGCATTCTGGGGGATCTTCTTCTCACCCAGACCGCCGCTCACCACCGATCCGGCGACGCTCGCCGGCGACGGCAGCGCGATCGACTATTGCGAACTTCCCATTCTCGATGGCAGCGGCAAGCTCGCGGCGGACATACCCAAGGGCAACACCCCGGGTTGCAGCTACGCCCACTTCCCGTTGCCGATCCTTGGCGGCTGCACCGAACCGCTTGTGGCAGGCGCGGACGACATCCGGGGGCTGTGGCTGGGGGTGGAGGGCGGACACGTCGGTCATGTGGAACGCATCGAACAGTGCGGGCGGCGCGTGGTCGTCACCAGCAGCGGCATCATTCACGACTACGGCCCGAACAGCACCCTGGGCGAGAACACCAACGACACCGAGGGCTCCGTGATCTTCAGGATCGGCGGCAAACCCTACTGCCCTCGCACATCGGCCAGCATGATCTGGAACCAGGGGGTGCTGGAATTCCATGCGTTCGGCTGGGGCCCCGTGGTGGTGCGGCGCTACCGCGACGGGGAACAGCTCGTGTGGGAATACGCCGACGGCAGCGTCACGCGCATGGATCGCATCTGCACGTTGCCAGAAGGCGAGAGATTTCCACGTCCGAGGTAGGGTTTTGCGATCGCGGACACACGCGGAACCCGTCCTACGGCTGGCGTGGCGGAAGTCCTACGACTATTTGAGGCGATCGCCTACGTGGGTTTCGGCGATCTGCTCAAGACACCGGCGTCGGCGCCCACTACCGTGGCGTCATGCACGATCCGATCTACAGGCGTCTGTTCGCGTTCCCGCGCATGGTGCGCGATCTCCTAGGGGCCGTCGGCAATCCCGACTGGCTTGGCGACGTCGACCTGAACACGCTCGAGAAGCTGCCCGCCGAGCATGTCGGAGACAGCGGCCAGCAGCGCCGCGGCGACGCCATCTGGCGGGCCCGCTTCCGCAACGGCTGGCTGTACCTGCTGGTGCTGCTGGAGTTCCAGTCGCGCAGCGACGCCCGCATGGCGTTGCGCAACCTGGAATACACGGCGCTGCTTTACCGGGAGCTGGACCGTCGCGGCGAACTCGGCACACCCGGCCGGTGGCCCCCGGTGCTGCCCGTCGTGCTTTACAACGGGGACGCGCCGTGGACGGCGGCGCTGGAGATGCGCGACCTCGTCGCGCCCGTGCCTGCGGTGCTGTCGCCCTGCCAGCCGTCGCAACGCTCGCTGCTGCTTGACGAGCGCCGCGTCGCGGTGGACGATCTGCCGTCGAACAACCTGATGCGGGCGGTCGTCGGGTTCGAGCAGAGTCGGACGCCGGCCGAACTCGCACGGGTCGCCGAGGCGCTGCGGGATTGGCTGTCGCCGCAGGACTCGAATCTCGGTCGCGCCTTTGCGGCGTGGGTGCGGCAATTGGTGGCCCGGATCAGCCCCGGGCAAGCCGGGCAGGAACTCGGCGAACCCTGGAGGAAGCTACGATGACGTTGGTGGAACGGGTTGCACAGTGGCCCGAACAGTGGCGCCGGGAGGGCGTGGCGGAAGGGCGCCGGGAGGGCGTGGCGGGACAGCGCACCTTGCTGTGCCGAGTCGCCGCGACGCGGTTCGGCGACGCGGTCGGCGAACGGGTCGAAAGGCTGCTCGGCGACACCGATGACTGGGAGAGACTGTCGGCGGCCGCGGAACTGATCGCCGCCGCCCAGAACGGGGCGGATCTCATCGACGCCGTGTCCGACATCGTTCGAAGACCCGGCTGACTGAACTCCGGCACACCCGCCAGATCGGCGCCGCAACGGGGCTTAGGGCGTCCAAGGAATCGACGATCACGCGCCCCGGCTGTTGGATCAGTGAGGTTGCACAGGGCCACCCCACGCGTCGGCACACGATGACCGGGCTTGCCGCCGACCGAACAATCGTGCGAACGTCAACGCATCAGGTTGCGGGAACCGGGCATGCCGTTTGTCCTCATTGTTGCACTCGTCTGCCTCGCGGCGGCTAGCGCGGCGGGCCAGGGCCGTCCCCAGGCGTTCGAACGCCTGTACCGGCAGCACTGCGCCATCTGCCACGGCGACCGCTTCGAAGGCACGGCCCAGGGCAACCCGCTCGTCGGCGCGCCGCTGGTCCGGGGCGAAGGCGTGGAGGCCATCGCCAAGAGCATCGCCGAGGGCGCGACGGATCTCGGCATGCCCGCGTGGTCGGAGACCCTCGGCGAAGCACAGATCCGCAGTCTGGCCATCCTGATCGCCGAGGAACGCGCCAACGCGACGTTCGCCGACTTCCGGATGGCGCCACCGCTCGAACTGCCCGACGGGATCATCCTGACCGAGCGCCACGGCTACCGCCTGACGAAGGTGATCGGAGACCTCGAACCCCTGCCCTACGCCATCGCGCCGCTGCCGGACGGCCGCATCCTGCTCACCGAGAAGATGCGTGGCCTCACCGTCGTCTCCGCCGATGGCACGCAGTCGGAGCTCGTCTCCGGCGCACCGGTGGGCAACCGGCAAGCCTTCCGAATGGGCCCGCTGCAATACGGTCTGGGCTGGATCCTCGACGTGGCGACGCATCCAGACTACGCGGAAAACGGCTGGATCTACTTGAGCTTCGGCGACCGCTGCACGGACTGCGGCTTCCGTCCTACGTCCATGGTCAAGCTAATCCGCGGACGCCTCGTGGACGGCGCATGGGTCGACGAGGAGACCGTCTACCAAGCCGCCCCGGAGCACTACAACCCCGCCACCGACATGGCGGCGGGCGGCCGCATCGCGTTCGACCGGACCGGGCACGTCTTCCTCAGCCTTGGCATGAAGGGCGGCTACGAGGGGATCCAGGATCTCGGCGTGCCGCACGGCAAGGTTCACCGACTGCACGACGATGGCCGGATCCCCGAAGACAATCCGTTCGCGGACGCCCCCGGCAAGCTGGCAAGCATCTGGACCTACGGTCACCGCAGCGTGCACGGCCTAGAGGTAGACCTTCGAACCGGCGAACTCTGGGGAACGGAGATGGGGCCCCGCGGCGGCGACGAGATCAACCTGCTGCGGTCCGGCGAGAACTATGGCTGGCCGCTGACCTCGAAAGGCGTGCACTACAACGGTCGGCCCGTGGACGGCGCCGGACTGGGCGTCGAATTCGATCCCGCCGACCTCGTCGAGCCGGTGGTCGACTTCACGCCTTCAGTCGCGGTGTCGAGCTTCGTCTTCTACGAGGGCGAGGCATTTCCCGCGTGGCGAGGACACATGCTGGTCGGGAGCTTGAAGGGCAGCGACCTGTACCGCTTCTGGATGCAAGACGGCGCGGTCGCCGAGCGCGAGACGGTGATCGAGGACCTCGCGCGCATTAGGGACATCGAGGTCGGCCCCGGCGGCAGGATCTTCATCCTGCTCGAGCACGAGGCCGGCAGCCTGATCGTGCGCATGGACCCGGCGGAGCACTCGTCCGGGGCATGAACCGACGATCACAGCCAACACCCACCCACTAGAGGAACATCAAAAGATGACAGCCATTGCCGGTCCGCAGGACGGACCCGTCGCCGTGACGGGCGCTTCGGGGTTCATTGGATCCCACACCGTGAAGAATCTGGTCGAGGCCGGCTACGACGTCCGTGCCTGCCTACGCGACGCCAACCGCGAGGACAAGACCGCCTACCTGAAGGTCATGCACGATGTCGGACCGGGTACCGTATCACTCCACTCCTGCGATCTCATGAAGGCGAGCGAGGGGGCGTACGACGACGCCTTCGCCGGCTGTTCCGCGGTATTCCATGTGGCGGCCGACATCGGCACGGACCCGGCCTACGGGCGGCCGAGCCCCGAGGCCCAGTACGACAGCCTTGTGACCCAGACCGCAGGCGTGCTGGAGTCCGCCAGGAAGACGGGTACGGTCCGTCGGGTCATCTACACCTCATCCACCGCCGCCGTGATGGGCCGGGGCGGCCCAGAGCGGCCGGTCGACTACGAATACACGGAGGACGACTGGTCCGGCGGCAGCTACGAGACCTTGGACGATCGCTATACCTTCACCAACGCCGAGGGCGAGTTGGTGAAGGCCTGGACGGTGCAGCGTTCGTCCTACGCCAAGGGCAAGGTCGACGCCGAGCGCATGGGCTTCGAATTCGGCGCCGAACACGGCATCGACGTGATCGCACACTGTCCGTGCCACGTCCTCGGTCCGTTGCTGGGCCCGCCGCACCACACGGTGTGGCAGCGCCGCATCGGGATATTCCTCTCGGGCGGGACCGACTTTCCAGAGCAGGGCATGAACTGGAACATCATCGATGTACGGGACATCGCCGAAGCGCAACGCCTGATGGCCGAGAGCGACGTCGCCAGCAACGGTTCGCGCTACATGATGGTGGCCACGGACGAGTCTGGCGAGCCGACCATGCGGGAACTTCTGGACCTGCTCGCCGAGTTGTACCCCGATATCGATGTGGCCGGCGACTACGAGCCGCTGCCTTCCGACACCCGGCTGCGCGCAAAGTGCCGCAAGGCGATCGAGGAACTCGGTCTCAAGACCCACGATGTACGCGATACGCTGCGCGACACCGGCAACTCGTTGATCGAACTCGGCGTCATCGAGCCGGCCTGGAAGAACCGGCCGTAGGGGACGGGCTTGTCCCGTCCCGCGCCGTTCGAACCGACGCCTTTCCTGTCGCGAACGCGGGCGAGGGCGCGCCCTTTCGGGCGCGATAGCCTCGCCCCTACGGGGCCTTCGTCGCCCCGCGGGGCCTCGTGAAAAACTCTGCTCAACTGTGCAGATGGGCCGTTCTCAAGAACGCTAGCCAGAACGAAGTGCCGCGACGACGGGCAATCGCGCGGCGCGAAGCGCCGGGAGCAGTCCACCGATCATCCCCACAAGCAGCGCGCTCGTCAGCCCGATGAGTAGCAGGCGCGGCGTCACCGCGAACTCGAACCCGATTTGCGACAGGCTTCCCACGCTCAACGTGGAGCTGGTGAACCCGTCGTAAACCAGATACACGACCGCGCCAGCGAGGAGGCCGCCAACGAGGGCGAGCAGCAACGCTTCGAGAATCACCGAGATTACAACCGGGACGTTCGAGAAGCCCAGCGATCTCAACGTTCCGATCTCTACCGAACGCGCGCCTACCGACGAATACATGGTGTTGACCGCCGCGACCACTGCGCCAAGGCCCATGATCGCGCCGATCAGGTAGGCGAAGGACTCCAACACGCCCGTGCTGGCCTGAGACTGCCGGACGTAGAAGTCTCGTTCGAGAACGAGATCCGCACGCAACCGGGGTTCCTGCCGGATGCGCTCGCTGACGACCGCAACATCGGTGTCGGCGTCGAGCAACGCCCGGGCGTTGCTCACCACGCCCTCTCGCCTGAACGCGGCCTAGGCGATCGGCAGGTCCATCCACACTTCGGAATCGTGCGCCCGGCCTGCCGCATCGAAGAGACCCACCACGTCCCACGGTCTATTGCGAAAGCTCACACTGCTGCCGAGGTCGAGCCCCGCGTAGGTGTCGCCCGCGCTCACCCCCACGACCAGTTCGTTCCTACCGGGTTGAAACCACCGACCTGCCAGGAGTTTCAGTTCCGGTCGTATCTCCAATGCCGAAGCTTCGACCCCGCGGGCCACGGCAACGCCGGGTCTACCCGTCTCTCTGGTGACGAGGTCGACCACGACCACCAGTTCGCCGCTGACCGTCCCCATCCCGTCACCCATCCCGTCAATGCCTCGCAGCACATTGACCTCCTCAGCCGACAGCCAGCCGGTGATCTCGTCCATCGCGCCGGTGCGCATCACGAGAACCCGGTACGGGTGGCTTGTTTCCTGCAAGGCGGTCTTGATGCCCTCGGACATGGAAAGCAGTCCGACCACCACGGCGACAACGCCGGCGATACCGACGACGACGATGGAGGACGTGCCCTTGCGAGAGGGGATCATCCCGACATCGCCGACTTGGCTCGCGAACTGACGGCGGTACTCATCCTCCGTGGTGCTCCTCGTGGGATCCGAGGAGTTCTCGAACATGCTGTCGATCATGCCGATGGTCGTGTCGACCTCCGCTGGATCGGCCACCCGACCAACGAGCCACCCGATTTGATCTTTGGCCCAGCCGACAACCGCTTCGTTGAAATAGTCGTAGTTGATCAGCAGGAGCAGACCGCCCGAATACTCGAAGGTCCCCGCGAGCTCGAACTGCCATGTCCACGATCCGTCCTCCAAAGGGAAGATGTCCTGCACGATGTGGATCGCGTCCCCGGGATTCCAGCCGAAGCGTGCCGCGAGCGCCTCGGATGCCACTGCGGAAACCCGGATATTCCTGAATCGACTGAGCGTTTCTGCAGAGATTGTCTGCTCGCTGAAAACGTCGAAGTAGCTCTCCGGATCGACCGGATAGGTAGCGAAGGAGTTTCGCGGCTCCATGTAGTAGCCGCCGAACCAGCTCATGTTGGTTACCTGCTCCACTTCGTCCAGGGAGCGGATCCGCTGGACGTAGGAAAGCGGCAGGTTGTCCGTCATCGAGTACTTCGAATCGATGACAATCCTGTCCATGCCCTCCAGCGACACCCCGCCGGAAAAGGCGTCCGAGATGGCTTCCAGGAGCATGAACAACAGGAACGCGATGGCGAGCGATACGAACGTGAGGGACGTTCGCGTCGGCTTGCGGAGCAGGTTGCTCCCCAACAACGTTAGCAGTTTCACGCCGCCGTCCCCGCTTGTTCGGAATTCGCGGCCGCTCGGTCGACAGGCGCCACCAACTTCCCCTTGTCCATGTGCAGCGTCACCACCGCATGGTCAGCCGCCTTGGGGTCGTGGGTCACCATGACGATCGTCTTCCCCGAACCGGAGGGCCCCATCAACGCAACGAACGCCCCGTCCTCTACGGACAGGTCCACGTTGCGCAAGACCTGGACACTCTCCGCCCCGCGAACGTAGTCCTTGCAGACGTTCGCACACCTGATCAGCTCACTCATCCCTCGATCCTCGTATCTCGTGGTTGCGCCGGCAGTGGTTGAAGCAGCTCTGCGAAGTGGAGCGTCAGGCAAGAACGGGTCCGAATCTCCCCAAAAACTGGTCAGGGATGTCCAATTTCAGAAAATTGGGCGGTTTTGCAGAAAGTGGGAAGCTCTTGGTCTCTGCAGGTCGCCTAGTTGGACGTTGAGGCGGACGTCGATAGGTGCCTGCGGCGTCGCGTGACCGAAGTCTCACCCGATGCGCGACCAAATGGGTCAGTGACGTCAACCGTCGGGACCGCCCAGGGTTCGGGCGCGAAACGTCGACGGGGTTTCGCCAACATACTCCCGGAACGCGCGATTGAACGTGTTGATCGACTGGTACCCCACCGTCAGCGCTATCGTCAGAATCGGCGTCCGAACCTGATCCGGGTCGGACAACATCGCGCAGGCTTCGCGGAGGCGGTAGTGATGCAGAAAGGCATTGAAGTTGCGGAAACCCAGCCCTTCGTGGATGAGCTTTCTCAGGCGGTACTCGGGAAGCCCCAGTTCATCTGCCAGCGATCGTATCGAGAGCTTGGGGCGCCGGTAGACATGGTCGGCGTCCAGAAGCCGGACAAGCATGTCGACCGGCCGTTTCGACTCGGCCCCGCCCTCGCTGACCGCCTCTGTCCACAGGGGCTCTCGCGATCCCATGTTTGCCGTCGCCCCGGGGTCGTCTACACGTAGCTGGAAAAGGTGGGTGCCGTCCCTGGACAGCGTGCGCACGAGCACGACGAAGACAACCAGCGTGTGGATGCCAATCAAGGACATGTGCACGTAGTAGTTCTCGATCTCGCTCGCAGGTATGACGATCCGCTGCAGCAGACCCGCCAACAACATGACGACGCCAACGACCACCAGGAACAGGAACCGAACGCCGCGCCGGGCTTCGATCAAGTCGGATTTCCACTCGGCGACGATCCAGAATATCGCCCAGCCGGCGAAGAGCGATTGCAGCACAACTGCAACATCATTTGCACCGAGCCGCGAATGCCCTATGCTCGCGCGAAGGATCGCAACCATTCGGGATGGAGGCGCGAAGATGATCGCGAAGAGATTGTGGCTGGCCGGTACGTTGTTTGCCTTGACGGGTGCCGCGTGGGCCGCGGGTTTCGTGGATTCCTGGGGTCCGGCGGTGGGCTCGACCGCGCCGGCCATCGAGGCCGAGGACCAGGACGGCACGGTCCGCGACCTGGCATCCCTTTGCGGCGAGCGCGGCGTCCTGTTGGTGCTGAGCCGCTCCGCCGACTGGTGACCCTTCTGCAAGGCCCAGTTGGTTCAACTGGAAAAGCACCGTAGCGAGTTCGAAGCCCTCGGCGTGAACATCGCCGCCATGACCTACGACAGCCTCGACATACTCAAGGAGTTCCACGACGAGAGGGATCTCGGCTTTCCGCTCCTACGCGATGTCGACGGGAAGCATGTGAACGCGTTCGGCGTGCCGGACGAGAACCTCGGCCGCGGCATTCCCTTGCCAGGGATTCTCTGGCTGGCGCCGGACGGACGCATCAACGCGAAGTTCGCGGTACGCGGGTATCGCACGCGTCCGCCGATCTCGGACCTCTTGGATGCCGTCGGCGCAGCGCCGGGATCCTGACCGGAACGCGAGGTGCCCGCCGCATTGCTCGTCGTCATCCTCGCCTCAGCGACGCTCTATCTCCTAGTGCTGATCGGGAGCGGCGTGTACGGGGCGACCCGCAAGGAGGGCAGCCGAGACCTGTTCCGTTCCGATGCCGTGAAGGTCGTCACCGTCGCGCTCGTCGCGGTGCTCGGGGTCCTGCCCACCGAAGTGCTTGGCTTCCTCTTGATGGCGCTGCTGCGGGAGTACCTCGATATCACGGCGTACCTGTTCTTCCTGGTCACGGGGCCCGTGGTCGGGGCGATGGCAGCCATTCAGGCGTTCGCGCTGTCGCGGATCTACGAAGCACGGCCCATGCTTCTCCCGGCGGCCTACGTCGGCGTCTACGCGGCCACCTACGCGTTTTGGCTGTCCCGGATCTTCAACCCGCCCGGCGACATCGTTCGCTACGCCGCAGTCGTCTTCATCGTCGGCGGGATCGTAATGGCGCTCTTCGCCCGATTTGCCTGGCGCCGTCCGGCCTGAGCTACTCCGTCCTCGTCAATCCCGCACGCGGCTCCGCACTTGGTAGCGCGTCAGTCTTCGCTCGAAGTAACGACGGAACACTACGTTCTCCGGCCGCGCCTCCGGCTCCTTCCAGATCGACCCAAGGCGCCCCACCAACCCTGCAATCCAATCGGCGGCCTGGAGCGTCTGGTAACGGTGACTCTCCAGCTGGAACGGCGGCTCAATGAGCTGCCTCCTCGGCTCCTCACCTCCATACATGTCCCGCGCTACCGAAGTGACCAGCTCCCGCCGCATCCCGTTGAGGGCACTTTCCACTAACTCCGTCCATCGTGAACGCGACCCCTTCACCCGGATGCGGTACGCTGTCAAAGGGACGCGTTGCCACTGCGACGGACTCTGGCCGACGCAACATCTAGAACCCACTGACTGGAGAAACCGCATGACAGACTCCCGTTCGTCGTCGGCCTTCAAGGGCAAGATCGGTCGCACCATCGGCGAGTCGGAACCGCACTTCGAACGGCGGCGACACCCGGGTTCAGACGCGCCGAACGTCGTGATCGTGCTGCTCGACGATGTCGGTTTCGCACAGTTCGGCTGCTACGGCTCCGACATCGATACCCGACATATCGACGCGCTGGCCGAGAACGGATTGAAGTTCACGAACTTCCACGTCACCCCGTTGTGCTCCCCGACCCGGGCGTCATTGCTGACCGGGCGATCCCAGCACGCCGTCGGCATGCGCACCATCTCGAACTTCACCACCGGGTTCCCGAACCAGCTCGGGCACATCTCGGACGATGCCGGGACGATCGCCGAGGTGCTCCGCGCCGAGGGCTACGTGACCCTCTGCACCGGCAAGTGGCACCTGGCGCCGACCAGCGATACATCCGCCGCCGGTCCGTTCGACCAATGGCCGCTGGGCCGCGGTTTCGATCGCTTCTACGGGTTCCTCGAAGGGGAGACGGATCAGTTTCACCCGGAGCTTGTCGTCGACAACCACCACATCGACCCGCCGGGGACTCCCGAACAGGGCTATCACCTGAGCGAGGACCTAGTCGATCAGATGCTGAAGCTGATCAACGAGAACCGGTCCATTCGCCCCGACCGTCCGTTCTTCGCGTACGTGCCGTTCGGCGCGACCCACGCCCCGCACCAGGCGCCCCGGGCCTATCTGGACAGGTACCGCAGCCGCTACGACGCCGGTTGGGATGACGCTCGCGAGCGCTGGTACCGGCGTCAGCTCGAACTTGGCGTCATCCCGGGGCAAACCACGCTGGCACCGCACAACCCCGGCGTGAGGCCCTGGGTCGAGCTCTCCGACAACGAGAAGCTGCTCGCTTGCCGGCTCCAGGAGGCGTTCGCGGCGTTCCTGGATCACACCGACGACCAGATCGGCCGGCTGGTCGAGGGGCTCCGGTCGATGGACGAGCTGGACAACACCATCCTGGTGGTCATGGCGGACAACGGCGCGTCCCAGGAGGGCGGTCCCTACGGCGTGCTGCATGAGATGAAGTACTTCAACGGAATCGTCGAGTCGCCGGACGAAGCCGTCGCGCGCATCGACGAGATCGGCGGCCCGCGCAGCCACACCAACTACCCCTGGGGCTGGGCACAGTGCGGCAATACCCCGTTCAGGTGGTACAAGCAGAACACCCACGAGGGCGGCGTCCACGTGCCGATGATCCTGCACTGGCCGCAGGGCATCGGCGAGGCCGAGCGGGGAACCCTGCGCCATCAGTTCACCAACGTCGCCGACGTCGTGCCGACGCTCTACGAACTGCTCGACTTGACGCCGCCTGACGTGCTTGGCGGTCGCACCCAGCTTCCAGTCACCGGACACTCGTTCGCGTCCGTGCTCACAGACGCCGATGCTCCCGCCACGAACCGACTCCAGTATTTCGAGAACGCCGGCTCGCGGGGACTGGTGGTCGAGCGCGATGAACGCTGGTGGAAGGCCGTCACCCGCCACGTCGGAGGAACGCCCTTCGACGAGGACCGATGGGAACTCTACGACCTAGATGCCGACCCTTCGGAGTGCAACGATCTCGCCGAGACGGAGCCTACCCGGCTCGCGACCCTGATCGATCTGTGGTGGTCCGAAGCCGAACGTCATGGCGTGCTGCCGCTCGACGACCGCATGCGGCAACTGTTCCGGCGGCGGCTGGACGATCAGTCGCCGCATCGGACCGACCGTCGCTACCGCTACCGCCCGCCGATGTCGCCGATTCCGACCGCCGCCTCGCCGTTGCCGGGCGGTTCCGCCTGGGACCTGCAAGCCCGCATCACCCGCCAAGGTGGCGAAGAGGGCACCCTTTTTGCGCTCGGAAACGCGAACGCCGGCCTCTCCGTTTTCATCCAGGCCGATCGCCTCGTGCTCGACTACAACGCGTTCGGCGACCACACGGTGGTCGAATCCACGGTGCCCGTACGCACCGGCGACGTCCTGGTCTCCGCCCACCTGCGCCGCACGTCGGGATCGCCGGGAGGCACTGCAACACTCGCCATCGACGGCGAACCTTGCGCCGACGCCGAGATTCCCTACATGATGTTCGCCGTCAGCTCCGTCGGGGCCAGCATCGGCGAAGACTACGGACTGGCCGTGTCGGAACGCTACGAGGCACCCTTCGCGTTCACGGGCAAATTGCATGAGATCGACGTCGAACTCGGCAGCTCCAGCAACGCGCTGATCGCCGCGCAGGCCCGGGCCGAGATGGCACGCCAATAGCGCGACAGCGATCATTGGCCGACGACGGCGCGGAGTTCATGCTCGGTTAGTGGCCAGCGAACGCGCCATCGCTTGTCCCGCAAGGCCACGGATTCGTTCGAACCCGGTTCGAGGTCCAGATCCGCGGTAAGCCGTCTGATCGGCTCGAGTACGCCGGCAAGCGGGAGCAGTGACAGGGTGTCGGCGAGCGACCCGAGCCGGCGGAGCGCCACCGCGTAACCCTTGTGGCAATCCCTTGAACGCTGTACCCACGGAAAGCGCAACATCCTCGGCGACCGCCGGCGTGCCGAGCACACCCAACTGGCGTACCGCATATTGTCCGTGTCGCACGCGATCAATCAGCCCCGCTTCTCCATGCGTTTGAGGAGGTTGGCCGTTGCAGCTAGAACCCCACGATGGGTCCCGGATACCGGGCCACGACGGCGTCCGTGGTCAGGAGGGTGATCCCCTCGACTTGTGCCTGGGCGACGAGGATGCGGTCGAACGGATCCTTGTGGATGGGGGGAAGACGGGCTAGCGCGATCGCGTGTGCGCCGCCTATGGGCAACTCCGCGTAGCCGTGCTCGAGCAATCCCCGACGCAGCAACGCCACATCCACCTGGAAGTCTTCGCGCCCGAGGCCGGCTTTGATGGCCACTTCCCACAGGGATGCTGCACTCACCATCGGCTCCGCGTCGGAACGCTCGATCATGGTGCGCGCCCGGTCAGGCAGCCGCTCCGGCATGCCCGCCGCCCACAGCAACAGATGGGTGTCGAGAAGGAGCTTCACGGCTCGTCGGCGAACATGCCCTCGATTTCGGACTCGCCCATGCGGTCGAAGTCATCGGGCACGGCGATCCGACCGGCGAGAAAACCCACCCGGCTTGAACGCCCCGCATCCGGTGCGGCCACCGCAATTACCTTGACGAGGGGCTTGCCCGCGCGCGCGATGACGAACGGCTCCCCCGCGGCGGCATCCCTGACCAAGCGCGAAAGGTGCGTCTTGGCCTCGTGAATGTTGACAGTACGCAATTCTGTACCACCGTTAAACCTAGTTTACTTAGTCTAGTCTTCCAGGACTTCCGCAGGCAAGCACTTTGCGGCACGGTATCTCGAATGGCTACCTGGCGCCCGACATCGAACCCCTGGGCGGCGGCATCGACAGGTCAAACCCGTCCATGAACTCGGTCCTTCGGCCCGACTCCCGCGACGACGGTGAGAAGTCGAAGGAGTACGTGAAGGTCACACCGTCGGTCCTGACCGACGCGCCGTCCACGAACTGGGGCGCGTAGCGGAAACCGCCGACCGCCACCAGAGCCCCCGCGTCGAGCGAGGCCCGGGTGGACTCCAAGACCCGAGGATCGCGGACGAACCCCTCTTCGTCGATGGTGAAGCCCAGCGTCACCCGCCCTTCGGACAATCCCTCGAACGCCTCGGCGGGATAGCGGGGATACGTCATGTAGAGGGGCCTGGGCGGCATCCGCCAGATCTCGGTCGCGCCGAGGGCGAGACAGTGCGCCGTTGCCTCGTCGCTTCGCCCGGTCCTCTCCAGGATATCCACCAGCCGCATGCGGACCGTACGTTCGAGGTCTCCCATTTCGCCCTCGGTTTCGAAGGCCGTCAGCGCATCCTCGAAATGGCCCAGGGCCAGGTCGGGACGTTCGTCCCCCACGGTCCACAAGCCGAGGTGATAGGCCATGAGGCCGCGCCGAATGTCGTTGGGCTGCAGGTGTCCGGAGAACACCGCGTGCGCCGCCTCGACGAAGGGGCGACTCCAGGCCGTACCGCCGCGCCGAAACAACTCGGTGGCGATGTCGTAGTTCTTGAGGCCGCGGTAACGGACATCGGCGTCGGCCGCAAGCAGGGCCGACGCGCGCCGGAAATGGGCGATGGCGTCATCCGGACTCTTCGGATCGAACCGGGCACGGGCCGTCTCGACGAGCACGGGGATGAGTTCCGAGCTGCCCGCCCCGTAGGCCTCCTCCATCGCGTCGATCTTGTTCCGGAGGATCCTGGCCGCCTTCTTGTACTCGGCATCGTCGTTGAGCAGCCGCGCATAGTTGATCGCGAGTTTCGCCGCGTTGGCGCTATTCCGGCCGTAGAGCTTCGATCCGAGCCGGTAGGCTTCCTCGGCGGACGCCTTGGCCTCGGCTGTCCTGCCAGCCGCGGCATGTTCCCCGTAGGCCTTGTATGCCGTACGGAAGTCTTCCCCCTGGTCTGCGGAAGCCGCTTGGCAAAGACCGGCGAGCAGCAGCACACCCAAGATTCGCCGCGCCATTGCTTTCCCTCTCGGCCCGAAACCTAGGCTGAACCGAACGAACCGGCAAATCAAGCGCCGGAAAGCAGTCTCCCGTGCCATGCCGCCGAGGCACTAAACCGCTGCGAATCTCGTGGGTCGCCACGTCGGGCTCGACCGTGTCGTACACGTGTGGTAGCGACGTTGGGCGGACGACCTTCCAGGGTGGATTGCGCAAAGGAACGGGAGCGACCAGCGGATCACGATCATCTATCGTGAGCGCTCTTGAGCGGTACCCGTCTGGACACTTGAGCGCATGGCTGCTCCCCGCCTTCACTGTGCGGCACGAGGAAAAGAGGAAGGGCCACGCCGTGGTCGTGGCCCTAGATGCCGGCTACTGAAGCTGCGGGCGCCAGCGAAGCTGGACCCCGATCTGACGCGGCTCCGTCAGTGCGCCGATGAGGTCGATCGCGATGGACTCGGCGATGCCGATCCTGTCGAGGATGTTCTGGACGTACACCGCAGCCGTCCATTGCCCGTCGTTGGACTCCCAGATCGCGCGCGCATCCCAGCGCGTGTAGGCCGGGACCTTGGCGCGCTCGATGTTGCCCGAGCGCTGCGGCCAGCGCTCGCCCGTGTAGCTGACGGTGGACAGCAGGTGCAGCGAGCCGCCGAGGACCTGCGATGGCGCACGGTACGACAGCGTACCGGCCAGCTTGTGGTTCGGCATCTGGGGCAGTTCCTCGCCGCCGTGGTTGCGCGGAATCGGGACTTCGTTGAAGGCGATGAAGTCGTCCGCCGTGCCGAACTCCCCGTCGGGCCCCGGCGACCGGGGATTCGTGTATTGGTAGAGCTCCGTTTGCTGGTTCGGGTCGAAACGCACCACGGTCGAGTGGTCGCCCAGCTCGGAGGCAAGCCAGTTGTAGTAGCCCGACACGCGCCAACTTTCGTTGATGAGATACACCCACTCCACCTCGATGCCGCGGATGCTGGTGTCGTCCTCCACGTTGATGGTCTGTTCGGCGAGCGGCGATCGACGCGTGGGCTCCAGCAACCGCGACGGGATGGGCTGGTTGGCGGTCAGCTGATAGTTGTCGAACACCTGCCAGAAGGCGCCGCTGGTGATCTGCAGGCGGTTGCCCATGAACAACCCCTTCATGCCGACCTCGTAGTTGACCAGCGTCTCCTCGTCGAAACTCTCGCGAATGTCCGAGCCCGCGAAATTGAAGCCGCCCGCGCGATAGCCCGTGGAGATGCGACCGTAGAACATCCTGTTCTCGATGGGCGCGTATTCGACGCTGACGTGACCGATCGTCGCATCCCACGATACCGGCTGGAACGTGCCGTTAAGCAGCGTGAAGGCCACGGGCACGCCGGTGCCGAAGAAGTCGCCGACGAACAATCCGCCTGCGACGTTGCCCTCGGGCACGTTGCCGGACTGGGCTGCGAGATCCGGCGGCACGACATTGATGCGCCTCTTCTCGTCCTCGGTGCTGCGCAGTCCACCGGCGATGCTCCACTGGTCGTTGAGTCGGTACTCCGCGTTGACGAAGTAGGCCGTGGTTTCCGACGTCGTAGCGCTGAACCACGCGGACTGCTTGGTGTGATCGTTGCCCACCGGACATTCGACGCCGAGACCGAACGCCGTCCGAGTCGCGGGGTCGCCGAACGTCGGCAGGAAGAAATCGTCCAGATAGGACGCGCAGCTCGTCACTTCGAAGATGCCGAATATCGGCGAGGCCGCCACGGCGGCGGCGTCGGCCGAGACAAAGCGGATCGGACTCGCGAAATCCAAGCCGCCCTGCTCGAAGTATGTCTGGTTCTCGTAGGTGTAGACGCCGGCAACGAAGTTGAACGGTCCGTCGAGGTCGGAGATGAGCTGCAGTTCGTGCGAGGACTCGTCGTTCGTGAAGATGTGATCCGTCCTTTGGTCGCCGAAGGACGCGCCGGAAGCACGCCAGGCCTCGATGTCGGCGCCCGACAGGTCCGCGGGGACGGCGGGGTCGGCGGCGGACCCGACGCGGCTGGTGCCGTCGCCGTCCTGGCCGGCCGCGGTTCGGGTCTCGGATTGGCCGTAGGTGTAGCGAAGCGTCAGTCCGCCGCTCACCTGCCAGTCCGCATTGAAGATGTAGCGGTTCGTTTCGCTGGTTTGGCTCGCGCCGCTGTTGGTGTCGATGGCGTTGCGTAGATCGTCGCAATGGTAGGTGCCGTCGATCGGTACCGGCCTGAAGCCGATGATGCGGATCGGGTTGGCGCAGTCCGCGATGGACGGAATCCCGCGGTCGTAGAGATACCATTGCCCCGCGAGATCCGGGCTGTTGCGGTCGCGTTCGCCGAAGGCCACCAGCTGTTCCTCCGTGCCGTCGTCCTGCACGTTCAGATACCTGAGATTCACATCGACGATGTCGTTGCGGAATCGGAGCTGCGGCGAGAGCGTCGTCAGATCCGGGGCACCGAGGTCGTCGCCGGGACCGACGTTCTCCTGGGTGCCGTCGCCGGTGTGCAGGCCGGCGTTGATGCGGAAGGCGACGTTTTCGCCGATCGGGCCACCGAAGGCGGCGTTCAGGCGCTGGGACGTCTGATCGGTCAGTTCCGCGAGCACGTCCGCATCCCACTCGAAGGCCGGGCGCTTGCTGTGGAAATGAATGGCGCCGGCGATGGAGTTGCGGCCATTCAACGTGCCCTGCGGGCCGCGCGCCACCTCAACGCGCTCGACGTCGAACAGGTTCGGCGCCAACCCGAAGGTGTCGACGGTGTAGACGCCGTCGACGTAGACGGCCACGGCCAGATCCGAATGCAGTTCGCGGGCGCTCTGGGTGCCGATGCCGCGAATGGTGATGCCCTGGCCGTCGCTGCGCTGCTGCAGGGGCGCGGACCCAAGCTGCAACCCCGGCACCATCTGCTCGAGATCGAGGGCATTGGTCATGCCGAGTTCCTCGATCATCTGTTCGCTGAACGCCGTCAGCGTCAACGGAACCTTGAGCGCACTCTCCTCGCGCTTTTCGGCCGTGACGATGATCTCCTCGATGTAGGCGTCGTCGCGGGCATCTTCTTCCGCTGCGGCGCCCGCCGAACAGACACCCACGATGATGCCCAGTGGCACGGTTGCAAGGCAACCGCCGGGCCTCTGCCCGGTGTCGGTTGCTTGCAGGACGTCCCTCACCAGTTCGTTTCTAGCTGTACCCCACATGTGGTGTCCCCTCCTCAGTACGGCTGCACTTGCGTTGTTCTACGTCGGTCCGACTCCAGCTTCCGAATCGCAGCGCGGAGCATACCACTCAACGCCCGGCCTTTTGGGGTGTCAGGGCGTCCCTTGCGCGTTGGCTGCATGGGCAGTCGGGCTACCCCGTGATCGCCTCTGTACGGGAAGGTAGAAGGTTTCGGGTCCCGGCACCCAGTTCATGCCCTTCACGGGAAGAGGCGTGGAAGCTTGGTTCGGTCGTGTGGCAACCTGTTCGCAGGCCTTAAGGATCGCGAGATGAGAGCAATGGTCCGCCGTGTCCCGGTATCCACGATGGCCGGCATCCTCGGCCTCGTCGCGGCCTGGCGGCCCTGCCCGGCTGGGACCTGCGCTAACGCGAGCAAGCGTGACGCGTGGCAATCTGACTCGAGCGGACGATTTGCACGAGGTCATCGCTGGACTCAAACAGCGGTGGTCCGAAGAGAACTACCGCTCCGAAGGGGCGTGGACGCGGGAGTAGCTGCATGCGCGAGCGGGAGTTCCTCGACACGAACGTGCTGATACACGCGCATGACGGGCGGATCCACGAAAACGCGTTCTTGCGCAGGACCGCCGGCTCGCCGAGCGGCGCGCTGCTCAAAGAGTCCAGCGAGGCACCGCCTCAGACCGACGAGCCGTAGGGACGGGCTTGTCCCGTCCCGGGCCGACCCAACCGAGGCCGTAAGAAATTGCTCGAACGCGGGCGAGGACAAGCCTCGCCCCTACGAAACTCTGCACAACTGCCAACGAGACGGGCGGGGATCAAGTCCCGCTCCACGGCGTCTCGGGCGGGGGCTCGATGCGGCGCAGGAAGTCGGCCTCGTCGCGGCAGGCCAGCGCGGCGCCGATCAGGTCCCGCATCGGGATCGCGGTAACAAGGTCGGCTCTGGCGGCGAGTTTCCTGGAGATGGCGATGTCGCGGGCGGCCAGGGTCTCCGTCAGCATTTCGAGACGTGCTTTCGCAACGCCTCTCTCAATGCCTCTCTCAACGCCTTCCTCGATGCCTTCCCGGCGGCTCCGCTCACGCTCGATGCGCATGAACAGATCGTCGTCGGTGACCGTGCCGCCCCGCTCGCCGAGCAGCCGACCCACGCGTCGCAGCACGCCGACAGTCGACGCGGAGAGAGCCCTTTCGTTGATCGCGGCGTGGATCTCCGACGCCGTCCAAGTGGGAAACGCACGGCTCTCGGGCGCCTCTTCGTAGCCGGAAGGGCCCAGGATGCGAACGGTGAGCCCCGGTCTGCGGTTCGGCCGACTCGGCGCCCGGTTGTCCGGCACCTCCACCCAGAGCTCGGGAAAACCCCACTCCCGGTAGAGCCCCATCTTGCGCGGGCGGACGTCCGTGGTCAGATCGACCTCGAGCACGACGTCCGGCAAGTCGTCGTGGCCGACCTCGACCGCGTGCCCGAGCGGCCGCGCCGTGCCCGGATGCAGGTAGAGGATCTGGTCGGCCTGCATGATGCGGTGCCTTTCGCCCCGGGCGTCGCGGACGAGCAGATCCCCGCTTCCGTAGGATTCGATCTGCGCACCCCGCGCCTGGGCAATCCGTTCGGTCAGACGCGCCAGACGCTGCCCCGGCAGCTCGTGGTAGACGCTGGTCGGCTCGCGCGCCGTCCAGGCGATCTCCGTGTCGGCGTCCCAGTATTCGATGCGGCCCTCGTAGTCCGCGATCTCCTCCCGGGCAATGCGGATCGGACGGCAGCCCGGGAAGCCGTGGGCGGCGCCCTCGTCGTGTCCGGACTGCGCATCGACCCGCGGGTTCGACAACTCGCCGCGCGGATCGGCCAAGGCCCCGCCTGTCCGCCGAGCCCCGCGAACCGTCGCACGGCGACCCCGGTCTCCACCTTCGACTGCCTCGGCCATACCCCCCTCCGCAAACCTGGCACCACAAGGCCCATGCAACTCGGTCCAAGACGACCGGCGTTAGAACGACCGCGATTGCAGCATGACAGTTCAAATAAAGTCAATAAAAACAATTACTTCGCACACTTCTGCACGAGTCGATCACCCTATCCTCCGCCGCCCTTCGCGTTGAACGGCACGCTGGTGGGATGCGGACCCGAACAAGGCGGCGCGGGACCGATCACGCTTGAACGACGAGTTGCTGCTCTACGTCGAAGCCAGAAGGCTGATGCGACGGATCGCCTCTTGGTGTCGCGCTACTCGTGGATGATGACGGGATACGCCATGCCCATTTCCCGCTTCCAGTCTTCGATCCGCCCACGGAAATCGGCCACCAGCTCGGGATATCGGTCGATGTGGTTGTGCTCGGCGCGGCGGTCGACCGTGATGTCGTAGAAGATCTCCTCGCCGGTGTCCGCGTACCACAGGTAGTGCCAGCGGTGGGTGCGCACGTAGTAGCCCTCGGCGCGCTCGCCCATGGGCGTCGTCGGGGAGCGTCGGTTGTCGGTGTAGCCCACCAGGTGCGTTCGTTCCGGTAGTTCGCCGCCGTCGATCAACGGCTGCAGCGAGTAGCCGGGCAACCCCGACGGAATCTCGACGCCCGCGAAGTCGAGGACGGTCGGCACGATGTCCATGGTGGAGACCAGGCTCGACGTGTTGAAGGAGCGGTGGATCCGGCCCTTCCAGTAGAAGATGATCGGCGAGCGGAACGACTGGTCGTACATGCCGTTTTTACCCAACGGCCCGCCGTTGCCGAGCAGGCTGTCGTTGTAGATCGTGGAGTCCTCGCGCTGCTTGTACTCGACGTGGGCGTCCTGCTCCCAGCCGTTGTCGCTCACGAAGACGAACAGCGTGTCCTCCATGAGCCCGCGGCTCTCGATGTGGTCGAGCAGCCGGCCGACGCCGTCGTCCCACCAGGTGAGATTGGCGTAGTAGAGCTTGGCGGATTCGGTAATGTCCTTGTCCTGGTAGTACTTGCGGTAGGTGTAGGGTGCATCGAAGGGCACGTGCGGCAGGGACGGGGCGAACCAGGCGAGAAACGGCGCCTCTTGGTGCCGGTCGATGAAGTCGAACACCGGGTCCATGGTCTTGCGGACGAGATCCTTGCCTTTGCCGCCCATCAATTCTTCGAAGAAGGCGTCGCCGCCGTAGGTCGACATGTCCCAGCCGGTGCTCATGCCTTCGGTGAAGTGGCCGTTCTCGTAGGTATTCTCCCACCACTTGCCCCCCTGCCAGCTCACGTAGCCAGCCTCGCCCAAGAGCTTCGGGAGGGTATCGAACTCGCGCATTGCGGCCGCCGTCTCGATGGTGTCCCAGCGGCGCTTCGCCGCGTCGTCGAGTGTGGCGTAGTCGGGACTTTCACGGCGGCGGCGGTCGAGGATCTCGGCCTTGCGCTGGACAAACTGGACCGGATGCAGCCCGGTGATGAGGGTGCGCAGCGACGGCCGGCAATACGACGCCGTGACGTGGCCGTGGGAGAACGTCACGCCGCCTGCGGCAAGTGCGTCCATCGACGGCGTGACGACGTTCTCGTCGCCCATGAAACCGTAGTACGGGTAGCCGTGGTCGTCGCCGATCAGGAGGACGATGTTGGGCGGTCGTTCCGCAGATGCGGTGCCGACGATAAGCGCCGCCGTCACGAGGCCGAGACAGGTTCGAATCGTTCGTTTCACGTCATTGCCTCCGGAGTAAACAGCACGACGATCAAGGAGTCAGCCGCCATCGAGTACGAGCACCACGTCGTCGAGGATCTTCGGTTCGCCCGGTTCGCCGCCGCCGAAGAACCATTGGCTCGGCTCGGGCCTTATGTCGATGTAGTCGCCCTCTGCCGAGGACGACCAGGTGGTGACGTAGATGCGGGTTCCGGACCAGTCCTCGACGCCGAGGAGTGCGCCGCGATAGAAGAACGTGATGGTGCGGGCTTCCTTGTCCGCCGTGACGTTCGGCGATACGCCGAGCTTCTCGCCCTGGCGCTGCGCGTTACTGCCGGCCGCGCGGTAGGTGTAGCTGCTCCACCCCCGCGCGACATGGGCCAGGTCCCAAGCCATCGAGTCCGCGGCCTTGGCATCGAGCAGCGGCAGGACGGTCGAGCCTTCCTGGCCGGCCAAGTCGAAGAACGTGGTCACCATGACGTTGTCGAAGCCGAAGGGCGGCAGCCACGGGGTGGTGATCTCGGCCATGGTGAGCGTCAATTCCAGGTTCCGGCCAGCCGCCCGTGCTTGCACGGAAAAGATCTCGCGCTGTTGACCGCTCTCCGGCTGCTCAGGGATCAGATAGCGTCCCGTGGGACCGCGGGCATCGTCCGGTGCATCCTCGACGGCGGCCGATAGCTGCGGGTCCGTCACCCGGGTCGTGTAGGCGATCCGCCCCGATAGTTCGTTCGCTTGTGCCGAGTAGACCTCGAGGTGGTTGTTCTCCTCGCCTAGGTCGCGGACGGGCACGTCGATCCGCCAGCGGCCCTCGGCGTCGGCGACGAAGTCGATTCCCCGATCGACATTGCCGTTCACGATGAGGCGAAGGGGCGCGCCGCCCTCGGCGACTCGGCCCGACAGCTCGAAATCCTGTTCGAAAACCTCACCCTCGATGGCCTCGGCATCGACGGCAATGTCCACTACCGTTGTCGCGTTCGGCTCGCCCGCCACTTGCTCGTTGGGCTCAAGTACCGCGATCCCCCGCGCCGGCAGGCGGACACTCAAACGGCCATCGGAATCGGCGACGGCATCGCCATCCCAGCGTTCGGCGAGCAACGGCCGAAGCCGCGTATGCGGCAACAGCCCTGCATCGAGGCGATGCACCAGGATGCCGTGGTCGGCGGTGTTGATCAGCACGATTGCGGTGTCGTCCCCGAGCTCGCGACGGTAGGCGAGCAGGCCCGGGCCGCTGGACTCCGACGCCAGGACCTTGAAGCCGCCTCGCCTCAGCACCGCATGGTCGCGGCGCAAGGATGTCAGCCGCTTCAGGTAGCGGAAATACGCCGAATCCTCGTCGAACGAGCCCTCGGCATTGCGGTATCCGCCCGCGAACATCGCCTGGCGCGCCTCCACGAGTCCTTGTTCGGTGCCCTGGTAGATGATCGGGATGCCCGGAATCGTGAACACCACGGCCAACGCCTGCTTGAGCGCAGCCGGCGGAGCAGTGGACAGGAACCGCGCCGTGTCGTGGTTGTCCACGAAGTTGGGTATCACGAACGGATCCCCGTAGGTTTCCACGAAGGCCGAAAGGCGATACGCGAGCGCCGCCGCCGCCATGCCCTCGGCGAGGCCCCGGCGAATCCCGTGGTAGAGCGGGTAGCCCAGCATGGAGTTCGGGCCGAGCTTTCCGTCTTGTTCCAGGTAGGCCGCGACCCGCCGCTCGCCGGCGTCGTCGTAGGGCTCGGAGACCGCAGTCGCCTCGCCAAAGGTCAGGAAGTGCTCCTTGCCCATTTGGCGCGCGTACGCGTAGATCCCGTCGTCGTCGCGCAGGAAGCTGTTCCAGAACGCAAACGGCACCAGGCTGGTCGTGTCCATCCGGAAGCCGTCGACGCCGAACTCCTCGATCCAGTCCTTGTAGATCTCCTTGAACGCCGCGATCACCTGCGGGTTCTCGGTATTGACGTCGCCGACGTGCCCGAGCGAGTAGTAGTGCGCCTGGTGCGGGTCGGCGAAGTCCTGTATCCCGGGCGTCCAGTGGTAGATATCGGCGGCGGCGTGCTCGGGGTTCAGCCGGTCGATCAGGTTGAAGGGGTACTGGGTCGGCCCGGGTTGGTGCGAGTCCGGTTCCAGGAGACGGAAGTTCCTCGCGGTGTCCTCGGGATCGTATTCGCCGTCGTAGATGAAGAAGTTGCCCACGTGGTTGGCGATGACGTCCTTGACCAGGTACATCCCCCGGCAATGCAGTTCATGGGACAGCCGCTTGTAGTCCTCGACCGTGCCGAAGTGGGGATCGATTTCAAGGAAGTGGGTCGGCCAGTAGCCGTGCCAACCGGTCGCCTGGTACGGCGTGCTCCACCACTGGTTGGCGAACACGGGCGAGACCCAGACGGCAGTAACGCCTAGTTCCTGGAGGTAGTCGAGACGATCGACGATGCCCTTCAGGTCGCCGCCGCTGAAGTGCGTGGGCAACGTCGGGTCGTATTCGCCGAAACCGTGGTCGTTGTTCGTAGGATCGCCATCCTGGAAGCGATCCATGAGTGCCATGTAGACGACTTGATCGCGCCAGTCCGGCGAGGGCACGTGCAGCAGCAGCCCACCGTCCGAAGCGCAGATCTCGGCCTCGGGGGACGCTGGGCTAGGTCCTGCCGCCGTGTCCGTGCCTGCGCCGACGGCGTCCTCTCGGCGAGGATCCTCCGAACAGGCGGCGAGCACGAAAGCCGCTGCGGCAAGTAAGGCCTTTCCCATCGACGGTCAGAATGGCACAGCCCCGCGCCGAGTACCAAAGTCCGCGCCATGAATACGATTGCAGCGCTCTTGCCCACGCGCTGGGATGTCGCGACACCGTCGTCGGTGTGCAACCATCCGCCGTTCGAGATCGAGGAACGCCGTCTTGCCCCTGCTGCCCGAACATTGCACCGTAACCGCGCTCTATACGTACCCGGTCAAGAGCTGTCGCGGCACGGCCGTCGAGTCGGCCACGATCTCCCCCACGGGGATCGAAGGCGACCGCCAACTCATGCTCCTGGCACAAGGCAGGTTCGTCAACCAGGTGCGCTTGCCGACGCTGGCGACGGTCGCCGCCCGACGGATCGACCCGACGACGATCGCGTTCCACACCGTTGGCGGCGCGCCGTTCGTCCACTCGGTAACCGCGGATGGCGCGACGTCCACGGTTCCGTATTACGGCAACAACGTGCCCGTGGTCGATCAGGGTGACGCGGTCGCGGGGTGGTTGTCGGAGGCTGTGGGCGCGGAACTCCGCGTCGCGGCCCTGGAGGCGACCTTCCGCCGATCGGTACCGCTAGACGAGTTCGCCGTGGTCGACGGCATCGACCAGTCGCGTTTCGTCGACGTGGCCCCCATCCTCATGACCAACAAGGCTTCGCTGGCCGACCTGAACGCGCGCCTCGACGCCCCGGTACCCATGAACCGTTTCCGGCCCAACATCGTCATCGACGGCCTGGACGCCTTCGGCGAAGACTCGGTCTCGCACATGCGACGCGATACCCTGCGGCTCGTCCGGGCGACGCACTGCGAACGCTGCGCGGTGACCTGCACCGACCAGGAAACCGGCCAACGCTCCGCCGAACCCCTGCGGACGCTGCGGTCCTACCGCCACCGCGACAACGGCTACGCCGGGGGTGTGCTGTTCGGTGCCTACATGGGCGTTGAAGGCGCCGCCACGATCCGCGTCGGCGACACCTTTGCCGTCGAGGTTCAGGCCCCGTAGGGGACGGGCTCGTCCCGTCCCGCCAGGCGTCGGCGCACGTCCAGCACGGGCGACGGCGCGCCCTGTCGGGCGCGTTTGCGTCGCCCTACGACCAAATGCACAAGCCGGCGGAATGTCCCCATGAATACGATTGCAGCGCTATTGCCCTTTAGGCCATTGCCCATAGACTCAACCGGTTAACGCGAGGTAGCGCGGCCCAGATGAACCGCAACGCCATCAAGGAGACGGACAACGCAGGCGAGGGCCTTCGCGGTAGCGAAGGGGCGTGGTGGCGCCACGCCGTCATCTACCAGGTCTACCCGCGCAGCTTCTTCGACAGCACGGGCAACGGAACCGGCGACCTGCCGGGAATCGCCCGGAAAATGGACTACATCCATTCGCTCGGCGTCGACGCCATCTGGATCTCGCCGTTCTTCAAGTCGCCGATGAAGGACTTCGGCTACGACGTCAGCGACTACCGGGCGGTCGATCCGCTGTTCGGGTCGCTCGACGACTTCGATGTCCTCCTCGAAGAGGCCCACGGACGCGGGCTTAAGGTCATCATCGACCAGGTGATGAGCCACACGTCCGATCAGCACCCGTGGTTTCTCGAAAGCCGCGACGGCCGGCACAACGACAAGGCGGACTGGTACGTCTGGGCCGACGCCCGATCCGACGGCGGTCCGCCGAACAACTGGCTGGCCGTGTTCGGGGGCAGTGCCTGGGAGTGGGAGCCGCGCCGGCGCCAGTACTACCTGCACAATTTCCTGGCCAGTCAGCCGGACCTCAATTGCCGCAATCCCGACGTGCGCCGCGCCGGATTGCACAACCTCGAGTTCTGGCTCGAACGCGGCGTCGACGGGATCCGCCTGGATGCCGTCAACTTCTGCATGCACGACCCGGAGCTGCGCGACAACCCGGCGAAACCCGCCCTCGAGAACGAGTTCCTCGGCAGCGGACAAGCCCAGACGCCCTATGCGATGCAGGAGCATGTCTTCGACCACACGCACCGCGACAATCTCCGCTATCTGGAGGACATCCGCAGCCTGCTGGATCGGTATGAAGCTGTCGCCCTGGGCGAGGTCGGCTCGGAACGCTCGCTCAATGTGATCGGCGAATACACCCAGGGCGATCACCGGCTGCACATGGCCTACAGCTTCGACCTCATGGGCCCCGACAGCTCCGCCGGCCACATCAAGCGCACCATGGACGCCATCGCCAGCGAGGTTCGCGACGGGTGGTGCTGTCTGGCCATCGGCAATCACGACGTGCAACGGGTCGCCAGCCGCTGGACCGGCGACCGGCCCGACCCCGCCGCCGCGAAGCTCTTTTCCATCCTGCTGTTAAGCCTGCGTGGCGCGGTTTGCCTCTACCAGGGAGACGAACTCGGGCTGCCGGAGGCCGACGTGCCCTTCGACGCGCTCAAGGATCCCTACGGGATCAATTTCTGGCCCGCCTACAAGGGCCGGGACGGGTGCCGCACGCCGATGCCCTGGCAAGCCGAAGCGCCGAACGCCGGGTTCACCAACGCCACGCCGTGGCTGCCGATCGATGCCAGCCACTTCGAGCTGGCCGTCGACCGCCAGCAGGGGAATCCCGACTCCGTCTACGAGTGCGTTCGCGCCTTCCTGCACTTCCGCAAGCGCCAGCCGGCCCTATTGCACGGCGACCTCGAATTTCTGCCGCTTGAGCACAACGTGCTGAGCTTCGTCCGTTCAACTGCCGAGCAGGCACTCTTCATGAGCTTCAATCTCGACGGGACGGAGCGCATCATCCCCTTGCAGGCATTGGCCGTGGACGGGTCGCGGCTTTCCGTGCGGGGCAACCCTGCGACCCGGCAAGGCAGGACCGAAGCCGAATCGCTGGTCCTGCCGGGGCATTCCGTGCTGATCGCCGACATTCGCTGAGCGGTCGAAAGGGGCCGCTCCTCCCCGGCGAGTTCGCCCCAAGCAGTCCGAATAGGTCTGCGGGATGGG
>JAPPND010000028.1 GCA_028818795.1 Gammaproteobacteria bacterium | reverse complement strand
ACCCCGGTGGTGTCCGAGCGGCGGCCCCGGACCATGGGTATGAGGTTCTCCTTCGAACTCCAATGACCCTCGCGAATCGGCCGGCAGTTACGGCAGCAGGCGTGGCCCTTTTCGCAACGCCATCATGCAGGTGAGGAGCGGCTACTCGTCGCGGGCAACCACCCTGAATCCCGCAATGTTGCCGCGCACGGTCAAATCGCCGCTGAGTCGCGCTGCGGAGCGTGCGAAAGTAGACGTATCGAACCAGGAGCCCCCGCGCAGTGTGCGGCGCCCGCAGTCGCCTTGTGTCCACGCGCTGCCGTCGACCGGCGCACCGTCATATGTTTCGTTCCAGCAGTCCTCTACCCACTCCCAAACATTGCCGTGCATGTCGTGGAGCCCCCAGGCGTTGGCGCGGAACGAGCCGGTTTGGACCGTACGGTCCAAACTGCGGCGTCCACACCCGGTGCAGTTCGCTTCGCCGACGCCAAGCGCCTCCCCCCACGCGTAGGCCGTGTCCGCGCCGGCACGGGCGGCGTATTCCCACTCCGCTTCGGTCGGCAGTCGGTAGAGCCTGCCTGATTCGGACGACAGCCAGGACGAGTAGTCATTCGCGTCCTGCCAGGAAACGTTGATCACCGGCCGGCGGCCCCGGCCCCAGCCGGTATCGTCCGGACGTTCGCGGCCGGTCGCCCGTACAAAGCGGTCGAAGTCATCGAAGGTGACCTCGTGCTTGGACATGGAGAATGGCGTGGCGACGGTCACGGCGCGCACGGGTTGTTCGGATTCCTTGCAAGCGGTCTCGGATACGCACCCCATGCGAAAGCTGCCAGCCGGAATGACGGTCATCTCCGGACCGTTCCCTCCCGAACGCAACGGGTCGGCGTATTCGTACGACACGAACTCCAGGGACACGGCATACATCGTGGGTGCCGCGCTGTGGCGAACCGTGCCCGCCCACGTCGCGTATCCGAGCAGGTTAGCCTCGAACCGGTATTCGCCCGGCGGCAACAGCACGCCCGGCGAATAGGTTTCGCCGCGGTCGACGAACGCCACCAACGCCCCGGGCGGATTGGTCGCTACCGTCAAGGGATGCCACTCCGCCTCCAGCTGGACCTCGTGGCGCGTATCGCCCACCACGTCCACCGTCCGCTCGACGGTCCGCCATCCGGTTCTCGACACTGCGATCCGATGCGCACCCTCGGCTAGCCGCACGCCCGGCCGGTAGGCGGTTTCCGCGTCCAGCAAAGCGACCTCGGCATCGGTCGGTGTCGGGACAACGGTCAGCGTACCGAAGACGGGCTCCAGGCTGAACGCGACCGATGCCGTGTCGTCCTTGGGAACCTCCGTCGCCACTTCGGTCGCGACATGGCCGGGTGCCCCGAGGGTCAGGCTTATTGGCCCGGCTGGAAGGCCGGCGAGCGTCGCGGGCGAACTGTCGGCCAATCGCTCGCCGTCGCGCTCGATCCAGGCGCCTGGCGGCGTCGTGGTCACCAGCAGTGTTCCCGTCGCCCGGTCCAGCTCCCGTTCGAAGCGCATCGATTCGCCCGCCGACAGATCCAGTTCCGTCTCGACGGCATCGTAGTACGGATGCCGAAGCGCGACGGCATAGACACGGGCCGGCAGCTCGTCGATTTCCAGCGGCGTGGCGCCAACCGGCTCGTCGTCGAGAAGGACCTCTGCGCCCGGTGGTTGGGTTGTCACGACCAGCGATGCCGTCCGGGGCAGCGGCGCTTCGGCCGGAGGAACGGGCGTTGCCCGAGGCGCATCGACGAACGCCGGGCCGTCGTCTTCAGGTGTCGTTTCCTTTGCCGCGGCAGGAGGCGGTTCAGTGCCCTGCGCGACCGGCGGCGCTAGTAGGCCGGAATCCGAAGGGGTGATCACGACGGGCCGGTCTCCACTTTCGTCGACGGTTGCCCAGTCGCCGCGTTGCACCACGAATAGGCCGGCGACGATTCCGACCAGCCCTGCGGCTGCGGCCCCCAAGGCGACTTTGTGCCATCGGCGCGGTGCGCGTACCGCCCGCTCGTCTACGTCCGCCGCCGGCGCCTGCGGGCGCCGTCGAGACTGCTTGCGTGCGTCCGGCGGCGCATCCACCAGGGCGTCCAGCAGCGCCTGTACGCCATCCGGACGCATTGCGGGATCGAGTGTGAGCGCCGCATCGATCGCCGAGAGAAGCTGCGGGCTGTAGGCACTTCTGCCTTTTGCCGCCCGGACGGCGGGTACCAGCGTATCCCGTTCGGCGCGAATCGGCGCCTCCGGTGGCGTGACTCCCGTTACGCAGCGGTAAAGCACCGCGGCCAGGGAGTAGGCATCCGCACGCACGGTGACCTGGTCGGCGCGCGCAGAATAGTGCTCGATCGACGCATAGCCGGGCATGCGCACGGCGCCGAACTCGTCCTGCGCGGAAACCGTCAAGCCCAGCAACACGGCAGAGCCGTCCTCGCGCACGACGATGCTGCCGAGACCGAGGTTTCCATGGGCCGTCCCGGCACGGTGTATCGCCGCCAGACCTTCCGCCACGGGCCGAATTCGACCCACCAGTTCGGCGTTGGTCAGCGTGCTTCCCGAACGCAGCAGAGCGGCAAGTGGACGCCCCGACACGTAATCCATCGCAACACATGCCGTGCCGTTGGCCTCGAACACGCCACGGATCCGCACGACATTGGGATGTGCGACGGCCATCATCCTTTCGGCTCGTTCGACGAAGCGCGCAAGACCGGCGCGGAACGCCGCCTCGGCGGCGGGTGACACAGGTTGCACCCGCAAGTCCTCTGTGTGTACGGCGAGACCGCGCGGGACGTATTCGCGCACCGCAACGTTGCCGGCACCGACCTCGTCGAGGCAAAGATAGACGTTGCCAAACGTCCCGGAACCCAACAGCCGTTGAATCTCGTAGGCACCCAGTCGGTGCCCTGCCGCTAGTGTCTTGAGATCATCCGCCATGGCGGGTTTCTACCCTACGGACGTGATGTCGGCAAACGAACTGCCTGTTCGGGTTCCACCTGCGGCCTTCCCCAACGCCTCTAGTAGAGCTCTAGAGAGAGAGAATCCGCGCGCTGCACCTGTGTTTCGCGTCGCGTCCTTCGGGCCGGCCACGCCAAAACCGCGCATGGGAACGCCGACCCTCCGCAGTCTACATATCGGCGCCGATCGCTTCCCCGTGCTGGCTGTAGTCCAAACCCTCGGCCTCTTCCTCGACCGACACCCGCAGCCCGGTGATTCGTTTGACCAGATAGAGAATCCCGACCGTGCCGAGGGCACTCCAGCCGCCCACCGCCAAGACGCCCTCGAACTGCACCCAGATCTGCCAATAGTTGCCCTCGACCGCACCCGACGCGTTGCCGATTTCCTCCAGTGCGAACACGCCCGTCAGGATCGCGCCGAGCAGGCCGCCGATGCCGTGGATGCCGAACACGTCCAATGCGTCGTCGTAGCCGAGACTGTACTTCAACCACGCGCACGCCCAGCAGCACGAGAAACCGGCGACTACGCCGATCGCGACGGCGCCTACCGGCGAAACGTAGCCCGCCGCCGGGGTGATGGCCACCAGCCCTGCGACGGCACCCGACACGAGCCCGAGAACACTAGGCTTCTTTAGCACGGCCGCCTCGTAGAACATCCAGGTCAACGCCCCGGCCGCCGCAGAGGTTTGGGTGACAAGCATCGCGTACGCCGCATTGCCGCCCGCCGTCAGCGACGAACCCGCACTGAACCCGAACCAGCCGATCCAGAGCAGCGACACGCCGATGACGCTGAAGAGCGGATTGTGCGGTGCCATGTTCTCGGCGCCGTAGCCGGTTCGCTTGCCGACGACCAGACAGGCCACCAGCCCGGCCACCCCGGCATTGATGTGGACGATCGTCCCGCCCGCGTAGTCCAGCACCCCCTCCTCCTTGAGGAAGCCGCCGCCCCAGATCCAGTGAACCACGGGCGCGTACACGACAACGGACCAAAGCCCGATGAAGAGAAGCAGGGATGTGAACTTCATCCGATCCGCCACGGCGCCGGTGATCAAGGCGGCGGCGACCACGGCGAAGCCCAGCTGAAACACGACGTACAGCGACTCCGGGAAAGTGCCGCGCAACGAATCGAGGTCCAGATTCGCGAGGAACAGCATGCCGAAGTCGCCGATGTACTCGTTGTCTCCCGAGAACGCCAGGCTGTAGCCCAGGAGTATCCAGAGCACCGACACCAGACAGCAGATGGCGAAACACTGCCCCGAGATCGAGAGCATGTTCTTGCGGCGCACCATGCCGCCGTAGAACAGCGCGATCCCGGGCACTGTCATCATCAGGCCCAGCACGGCCGCCGTCAGCATCCAAGCGGTTGTGCCGCTGTCGAGCACAGGCGCCAACTCCTCGCCCCAAGCAGGCCAGGCGAGCGCCGCCAACAATGCACACCAACTGGTAGGATTTTTCTTGATCATGGCACGCCAGCAAAGCTCCCTCGGTGGTCCAGTCTAAACTAGACCGCTACCCGACGGCGACTCAGACCGCGACAGACAGTTTCGAGCGGCGTGTGTGCGTGTGGCGAGCGGGGCGTTCACAGCTTGTATCGGAAACCGATGCTGAAACGCGGGCCCGCCTGGCCGGCGAAGAGCGTCTGAAGCCGGTCGCGCCCGTAGAGGTGCGTCGTCTCGTCGGTAACGTTGATCGCGTCGACGTACACCTGCATGGCGTCCGTAATCCAGTAGCTCGCGCTCACATCGAGCTGCTGGTAGGCGGCAACGTAGGTCGGCGGCCCTGCGCCCACGTTCGCCTGTCCCGTTCCCGCGAGGAAGTCGTCGCGCCAGTTGTATGCCAGCCGCACGTTGACGCCGTTCTTGTCGTAGAAGGCGATCAGGTTGGCGGAGTCGCTCAAGCCCGTGAGCACGAACTGCTGCGCCAGGCTGAAGTTGTCGTAGCCGACATCGGCGTCGACGATGGTCGCGTTGGCGATGAAACCGAAGCCCGACCCGCCGAAGTTGTGCTGCACGACGAACTCCCAGCCGCGCATCGTGGCCTGCTCGATGTTGACCGGGACCGTGAGGATGAACGGCGAGGCCGGGTCGCGGCCCGCGACGCCCGAGATGACGCCGTTCGCCGCATCGACGCCGGGCGCGTCGGCACGATTCGCGAGTATCCACCGGTAGAGCGTTGCCGAGTCCGAACTGCCGGTCGCCGCACGCGCCTCCTCGGCCAGCGGCCCGAGCCCCGGGTGCGGCAGGTTGAATGTCTCCTCGGTGACCGATGACGTGCCGATGAAATTCTCGACATCCTTGAGGAAGTAGCCTGCCGCCACATAGCTGCCGTCGCCGTAGTAGCACTCCAGCGTCACGTCGTAGTTCTGCGACTGGAACGGGAGCAGCGCCGGATTGCCCCGGTTGCCCCGACCGCCGTCGACGCGCACCAGCGACTCGATCGTCTGGCCGCCCTGGATGTCCCCGTAGTTCGGACGGGTCATGGTCTCGCTGTAGGAGAACCGGCTGACGAGAACCGGCGACAGATCGATCTTGAAGTCGAAACTCGGCAGCAGGAGGTCGTAGCTACCGCTCAGACTGGTGAAGGCAGTATCCGCCCGGACGGCGGTGAGTTCATTGTCGGAGATCCAATTGATGCCCGTGAACGCGGGGGAGAGGGCTTCGGAATCGATGTCGGTGCCCTCGTATCGGAGTCCTATGCGAACCGCGACGGGCATGGTCCCCCAGTCGCCGCTCATGTTCGCCTGCACATACAATGCCTCGGACGCCTCGAGCGTGCGCCGGTCGGCGGTGAAGCGGCTCGACAGGCAGAGCCCGGTGCCGCAATCGCCCATGTCGTTGAGCACGAACGTGGTCGCTGCCCCGGAACGCATGAGTTGCTCGGTACGCGCCACGAGTTCCGCCATGTCGAACCGGTAGTACGCCGTCTGCCGCCGCGCGTCGTCGCCCCCCGGGACCTGGTCAAAGGCGTCGCCCGCATCCGACGGCATCAAGAGGTCCGAGATGGCGCCCGGCTGCGTCACGCCACCCCAGGCGTCGCGTTGCACCACCGAGCCCGCTGCGCGGTTGTCGACATCCGTCAGCTGGATGCCGAAGTCGATGCTGTCGATGAAGCTCAAGTCCAACTCGTAGATTCCGCCGAGCCGCGTCTGCGCAATGTCCATTTCCGAGAAGTTGTTGGTGAACACGCTTCCCGTGACGATCATGTCGTCGGGCGAGAGCGGGTCGGCGAGCGTGAGTTCGAGCACCGGCAGCTCGGCGCCGAAGTGGCCGCTGGTTCGCGAGCGCGTGAACGCTGCCGTGGAGAGCAGGGCGGAGTCGCCGTACGGGCTGTCCGGTTCGCGGCTTGCCGTCGAATTGTGGTGATCGAACTCCAACGACAGCCGGTTGGTCGCGTCCCAGATCAGGTTCAAGCCGGTCGCCCCGTTTTGCGTGCGCCAAGCGTCCTGACCGCCGGCCATGGAGTAGTCGGCATTGCTCGCATTCTCGGTGTAGGTGAGCGGGGACGCCTGCGGGCCGTCGGTCCACAACGTCTCCTGGCCACCGAAGTTGAACCATGCCGAAAGGTTGCTGTACGTGCGTTCGAGTTCGACCTCGGAAACCGTGTAGTCGAGCGTGGCGACAAAGACGTCGGAGGGCTGGACCTGCAGCGTGAGCTGGCCGTTGGTTCGAACGCGATCGAATTCCGCGATTTCGTAGCCGATCGCCTGGGGCACCGAGTAGAGGTCTCCCTCCCCCGGCCGGTTCTGCTGGTTGGGATCGGTGTGCGGCGGGATGCCCCCCCACTCGGACGGGCCAATGCCACACCAGCAGTTGTCCGTCTCGCCGGGGAACGTCCGCCAGCCGCCGACGTTCGCCGTGTTGGCGCCGTTGTCGCGATCTTGACGGACGACGCTCAGCGCAATGCCGACGCGGTCGTTGGCGAACGTGTTCGAGAACAGCGCCGAGATCTCGGGGGTCACTTCGCTGCCCTCCTCCGTGGAGAGATCGCGAAGCGCGCTGCCGGCCGCTGTAAAGGACGGACCCGGGTTCTCGAGCGGCCGCGTCGTGCGAATGCTCATCGTGGCCCCGATGCCGCCGGTCGGCATCTGCGCCTGGCCGCTCTTGTAGATCTCCACCGTGCTGATGCCCTCGGATGCGAGGTTGCCGAAATCAAACGAACGCCCAAGTCCGGAGGCCGTCGGCATCTGCCGGCCGTTGAGCAGCACAAGGTTGAAGTCCGGGCCGAAGCCGCGGACGGTGACGCGGGCGCCCTCGCCGCGCTCGCGGTCGATGGAGACGCCCGTGATTCGTTGCAGCGACTCGGCGAGATTGCTGTCCGGGAAATCGCCGATGTCCTCCGCAGTGATCAGATCCACCACGCCGATGGCAGCGCGTTTGAGATCCATCGACTGCTTCAGACTCTCCCGAATGCCGACGGCGACGATCAGTTCCTCGAGGGTGACCGCCTCGGCGTCTGTGTCCCCCGCCTCCTGGCCCGTTGCCATTCCAGCCACGGCAACCGACACGGCCGCTGCGAGCGGCGTCTTTCGCCAACGTTTCTCGCCCATGGATTCTCTCCCCCCGGTGCTGCTATCGGACGAACGCTCCTGTCACCGCGTCCTCGTGTCCGACTTCACTGATAAGTCTCTCTCGAACATACTGCGTCTTGACCCGCTAGTCCACTAGAAGGGCAACCCGGAAGCCGGTGTCCGGAGCGCGGCGATCGGGGTCGCTGGAAATCCGCAGCGCCGGATCGGGATCCGGCGAGGACGCATCCCACAGTCCGCGCCGGCGCACCCGGCTTTCGCACCCCTTCTGCACCCAGGCACTCCCGTCTTCCGGGGCAGGCGCCTGGACCGCACCGCCGCAGTCGAATACCCACTCCGACACGTTGCCGAGCATGTCGTGGAATCCCCACGCGTTAGCGGCACTGACCCCCGCCCGCGCAGCCGCCCGCGAGACGACCGGATCGGTACGGCGCCAGCCGTCGCCCCCGGCGCGCGCCGCATACTCCCATTCCGCTTCGCTCGGCACGCGGTACTCACGCCCGGTCTGCTCGGAAAGCCACTCCGCGTAGGCCACCGCGTCGTGCCAGGACACGTCCACCACCGCACGCCGGGCGCTCGCGCCGGTCTTAGGCGACGGCCTACCGGTCGCGGCGGCGAAGGGCGCATAGTCGACACCGGTCACTTCGTACTTGGAGACCGCAAACGCACGCTTGAACACCACGAGCCGTCCGGGCGCATCCGGACTCGAGCATTCGGGTCCGATACAGCCTAGGCGAATGCGGCCCGGCGGCATCGTGACCATGGTCGGTCCGGTCCCTCCCGAGCGAAGCATGTCGGCGTGCTCGTTGCCGCGCAGGGGTCCGTACCCGTTTGGCGCCGGCACGTCGGCGTTGCCCCGCAGAACTCCGGTATCGATCCAGGTGATGACGACGATCATGCCGGTCGCCGCCAAAGCCGGAACGGTCCACCGCAACGCCCGCAAACCGGCGTGCGCGTCCTCGGGTCCCTGCCGGACGGCAATGCGAGCCACCTGCCGCGACACGGCAATCTGCGACGAACCGACCGACGCCGCGCTCGCCGTACGACCGAATCCGCGTGCGGACGTCCGTGCGGCCCGGCTCGCGAGCACGGTCCGCGCCGCATCCCGGAACAGCATTGCCTGCCACGCCGGCAGGCTTTGGGGTCGCGACGCGATGGGGACGGCCATGGCGGCGTCGATTGCGGCTAGCATGTCGATGTCGCGGCCATCGCCCATGTAGGCGGCCGGCCTCAGATCCCCGCCCGCAGCGCGGAACGGGGCATCCGCCGGGGTCGCCCCGGTCGTGCAGCGGTACATGACCGCGCCAAGCGCATAGATGTCGGTCCACGGACCCTCGCGGCCGCCCGGCGAGTATTGTTCAAGGGCGGTGTAGCCCGGCGCGGTCTCCGCGAGGTTCCCCGTATGGGCTTCGAAGGCCCGGCGGGCGCCGCTGACCACCTTTGCGCCGATACCGAAGTTGCGCAGCACCGGCGTGCCGTCGCTACGAATGACGATTGCTTCGGGATTCACCTGACGATGCAACACGCCCAACGTGTGGGCGACACCCAAACCCGCGATGAGCGGCTGCATCAGTTCTCTCACCTCGTCGTCGGTCAACGTCGCCTGCCGTTCAAGCCGAGCCGCGAGGGTCTCCCCCGCCACGGCTTCGGATACCGCATAGCCGGTGCCGTTTGCGTCCACCCAATGGTGCATGGCAGCGATACTGTCGTCGCGAAGGCCGGCAAGCGTGCGCGACGTCGCCAGGAACGCCGACAGGCCCGCTTCGAACTCGTTTGCCCTCTGGAGGCTGCGGGGTGCGACCTCGACGCCGTCGTGGCGCACCGCCAAACGGGCCGGGAAATACTCCTCTACGACGACGGGTACGCCGTCTGCGGTAGCCGCGTAACGCACGCTCGCAACGCCGAGCTGCAATACCGCGCGGATCTCGTACGTGTCGAAAAGCACGTAGCCGGCGGGCAGGGTATGCGAGTCGATGTTTGCCAATTTCCCTACGCCACTGTCCACCCCAACGAACCGTATGACCGCTTCGTCTGCAGGTCTGCCACCAAACAACGCTGGCCAAAGGGCGGGACTTGCGTCACAGTCACCCGCCGAACGGGACTCGATGAGGGACTGTACGCGTATGCGCGGCGATTGTGAAGGACTGGACTGGACCGGCTGGACCGGCCGCGCCGGTTGGGAGGCGAACGAGCCCGGGAGTTCGCGCTGGTGTATCGGCGTACCGACGAGCGGAGTACCTCGCCTTGCCGGCTGGCGGTCTTGCTTGGGTTGCTTGGGCACTCCCCCTCCCTCTCCCTTGGACAACGAACGCCGGGTGAGTCTAATATTGGTGACACTCGTCAAAGAGTGATATCCGGCCAACCGGGGGGGGGGGGACCAGTGCCACCGGCCCGAACCACGCCACGTGTCCGACCGCCCCGCGAACGGGCACGGTACGGGTTGTATGTAGCCGGGGGTCTGGCCGTGATCGTGCTGGCCATCGTGGCGCTTTCGTTCATGGGCGGCACCGAGGGCGACCAGCTGGACCTCGATGCGAGCCTCTGCCCGGTCGACGCGACTGCCATCGCCGGACGCACCGTGCTGCTGCTCGACATCGGCAAACCGAACGCCGACGCCACTGCGGGTCTAGCCTCCGAACTGCTGCATCGCGTGACGCTCGACATGGCCGCCAACTCGGAGCTGCAGGTCTTTGTCGTCGCAGCGAGCCCGTTTGCGCCGCGCGTACTCCTCCACCGACTCTGCAAACCCTACGCCAGTGACAGCCTGGCCGTTGCCGCGGCCAAGGACCGTTCGGGCGAGACGCGCGACTGCGACGACCTGCCGGCGCAGCTTTCGCGACGCGTCCGGGACCGCGCCGTGCAGTTCTGCGAGCAGCGGGATGCGCTCAAGCGGCGCATCGACGGCATCACCGCTCGGGATTGGCCAGCGAAGGTGGCAAGCGCCTACCTGGTGGAGGCCATCGAGGACACTCGCCTAGAGCTTGCGCAGTTCGCGAATCCCAAGCTGTACGTGTTCTCCGACATGCTGCAACACGCGGCGTGGTACTCCCACGCGGAACGCGGGCCGAACGGATGGGACTTTGACCGTTACGTCCACGCACGCGAGCAGCAGACCGGTATTCTGTCGGATCCGCCGCCGGCCGATCCGGATCTTGCGGTGACTGTCTACTACGTGCCCCGACGCGGACTAACGGAGCATCCGCGAGTGGCTCGGGCCCACCAAAGGTTCTGGCGCCGGTACTTCGTAGATGTCGGTTCCCTCGCTTTCGACCAACAGCCTCTGCACGTCGCCTACGCAGTGCAGCCCTTTGCCGATCAGGTGGATCCCGCCGGGCTCGGCCCGACCGCCGTGACGGGGCGGGAAGAGGAGCCGGCGGCACGCGAAACGGGCTCGCCGCTGCAACGTCCGGCCGAACCCGAACCTGCCTCCCCGGCCGACAACGGCGCAGCAGATGTCCCATTGGTCGTGGACGAGGAAGCCGATGCGCCGGCGACCACCGTCGTGGCCGAACCCGAGACGCGATTTGCCGGCCCGACAGTTGACGCGACCACCGTTGTGGCCGAGACGCAGGATGCCCGCCCGGCAGATGAGGCGACGGTCGTTGCGGCCGAACCCGAGACGCAGGATGTCCGCAGGGCAGATGACGCGACCGCCGCCGCCCGGTCGCTCCCGGTCGCGGTCGCCACCGAGCCGGAGCAACCTGACCAGGAATCTGCACCCGCCGCCGGCAACGACGCCGGAGATTCCGGGCAGATTCCGCTAGACAATACCCCGCTCGCTATAGCGACCCCCACGGTCCCCGCGACGAAGGAAGACGCGGCACCCGTTGTCGTCGCTGGGAGCACGACCGGGGATCCCGATCAGCCACCCCTGAACGACCCTGCGACCGACTACACCGAAGCCTCCGCTGCCTCGGTCTCGCCGGAACGGCAACCCTATGCCGAGAATCCCGAGACGACAGTGGACGCGGAGCCGAGCTTCTGCTCTGCGACTCTGAAGCCTGAGTTTGAGGGCGTCGACGCCTATCCACTCGGTGGCAGCACCCGAGGCCGACGATGGAACTACGGCTCGGCGGAAATCCTCGTCGGCTACACCATCGACGAATACGGCGAAACGGTGGACGATGACGTGGCCGCCCAGTCGGCGGGATCCACTGTCGAGGTGCCGCGCTACATGTACTTGTTCACACGACGTGCCGAGCAGGTCGTTCGGGGATGGTCGTTCGAATTCGACGCCGTGGACGGCTGCGAGAAACGCCAGTCGCGGGTCGTACGACTCCAATTCCAGTATCGCCGTTGAGCCGTTGCTTGAACTCGCGACACAGACCCGATCGAAGACACGCTGCCGCCCTTGCGTAGTTTTCTTCGACGTCGGGGACCCGATGACGGTGCGACGCGTTCGAACACAAAAGCAGTTGTAGAGTGCAGGAGGCTGGCTAAACTGTCACCTTGCGGCCCCTTGGGAAGCCGGTGTCTCTGCGGCCCGCAGGCGGCGGAACCAAGACTCCTCCCAAGCTCCCTCGGGGCCGCTAGCGAGTTCCGGCGTGGACGTACGTGGCGCTGTGAACGGCATTCGCGCGTTCGTGCCGAGATTCCTGGCGTCGAAGCGCCCCCGCCGCGTGGTCAACACGGCCTCGAGCACGCGTTGAGCGTGCCCCATGTCGGCGCCGGCGTCTACACGGCGTCCAAGCATCCAAGCACGCCCTGCTTGGACTGTCGGACGTGCTGCGCGCGAACTTCCGGCGCGCGTCAAGGTCAGCGTGCTCTGCCCTGGCATCGTCGACTCCTCGCTGTGGCGGGCCGGCGAGCGGTGCCGGGCCGAGTTCGGCGATCCTTCGGACGCGCCGGCGACCGGCGGCACCTTCATGGCCCGGGCGGGAATGCCGGCGGCGGAGGTGGCCGCAGCCGCTGCGGCGGGCATCCGGACCGGCCAGTTCTACATGATCCATGGACGCAGACGTGACGCAGACGCTATCCGGCATCCGCCATTTCCACTAAGATGGTGATTCTCAGGGAAGGCAGGATCTGCGAGAGAGATGCCTAAGGAGGCGGATCGGTTCGCCGCCGAAACAGGCCGACGACCGAGAATGCCGTTTCGGGTCGCCCCGGAGAAGACATTCATACCGGACGCTCCGGTGGACGCCTTGGAACGAACAGGCCTCGCGAACCGCCTCGATCCTGTCCAACGCAGACTGACCGTTCTGTTGAGTCCGGGCGGATTCGGCAAGACAACCCTGATGGCGGAGTGTTGCCGCCGGGCCGAGAGTCGTGGCGACAAGGTCATGTGGCTCTCGGTCGACGAACAGGACGACGGACCAAGGGTGGTCGCCCACCTCGCGCACGCCGCCGGGCTGGAGTGGATCGTCGGCGAGCACGAGGCCAGCCCCGAGGTCGACGCCGAAGCGCAACATCTCCATGCTCTGATGGCCAGGGTTCGAAGGGATAGCAGCCGCTGGGTTTTGGCTCTGGACGAACTGGAGCGCATTTCCGAAAGCGGCGCGCACATCGTCGACTACCTGATTCGGCGTGGTCCCGCCAATCTCCACTTCGCAGTGGCTTGTCGGAATCTGCCCCCGTCCATCGATGTGGCCACGACGCTCGCCGAGGGACTCGGCATCGCCGTGGGACCCGACGAGCTTCGGTTCACGCGCTCAGAGCTAGGATCGTATTTCGGCGGCATCCTGCCGAGCCAGAGACTGCGTGCTCTGTGGGACGAGTCCTTCGGCTGGCCGATCGCCGCCTGCCTGCAAAGAAACCTGTCCCAATCGGGTCAACTCGATCTGTCCAACCTGTCTGCGAACTGGGTCGGTACACGCCTAATGCGCGGTCTTGCGGAAGAGGACCGGCGTTTCGTGCTCGAGGCCGGGTGTCTCGAGTGGGCGGATGCGGAGTTTGCCGACGAAGTTCTCGGGTTCGGGGCAACGGAACGACTGCGGCGCATCGGAGTCCTGCGCGGCCTCTTGCAGGAGACGAAACGAGGCGCGGTCTTCAGACTGCATCCAATCATTCGCCGCTACGCCGAGATGGAACTGCGATTGCTTGGGGAAGGCGGCAAGGTCCATCGCCGCATTGCGGTCGCTGCCGCTAAGCGTGGCAAAACGGTCTACGCCATGCGCCAAGCCATTGCGGCGAACGACGGTGTCCTGGCGGCCGAGATATTCGAAGCCGCCGGGGCCGTCCGACTGCTTTTCGTCGATGGACTAAAGGGACTGCAAGAAGCCGTTGCGGTCCTCCCGCAGGACGTGACAGCCAAGTTTCCACGGCTCGAGCTTGCGCGGGCTGTAGCCTCGACACTGAGGGACGGGATTTCCGAACCGGTCGGCGACGACCTCTCGACGCCTGCCGGCCGCAGGCCTGCCGACCCCACCCATGTCGGCAACAGCGACGAACTTCGAACCGACGCGATCATCCTCCGCGGCGCTTCCATGATAGCCGGTTGCATGCCGGTAGACTCGCACCAGGTACGTTCCACCATGAAGGAGGTCGAACGGGCCATCGTCGACCCCGGGTTGGACCCCGTCGTGCTGGGCGGATTTCTCTACGGCCAGGCGTGGCACCGCTACACGACGGGCGATCTCGCCGCCGCGCTCGTCGCTGCGCAACGCGTGCGTGAACTCGCCGGTGCGTGCCCGGGCATTGCATTGGAAGCCCGGCCTCTGGAAGGCGCGATCCTTTTCGCGCGGGGTGACACCCGCGAGTCCGAGACGGTGCTGACCAGGGCACAGCGGGATATCCAGCAGCACTTCGCAGGCCACGAAAGCCCCGAGGTGACCTGCGCCGTGTTTGCTGCGGAAGGCGCTCTCGAAGCGAACCGCCTGAAGGCGGCGGGCCGGCGCACGATCAGCCTTGCCGAGCTTGCGCGCGTGAGGACATGGATGGACGGACTCGCGGCTGCCGTCGACATCCAAGTCGAACTTGCCCTGCGACGGGGGGCGCCCGCTGCAGCGTTGAGCACTTTACAGGAGGCGGACGCGTTTGCCGCGAACAGACGTCTGCCGTCCTTGGCCCGGTGGCTGACCGCACTTCGAGTGTCGGCATTCGTCCGGGTGGGACGGGTGAACGACGCGAACCGGCTGTGGCGGGAAGCGGCGCTGCCGACGAAAGTCGAAGACCTCGTCGACACCGAAAACCAAAGCTGGCGCGAGATGGAGGCGGTCTGCAGCGCGCGCGTGAGGCTGCTGACGGCTGCGGTCGGGGGGAATTTCGGTGCAGCCATGACTCTCGGCCGCTCGTTCCATGCACACGCCCGAGACAAGGGCCTAACGCGGTCGCAGAGCCATGCCGCAGCCCTATGCATGCATGTGGCATGGCGGGCCGGCGCTACGGACGCAGCGCAGGAGTTTCTGATCGAGAACCTGCGGATATTCCAACGCACCGGTTTCCTTAGAGCGTTGACCGAGCAGACCGAGACCACAGCGGCCGTGCTCCGGTGCCTCGATGCGGACGCTCGGGAACTGAACGCGGCGAAGGAAGCGGTTCTCGAGACAGTGGCGACGACGGGCGGCAGCAGCAACGAGGAGAGTCAAACTGATCTCACCGAGCGCGAACTGGAGATACTCGCCCGGCTTGCCGATTCCCAAGACACAGAGATCGCCCGGGCGCTCGGCCTGACGGCCAGTGGCGTCCGCTACCACATCAAGAAGATCTACCGGAAACTCGGCGTTGCCAACCGCCGGGAGGCCGTCGATAATTCTCGGCTGCTGAACCTTCCCCTCTCCGACGACGGCTAGCTTGGAGTCGGTCCGCACTTCGAGTCGGAGTCGTGGCGGTTCCCCGCTCCGGTGCCGAGGGTCCGGTAGTGTTACGATGTGCGTCGAATGGCATTTGCCCAATAGACTCCATGGAGCGTATGGCGCAGGACACGGAACGGTTGCCCCGCACGACCGGCGACACACGCGACGGATCGAACACGACCTATCGGGTTTCCCCAGAGAAAACCCTCCTGCCGGAGACTCCCATAGGCGCATTGGAACGACCCGGCCTCGTGGATCGCTGCGACCCCGCGCAACGCCGGCTAACGCTTCTCGTCAGTGCGGGCGGATTCGGCAAGACGACGTTGCTTGCGGACTGCTGCCGCCGCGCGGAGGAGCGCGGCGACCTTGTCATCTGGCTTTCGGTCGACGAGCAGGACGATGCGCGAAGGCTTGTCGCCCACCTGACCTACGCCGCCGACGTGCCTTGGGAAATGGCGGAGCCCGACGGCGAAGCGATCAGAAGCACCGAGATGCTGGATCTCGACAGTCTGCTGGCCGGCATCCGATCGGATTCGCGTCGCTGCATACTGGCCATCGACGAACTGGACCGGATCCCCGACGACAGCGCACGCATCATCGACTACCTGATCTGGCGCGGTCCCGCGAATCTCCATCTCGCCCTAGCGTGCCGGCAACTGCCCCGCCTAATCGACGTCGCCACACCGATTGCCCAGGGACGCGCCATTTCGCTGGGTCCCGAGGAACTTCGTTTCACCTATCCGGAATTCCGCGCTTTCTTCGGGAGTGAGCTAACGAGCGAGCGGCTCGGCGCCTTGTGGCAGGAATCGCAGGGTTGGCCCATCGCCGCCTGCCTGCAACGGAACTTCAACCAGACGAACGCAACCGAGGCGTCCCAAGTTGGCGACAACTGGGTGGCGTCGCGCCTCATGCGCGGCATGGCCACGAGCGATCGGAAATTCCTGCTCGAAGCGGCCTGTTTCGAATGGGCGGACGAGGACCTGTTCGACGAGGTCCTAGGTGTCGGGTCGACGCAACGCTTGCGGGAGCTCGCGATCCTGCGCGGTCTGTTGCAGAGGATCGACAGCGGCACCAGGTTCCGCCTGCACGCGCTCATCCGCCGCTACGCCGAGAGCGAGCTTGCTGGCGAAGATCGTGATCTGCGCCGTCGCATGGCGGTTGCGTTCGCCGCGCGCGGAAGGACGGTCGACGCCGTGCGTCAGGCGCTCCGTGCGAACGACGCCGGGCTGGCTGCCGAGATCGTAGAGGACGGAGGCGCAATCCGGTTGGTGTGCGCGTTCGGGATTCGGGGCCTTCAGGACGCTGTCGGGCTCCTTCCGGAGGACATCGTGCGGAAATCCCCGCGGCTTCGTCTCGCGTGGCTCGCCGCCCAGGCGATAGGCGGCAAGGCGTTCGATCCGGTGGCGGCAGGTGGCATCCTGGCTGTCGCTACCGGCGACGGCAACGACGACGATCTGAGAACCGACAGTCTCATGTTGCGGGGCCTGATGCTGATGTGCGGTTGCGTGCCCGCCGGCTCGGACGCGGTGCGATCCGTCATGGTGGAAGGTGAATTGGCCATTGCGCAAACGGGGTTCGATCCGGTCGTCTCCGCCGCCATTTCCTACGGCCAGGCGGCCAACCACTACCAATTGGGGCATCTCGATGCAGCGCTAGCGGCTATCCGACGGGCGCGCGGATTCTCCCTCGAAACCCCCTCCTTGGCACTGGCCGCTTGGATACTGGAAGGCGCCATCCTGTTCGCGGCCGGCGATGTGGCATCCTCCGAAGCCGCGCTGACTGAAGCTCTGAACACTGCGCAGCGGCAATTTCCCGGCCACGAGAGTCCTCAACTGATCGGCGACGCGTTCGCTGCGGAAGCCGCGATCGAGGCGAACCGGACCACCGTGGCAAGACGGCGCGTGCCGCCGCTCGACAGGCTCGCGCGGGTGGGCGCCTGGCTCGACGTCTACGCGGCGTCCGTGGATGTCAGGGTCGAGCTTGCGCACCGTCAGAACGCCCCTGCCCACGCGTCCGCCATCCTGCGCGAGGCATGGGAGTTCGCGCGGGCCCGGGGATTGTCGACGTTCTGCCGGTGGCTGGCCGCCGTGCGCGTGTCGGCGCTGATCCGTGCGGGACGCCAGGACGAGGCGAAAGAACTGTGGCGGGAGACGGGACTGCCGTCCGACCTTGAACAGCTGGTCGACATGGCGCAGCAGAGCTGGCGCGAGATGGAAGCGATCTGCTGTGCGCGGGTGCGCCTGCTGCTGGCCGGGGAGGACTACGCTGGGGCCTTGGCCCTCGGCGACGCGTTCGCCGCCCGGGCGCGGGGAAGCAGCGTCGTCCGCCTGCAGAGCTGGGCCACGGCGCAGGCGATGTGCGCGGCCTGGCGCGGCGGCGAGCGGCGTCGGGCCAGAGAATATCTAGTCGAGAACCTGCAACTGTTCCGGCGGACGGGATTCTCGAGGGCGTTGTTGGCCGATCCCGGTACGGCCGCCGCCGTGCTCGAAGAGCTCGACACCGACGATGAGTACCTGATCGCGGCGAAACGGGCGGTGCTCGAATTGATCGGCATTTCAGGGAGCCACGCCGAAGTGGTGTTCACCAACCGGGAGATCGAGATACTTGCCCGCCTGTCCGATCACCGCGACAAGGAAATCGCCCGCGCGCTCGGACTGACCGACAACGGCATCCGCTACCACGTCAGGAAGGTCTTCGCCAAGCTCGGTGCCGCCAACCGTCAAGAGGCGGTGCGCAAGGCCAAGCGGCTCGGTGTCCTCACCGCCGTCTCGGGCGCCTCGGATCCTAGCCCGTCTTCGAGGTCCGCAGCATCGATGCAGTAGCCCTCCAAGCGGGCTGGTGAGAACGATCGGCGCCGCCAGCTACTACCACCGATTGGTAGTGAGACCGCCGCCGAGTGGGAGCCGGCGCACCGGTCGCGGACTACCAATGGTGGTTGGCGGCCTTCCGGGTGGTAGCGGGTGGTAGCGGTCGGTAGTAGCCGGACAACCGTTCTCGGGACTACCGAGAATAAGCGACCGCTGTCGTTGCGGTCCCCTGCCGGGCACGGGTAGGGTCGCTGCCGAGTTCCGCTTCGGACGAATCGCAACGTGCTCCCGCGCCGCGACACGGATCGACCATTGTTCCCGCCTGCGGGCCGCTAGCGCCATGCTCTCTACTAGCGCCATGCTCTCTAGATGTGTTCGCAGCTCGACCGCACGCAGCCCGTCCGCCTCGGGGCGGTGCGCCTTGGCGGCTGCGGCGATGTTCGCTGCGGGCTTGGCGTACGCCAACGGCGGCGAGCCGATCCGACCGATTCCGGCAACCCCCGACGTCGATCCGGCCCGGGCGGCTCTCGGCGAGCGGCTGTTTCACGATGCGCAGCTCTCCAAGGACGGCACCGTGTCCTGCGCGACCTGCCACGATCTGGCCAGCGGCGGCGACGACGGCGGTCGGGTGTCGTTCGGCGTCGGCGGCGCAGCCGGCCCGATCAACGCCCCGACGGTGTTCAACGTCGGCTTCAACTTCAAGCAGTTCTGGGACGGCCGCGCCGACACCCTGGAGGCGCAGGTCGACGGCCCGGTGCAGTCGCCGGTTGAAATGGGCAGCCTGTGGCCGGACATCGTCGCCAAGCTCTACCGGGACGAGAACTACCCGTCCGAGTTCGCCGCGATCTACCCGGACGGCATCACCCGCGACACCATCAAGAACGCGCTCGCCGAATTCATGCGTTCCCTGACTACGCCGGGAAGCCGTTTCGACGCCTGGCTCGCCGGCGACGAGAACGCCATCACCGCGCTGGAGCGCCGGGGCTACGAGCTGTTCAAGTTCTACGGCTGCGTCTCCTGCCACCAGGGCGCCAACGTCGGCGGCAACATGTTCCAGGTGTTCGGCGTCATCAACAACTACTTCACACGCCGGGGCGACATCGCCGACGCCGACCGGGGACGTTTCAACGTCACCGGCAACGAGGCCGACATGCACGCCTTCAAGGTGCCCAGCCTGCGCATGGCGGTGCACACCGCGCCCTACCTTCACGACGGCCGCGCCGCGACGCTGCGCGACGCCGTCGACATCATGTTCGAATTCCAACTCGGCCGCGAAGCGCCGGACGCGGACAAGAACGCCATCGTGGCGTTCATCCGCACACTGGCCGGCCAACGCGCCCGCTTGGACCAGATTCCGACCGGGTCGTCCGAGGCGACGGCGCAAGCCGAGTTTCAGACCAGCCAGGGCGCCCACGGCGATCCCGACGAGCGAACCGGGCGACCGTGACGAACCGGAGAGGATTCCCAATGACCACCGCAACAAAGACCGGCCTCGCCTTGTCGGCCCTGCTGGTCGCCGCAGCGTCCATCAGCTACTACATGGCACGAGAAGGCGACGCCGAAACCTACCAGCGGGCCGCAGCCGAAATTCGGCAGATCCGCCAACTGGCCACCGAATGGAGCGTCGAGACGGCGCGCGTCCGGTCCAATCCTCTAGGCGACTACGATGCGTTGGCCGCGTTCATCCCCGAGGTGGCCCGGCTCAAGAAGGGCCTGCTCGAGGCGGTGCGCGCGACCCCCACCATGCCGGAGCGCCTGGCCAACGACACCTACGCCTTCGCGAGCGCGCTGGACGCCAAGGAGGAGCGCATCGAGCGCTTCAAGACCGCCAACTCCGTCATCCGCAACTCGGCCCGCTATCTCCCGAACGCCGCCGCGAGCATCGCCCGGACCGCGTCGGACGCCGGTCTCGCCGGGGATGTCACGGAACTCGCCGACGGCCTCGGCCGGTACGCGGCCTCCCCCTCGGACGAAGCCAAGGGACGCCTGAAGGCGATCCACGAACGGCTCGAGGAACGCCTCGCCGCCCTGCCGGGCGACGACGCCGGCACCTTGTCCAACTACCTCGCCCATGCCGAGATCCTGCTTGAGCGGCAGGCGCCGACCGAGCGGATCTTCCGCCAGGCGACGTCCGGCGACGTGTCGGATCTCGCCGGCGACCTGGCAGCCGAGTTCGACATCCAGGGGAAGACCCTGGAGCGTCAGGCCGAGCTCTACATGATGGGCGTCTGGGCATCCGTCGTCGCGCTGTCCCTAGTGTGGGTGTTCGTGTTCGTCGCCCGATCCCATCCAGCGCCGTCGCAGGAAGCGCAGCCGCCTGCAGCGGCCGAAGCGGTCGAGGCCGCCGAGGCTGCCCTCGCAGTTGCGGGGGCCGGCAGCGAGGCGGCGACGAACGGCTCGACCGTGCACCACGATCCCCCGGACACGACGCACAAGCTGCTCATGTCGCAGCAGATACTGACCGAGGTGGTCGGCGCCGGCATCGCCCAAGCGGTGCGCGATCTGACGGTCGGTTTCGACGACGCAACGGCGCGCCGCGCCGAAGACATCGCGGTCCTTGCCGAACGCTTCGCCACCACGAACGCCGCGCGCACGGATCGCTACGACCTGGTCGACCTGACGGACTGTGCCGAAGCAGCGCTCGATGTCGTCGCCGCGGGCGACGGCGCAAGGGTTGTCGCCGAGTTCGACGACGCGCCGCCGGTATTCGCGTCGCGGGCCGAACTCGGCCTCATGCTCGAACAGGTAATCGACAACGCGCTGCACGCCATCCGCGACAAGGGACTCGATGCCGACGAGGGCGAGATCTGCGTCAAGACCGCGCGCGACGGCGTCGACGCCTCGGTCACCGTCATCGACAACGGCATCGGGATCAGCCCCGAGGACCGGATGCGCATGTTCGAACCCTTCGCGGGAACGCGTGAAGATCGTCCGGGCGTCGGCCTCGCCATCACGCAGCACATCGTCCACAAGTACGGCGGCCGGATCGCCGTCGGCTCGCAGCCGGGCGGCGGCACGGTGCTCCGGATCAGCCTGCCGGGCATGTCCGAATGAGAGCCCTCGACGGTCGCCGACCCATTGCATCGGTGCTGTTCGGACCGCTCGTTCTCGTCGTCGCGGTGGGTCTCTACTTCGCCTTCGACGGCCGCGGCGAGCAGGCATCCGGCGCCGCCGAGGACGCCGAGGCACCCTGCGCGGCGGATTCGGGCGTCGCCCGCGCCGCCTTCCTGATGGATTTCAGGAAACCTCTGGATCCCCGCCACGCGGCGCTGCCGGGCGACCTGCTGCGCCGGACGGCGATCGAGATGGAGGCGGGCACCGAACTCGCCGTATACGCCCTGAGCCGGCACGCGGAGGCGCCGCGGACCCTGCTCGGTCGGCTCTGCAAGACGATCGACCTGGCCGGACCCGCCGACTCCGCGAAGCACCGCGCTACCGACGACTGCGACCTACCGGCGCAAGCGCGTGCGAGCGCGAGGGATTTCTGCGGTCAGCGCGACGCCCTGGCGCGCCGCGTCGACGCCCTCGCCGAGCAGACCCTCGGCCAGGCCCCCGGCCCGACCTACCTCGTGGAAGCGCTGGAGGCCACGGCGCGCGACTTCGGCGCCACCCCGGGCACGCTCCATGTGTTCTCGGACCTGAAGCAGCACTCGCCATGGTACTCGCATGCCGAAACCGCGCTCGAAGAATGGGACTACGAACGCATGGCGGCGGCTTGGTCGGCGTTGCCGATGGAGAAGCCCCTGCGCGGCTTCCCGCCGGATACGAAGGTGCGTATCCACTACGTGCCGCGCACCGGGACGACCGAGACGCAGGAGCCCCGGGCCGCGCATCAGCGGTTCTGGACGCGCTACTTCGACGGCACCGCAATCGCGTTCGACGATCAGCCGGCAATGGCGGGCTACCTGCCCGAGTCGCTCGTCGATGCGCCCACTGCGGCGGAACTCGCCGCCTACGAACTCGAGCGGCTGCGCCATTCGAGTGCTTTGGTCAAGCGCGAGCGGGCGGAAGTCGAGCGGGAGCGAGCGGAGATAGAGCGCGAGCGCCGCAATCTCGCGGACGCCCGACGGCAGATCGAAGCCGACCGGGAGCAGCTGGCCGCCGCGCGGCGACAACTCGACACCGCGCAGGGCGAGTCGCAGGGGCGCGGCCTGGCCACTGCCTCCGCCCCGGCGAAGGATGCCCAGGACGGCGATCGGCAGGACGCCGGCGACGGCACGTAAAGCTTCATTTTGCGCACCGTCACCGCAGCGGCTTCCCGTTCGCCCGCACCGGAGACGCGCGAACGGGACGCAGCGGACCGGCAACGCGCTCAGAACCCGACATAGGGAACCTCGATCGCCTCGAACACGCCGAAGCGGATCCACACCATGGCCACGACGACGCAAAACGCCAGGTAGCAGATGCGTCGCAGGCGGGGCCGGGTCATGTCCAGATTCCCCGGGCGATGGCCGACAGGGCGACCACGTACGCCAGGCAAAAGACCCGCACCACCGGTGCCGGAACGTTGCGCCGCCGCGCCCACGGCAGAAAGACCCCGAGTCCGACGCCGTGGCCCAGCCCCCAGACCAGATAGCCGAGCGTCAACTCGTGCCACATCCCCATGAAGACGAAGGCCGCCAGCATGGCGAATCTGGCCCGCGACGTGGAGACGAGGAGCGGCAGGTAGATGTACTGCATCACGAAGTCCGCCATCGAGCGATGCCAGCGCTTCCAGAAATCGGCCAGGTCCCGGGCGAGGTGCGGTTTGTCGAAGTTCCGCGGAACCTCGCAACCGAACAGCAGCGCCGTGCCCTCCGCCATGCGGGAGTATCCGTAGAAGGTCACGAACACGAGGCAGATTCCGAGCAACGGTTCGACCAGCAGCCGAAAGCTCCATAGCGCCGCCGCGTTCGAGCGTTCGGCCAGCACGGCGCCGACCGGGCCGGTGTATTCGATGGCGACGCTGGCGATGCCGCCGAACGCGAACAGGAAGACGAACCCCTCGAACAGTCGGACCAGTCCTTCCGGATATTCGGGGCGGCGTCCGGCCTTCAACTGCTCCCAGATGCGCAGACCGTTGAACACGGGACCGGAGGGCAAGGCGGCGAAGAAGAACGTCGCCAGCAGCATCCCGGGAACGAAGTCGGAAGCGGCGCGCCGTTCCTTCAGCGCCGCAGCCACGGTCATCATCTGCCGGACGACGAAGAACGCGCTGCCGAGCATGAGGATCGGATCCGAGGCAAACGCGCCGACGGCATCGGGGACGAACACGAGCAGCAGGATCGCATACGGCAGCCGGGCGTTGATGCGCGAACTGCCCATGCACCGGCCGGCAACATAGACGCCGCCGCAGAGGGCGAACGACGCCAGCGCGAACACGAGCGCCACCGGATGCACCGCGAACAACAGCAGGACGCCCGGCGCGCAGCTCCAGAACAGCCGGTTCCGGGCATCGTAGGCGAACGCCGCATGCGACAGCCCCGTCGCGAGCAGGATGAGGACAAGGAAGGAAACCGGATCAACCATCGGGCGCCGGCGGACGCGCAAAGAGCGCCGCCGACCGCAGGAGACGCCGCGCCATCAACGCCGTGGTCAGTCTTCCCACCGGCGAGATCGCCACGTGGCCGTCGTCGTACCACAACGGGCCGAAGTCGACGCCGACCGCTCCGTAGAGATCGAAGAGTCGGACTTTGCCCCCGTAGCCCGCGATCAGGCGGCGAAGTTCCGCGTGATCTAGATCGTAGCCGTGCAGCGGCAGCGGCAGCAGTTCGACTTCCGCACCCGCCTCCAGCACGCTCTCGATCATCGAGTGCAGGAGCGCGACCTCGCCCCGCCGGTAGGCGGCATCGGGATCATACGGGTAGGCGATGCCTGCCGGGGCGTTCGCCTGCCAGCTTGCGGGTTCGCGCAGCCGCGCCTCCCCGGCGACATCGGCTTCGAGTGCTTCGATGAGGTCGTCCAAGGGGGCGTCGGGCTCGAATTCTCCGTAGCTGAACGCGAAATCCGCAGGCCAGCCGGGTTCGCGGGTCCAATCCTCCCGCTTGCAGGCGGCAAGCTCCCAGACCCCCAGCGGATCGCGCAGAGCCTGGTAGACCAGGGCCCCCGCCCTCAACAACACGCCTCTCAGGCGATGGCTCCAAAGATCGGCAACGCCCTCGGCGCCCGTGAACGGCTTGGCAACGGCGCCCTGGGCGAGCAGCTGCCCGAAGCCGAGCAGGTTGACGTCCCGTCGATAGACGTACGCTTCCGGCGCCAGCGCCAGGTCGCGACGAGCGAGACGGTCGACGCCGCGTTCGGTCATGAACATGATCTCGAGCACCACGACGACCGGCGGGCCCCGGTTCTCCAGGTAGTTGCCGAGCAGTCCGCTCATCGCTCTGATCGAGACGTGCCCCAAGGCGAACCGGTCCACGCGCACGGGCGCGGAACCGAGTTCGGCGGTCAGAATGCCTTGCATGGCCACGGGATCGAGTGCCACCCCCGACCGGCTGCTGCCGACGACGAGAACCTCTGCCGCCGGTTCGTCCACCCGCGAGAGCAGCAGATTGCAGCGGGCCATGGCGCCAGCCGGACCCGCGCGGTTCCCGTCCAGCCAGAGAAGACCGACGACGAGCGCGGCGGCGCCGGCCAGGGCGACGACGCGCGCGGTTCGGGGAACCGTCAAGGGTCCGCCGCGACAAGCTCGCCCAAGGCATCCCGGTCGAGCTTGCCGTGCGCCGTGACCGGCAGCGAGTCGAGAAGGATGCAACGGCGCGGCACCATGTGGCTCGGGAGGCCGAGATCTTCACCGGTGAACCGGGGCGCCTCGCGTACACCCGCCAGGAACAGGATCAACTGATTCGAGATGGCGGGGGGCGGCGGGTGGACCACCACGGCGAGCGCATCGGTACCCAGGAACTCCCGCAATCGATGCTCCACCTCGAGGAGTTCGATCCGGTGCCCGCGGACCTTCACCTGCAGATCAATACGACCGACGAAGAACAGCAGATCCCCTCTCGCCAGAACCCGGTCGCCGGTTCGATAGTACTTCAGTCCGCCGTCGTCGACGACGAAGGGCGACGGCAGACCCGGGTCGAGATAGCCGTCGAAGCGCTGCGGCGTGGCAAGCAGCAGTTCGCCGATCAGATCGCTTCGCTCGGCACAAACGGGGATGATCTCGTCGTCCACGAAAAGCGCCGGCACGCAATCCGCAAAGGCCGTCCCGATCGAGACCACGCCGGCATGGGAGAGAGCCGGGTCGTCCCGCCAGCGGAGCGCCGCCACAGCGACAGTGGCCTCGGTCGGCCCGTAGGTGTTCCAGATCTCGCTGCCGTCGACCGCTGCCTGCCACTCCCGGGCGAGCCGATCGGTCAGCGCTTCACCGTTGAATATGCTGAGCCGGACGGTGCGCAGAACCTGCCCGACCGGGAGGCCGTTGTGGAGCGCGACCCGCGCCTGGGACGGTCCCGAAACCCACACGGTGATGCCGTTGTCGACAACATATCCCGCCGGGTTGAAGAGGTCGATCTCCCGAGCGGGACACAAGGTGCATCCGTTCAGCAGGGCGAGGTAGATCTCGTGGGTGCTGAGGTCGAAGGAAAGCTCGCCGAATTGCGTACAGACGTCTTCCGGACGGTAGTCGATCACCGAATCCAGATTCTCGACGAAACTCTGCAGGTTGTCGTAGGAGATCGGCACGCCCTTGGGCTCGCCGGTCGAACCCGACGTAAAGAGGATGTAGGCGATGCCCTCGTCGGTGTCGGACGCGCGCCAGTCGACCGCCGCGTCTCCCGTTGCCCCCGCGGAAATCTGCGTCTGCGCCAAGATGGCCGCTTCGGGAGCGATGCCCAAACGCGCGAGCAGGTCCCGTCCCGATGCGGCGCAGATCACAACCTCGACGCCCGCCTGGGCGACGATGCCGCGCAGCCGCGCTGGCGGGTACTTCGCACTCAGGGGAACGTACGGACGGCCGACGGCGATCGCCGCCCACATGGCAGCGTAGGCAGCCGCGGAACGGTCGAGCAGAACTCCCACGGGGCCGCTCTGCGCGCGCCCGGGGCGTCGCAGTTCGCGGCAGAGCCGGTCGACGAGGCGGGACAAGTCGGCGTAGGTCGCGTTCCCGTCGGATGAGCGAACGGCGATCCGGTCGGCGCGCGAATCGATCTGGGCCCGCATCCGCTCCAACAGCGCCTTGCGACCGATGCGACGCGACATCAGGAAGTCACCCTTTCGAGATAGGCGTGAAGCGATGCAATCGAAGTATAGTGGATCGCGTCGTCGAAATCGGGATCGATGCCGAAGGCCTCGTTGACTGCGCAGAATACGCTCATGAAACTGAGCGAATCCCACTCGCCGAGGGTATCCATCGAGTCGTCGACGCCGAGCGCGAGCGCCTCGTTGCCGCTCTGTTCGCGCAATGTCGCCTCGATGATTCCGATCAGGCGCGCCTCGAGGGATTCAGCCATATATCTCCCGCTCCAAGGTACGCGCGCGTTCTTCGAAGAACCTCCGTTCCGCGGCATTCCAGGTTTCGAAGCCGCCGATCTGATAGGACTGGCGCCTATTGATCCTCGAGGCCGAAAACGCGACGCACCCCGAAAGCGTCGAGGGCGAGAGCTTGCCCAGCCCGCGCAGGAACCCGGTCCAGAAATCCTCGGGACTGGCGACCAAATCCTCGTAGAAGAGCCGATGGCCGTTCGGGTTTGAACCGGCGAACCGGTGCAGGTGCGCATTGACCGCGGTCCAAAGCCAGATGTTCCGCTGTATCGCGGTCCAACCGTCCCATGACGCATGGTCCCGGTGGCCCGGTTCGGGTTTGAGCCGGCCCAGCGAAATGAACTTCTCCCGGTTCGTCAGCGACTTGGACGGGTCCGGCCAGCCAGCGGGATACCGGTCTTCGCCGGTCATGATGGTCGACGACCGAACGAACCCCTCGCAGCGGCGGAACATCGCGAACAGCGCCGCATCCGGATAGCGTTCGGCGAGCGCCATCAGCAATGGCGCATTGTAGAAGGCCACGTCGACAAGCAGGCCCGCCTGCCTGGCGACCGCGTTCAGAATATGGGCATTCCGCTTCTCGGCGACGAGCCGGACCGCCTGTTCGGGGTCGTGCCAGGCGCCGCGATTGTGCAGGGTCATCAGGGGCAGTCGCGGCTCAAGCGGGTCGCCGGGCACGTGGCCCTCGTACAACGCGACCACGCCTTCCAATCGGGCGAGACAGGTCGCCAGGAACATGGTCGCGGTCCGACCGGTGCTAGCCACCCAGGCCAATCGGGGTATCACGGCTGCCGCAACGCGAGGATCGATCCCGGCACCGTGCGCCATCACGCGCCGACGATGCCGAGCCGGCCGGCCCGGCGCGTCTTCCAGATCAGCGCGTCCACGATGTAGTGGTGGAAGTTGACGATCTGATACAGCACGACGGTCGCGGAAAGGCCCGCGAACAGCAGCCAGTCGATGGTGTGCACCACGCCCCAGTAGAACGCCCCGGTGATGGCGATGCAGGCCAGCATGTAGAGCCCGATCCGTCCCGACTGGCTGATGTAGGAGAGGAAGCGGGCGTTCGGATCGAGTCCGGACCGGAAGCGGCTGTTGTTGAACATCCAGACAAACAGGATGTACTGGTAGTTGTGCCAGATGTTGACCATCAGCCAGCCGAGCGTAATGTCCGGCACGAGCACGTAGCTGGCCCAGAAGATCGCGAAATGGGTCGCCATGTAGAGCGTGTGCGCGGTGGCCAGGCGACCATTGGCCAGATCGAGAACCCGGCGCACCGCCCAGAAGGCCACGAGGGCGAAAGCGGCATATCCCGCTGCGCTCGCCAGCGTGCCCTCGACCGGAACGGTCCAGAGCTCCAAGCCGATGAAACGGGTATGGCCTTCGCTCGACTTCTGCAGGATCCCGAAGACCGGCACCGCGTAGAAGATCGCCTGCTCGAGCCAGCCGTCGTCGTACGAGGCCTCCGGCCCGGCCCGTCGATAGGCTCGCGAGATGCCCCAGCTCTGCCGCGTGTAGTGGAACCACTGCCAATAGTAGTAGACGCTCACGATCGCCCAGATTCCCGCCGCCCAGGCCAGCAGCACGGTGGCCAGGGCAACCGCCGGCACGAGATGCACGATCATCCATCGCCGCTCCGCGTAGCTCGCCCGGTCGAAGCAAAGCCGGGTGAAGGTGGCGACGACGTGGTGGTAGCCGAGAACCCACAAGTCGACGAGCAGTATCGGGTAGAACCAGGAGGGCTCGTAGACGATCACCGCGCCGGACAGGAAGGCGAGAGCGGGCGCCCCCAGCACGAGCGCACTGTCGAACCCGGCGTCGCGCAGCCATGCGATACGGCGCGGCGCCGTGCCGCCGGGTATCGCATCCATCCGTTCGTTCCTCTCCAATGGCTGGAATCGGGCGCCGTGCTCGGGTGCGCCTCCCCCCAAACCGTGCGGCCGCGGACCTCGCAGGCTGTCCGCGAGACGGGACGCGCCCCTCCTGCGCCAGTGAGCTTACACCTAGAGTAACGAATCATCTATGCTGATCGCCGGACTCGCCTGCGGCGACCGACCCCGACATCCACATAGGTACGTGTTACTGCGTGGCTTGTGCGCGGATGCCATCGCCGCCCCGCGCGGCACTGCGGAGGACGAGGAGCAGCGCGGCCAGCAGAACGACGCTGCTAAACGCCATGAAGCCCGAGCCGATAATCATCCCCAGGACGGGCAGCATCCAGACCACCAGCCACACGGCGCACTCGCCCAGATCCCGAAGCTTCTCCGCCCGGCACCGCCACGCCGCCAGCGCGGCCAGGACGACCGGGCTCGCCAGCGTCAAGTCGTACACGAACAGGTACGGCGTCGCGACGGTCGTGGCGAGCAGCAGCACGCCGAACGCCGAGGTTTCCGAGACCAGCCCCCGGCGCAGGCGCGAGAAGGTCCACCAGGTGGCGAGAACGGCCAGCACGGTGAACGGCGTCTGCACAAGCCAGGCCGCCCATGTCGGCCAGCCGGCGGTCCGGGCGCCGGAGAAGGCCGACACCGTGAGGGACCCGGGCAGCGACAGGGACGCCTGGTGCGGCAGCGCGTCGACGAGCCACGCCCGCCACGCCTCCCAGCCGAACGCCAGCGCGCTCAGCAACACCGCAGCCAGCACGGTCAGCGCCGCGCCCGCGAACGCCCGCCAGGCCCGGGCCGCCAGCAGGGCGACCGGAATCAGCACCCCCAGATGCGGCTTCACGGAGACCAGCCCGATGCAGACGCCCGCGAGCATCGGACGCCGGCGCAGGAGGGCGAGCGCGCCGAGGTACGCGGCGCCGACTAGGAGGCCCGTCTGACCGATCAGCAGGCACATGAACGTCGCGGGCGCGCACAGCGCCGCCGGCTTCCTGATCACCGTCGTGTACGCGGCAACGCCGGCCAGCGACCACGCGGCAAGCGCCCAGAGATAGGGCAGCGCGGCAAGCGGGAACACGGCAAACAGCGCGTGCGGCGGGTGCGTCCAAGTGTAGTAAAGCGCGTCGTAGGCGAACAGGCCTCCCATCGCCGCCTGGAAGGCCACGGGATCGTAGAGTTCGGCAAGACGCCCGGCGGCGGTCAGCACCGCGCCGGACCAGAACACCGTGAAGTCGCGACCGACGATGTTGTCGGTCCCTGCTTCGAACATGCCGTCGATGCCCTGGACGTAGTCGAACAGGTACGAACCGATGGCTGCGAGGAACGCGACGTTGCCGACCCAGGCCAGCACGGGAAGAACGGGATTGCGGCGGTCACGGCGCATCGGGGTTGGCGCTCCAAGACTCGTTGACGCCGGCAAAGGGCGATACCATGCGCCGCCGGATTCTGTCATGTCTTAAGGATCGTTCTTTTCGGGGCACGTTAACGCATTCACGGTATCGATACGACGCTCGCCAACGCCACGAACGTCACCCCGCGGCCTAGGCTATACTGCCTTGCAAGCCATCCCGACGGGTTGCCTGCCATGACCGACGACGAATTGAAAGCGCTTGTCGCCAGCCTCGCCGTTGCCCAGGACCGAACCGACGCCCAGCTGGCCAAGACCGACGCCAAGCTGGACCGGCTGGCCGAAATGT
>JAPPND010000223.1 GCA_028818795.1 Gammaproteobacteria bacterium | reverse complement strand
CCTGCATCGACAACTCGATGAGCTGGCCCTCGCCGGTGCGCTGCTTCTGCGCCCACGCGGCGGTGACCGCCAGCGCTGCCTGCATGCCCGTCCCGGCATCACCCATGGTCGGCCCCGGCCGCATGGGCGGACCGTCCGGCTCGCCGGTGATGGAGAACGCGCCGGCTGCGGCCTGGGCCACCATGTCCATGCACTTGTAGTGGGCATGCGGACCGCTGGTGCCGAAACCCTTGATGCGCACGTAGATGATTTCCGGGTGGATCTCGCGCATGACGTCGTAGCCGATGTCCAGCTTCTCGACCACCCCGGGCCCGTAGTTCTCCACGAAAACGTCGTAGCGGGGAACCATCTTCAGCAACACGTCCCGACCTTCGGCCGTGTCCAGATGCAACGTGATGCTGCGCTTGTTGCTGTTCCAGTTGACAAAATACTCGCGGTCCACGGTCCCGCCGCCGGCACGACCCCGGCCCGGATCGCCGACTCCCGGACGTTCCACCTTGACCACGTCGGCGCCGAGAAAGGCAAGGCTCTGGGTGCAGCAGGTCCCCGCCTCGTACTGGGTCATATCGAGGATGCGCATGCCGTTCAACGCTGCCATTGGGCTCCCTCCGGGCTGAACGCCGGCAGTATAGCGGACGCGCCCGGAACCGATGCCCGGCCAGCACGGACGTTTCCAAGCCGAGCGGGCATCCTGTATAAATCGTCTCCTTCGCGTTCACTAGAGGGGGCAAGGTGTTCTACGAACTGAGGCGCTACAAGATCGCCGACGGCAAGATGGACGACTGGGTACGTTTCATGGAGGAGGTGATCATTCCCTTCCAAGTGGCCCAGGGAATGGTCATCGTCGGCAGCTTTCGCGGCGAGGACGAAACCACCTATGTCTGGCTGCGCCGGTTCGCTTCCGAAGCAGAGCGCGAAGAGCTCTACGCGAAGGTCTACCAGAGCGACCGCTGGCGAGGTGAGATCGCGCCGCGAGTAGCCGAGTTGATGCTGCCGGATATCGAGGTAACGCGGATCGTGCCAACGCCGCACTCGGTGATCAGTTAACGAAGGGGGACTCAATGACCGAACTGGCGTTTGCGAGCGCGACCGAACTCGCAGGCAGAATCAAGCGCAAAGAGGTCGGCTGCGTTGAACTCCTGACCTACTACCTCGACCGCGTCGACCGGTTCAATCCCGACCTCAACGCCATCATCGTCGACATCCGCGACGAAGCCCTGGCCCGAGCCGGGGAGGCGGATCAGGCTCTCGCCGCTGGCCAGGACTGGGGGCCGCTGCACGGGGTGCCGATGACCGTGAAGGAGTCCTACGACGTCACCGGTACGCCCACCACCTGGGGCGTGCCGGAACTCGCGGACAGCATCGCCGGGAAGGACGCCTTGTCGATCACCCGGTTGAAGGGTGCTGGTGCCGTGATCTTTGGCAAGACCAACGTTCCCTACATGCTCTCGGACTTCCAGAGCTACAACGACATCTACGGCACGACCAACAACCCCTGGGACCTTGAACGGGCACCCGGAGGATCCTCCGGCGGTTCTGCGGCATCCCTGGCGGCCGGGATGACGGGGCTGGAGATGGGCTCCGACATCGGCGGCTCCATCCGCAACCCCGCGCACTTCTGCGGCGTCTTCGGCCACAAGCCGACCTGGCTGCTGCTGCCGCCTCGCGGCCACGCGACCCGGGGCGTACTCAGTCCATCCGACATCTCGGTGATCGGACCGCTGGCGCGCTCCGCGACGGACTTGGCTCTTGGGGTCGGAATCTGCGCCGGACCGGACGAGATCGCTTCCCGGGGCTTGAGGCTCGAACTTCCGAAACTCGCGAAGTCGCCCGGTGAACTCAAGGTCGCGGTGTGGCGGGACGACGACATGGCATGCGTGGACGAGAGCGTCGCGGCCCGCGTCGACGCCGTGGCCGGCGCACTTGCCGACACCGGTGCCGAGGTCGACTTCGATGCCCGGCCAGTGGACTCGGAACACTCACACACCGTCTACCAATGCTTGTTGCAGTCAACCATGTCGGCCCGCTTGCCCGAGGAGCGCTACGAGGCGGTCAGGCAACGCGTCGAAGCCATGGACCCGGGGGACACCAGCCGCGGCGCAGCGGTGCAGCGCTCGCAGGTGGCGAGGTTCCGGGAGTGGACCGCGAACAACGAGCAGCGCACGCAGCTACGCTGGCAGTGGCACGATTTCTTCGAGCGCTTCGACGTGCTTGTCGCGCCGATCATGTCCACGTCCGCCATCCCTCACGATCACCGACCCTTCGCCGACCGCACGTTGACGGTCAACGGCAAGGAGGAACCCTATTTCAACCAGGTGTTCTGGGCGGGGCTGGCAAGCGGCGCATACCTGCCGGCCACGGTGATCCCCGCCGGCCAGGACGACCACGGCCTGCCGATTGGTGTGCAGATCATCGGCCCGGAATACGGCGACCTAGTCACCATCGGCATCGCCGAGTTCCTGGAGCAGCGGGGCTTCGCGTTCCAGCCGCCGCCGGGGTACTAGAGCTGGCATATCCCGCCCCGTCCCATGGCGACAGCCATCGCCCATCCGAACATCGCCCTAGTCAAATACTGGGGCAAGCAAAGTGGGTCCGGCAATCTGCCCGCGACGCCGTCGGTGTCCATCACCGTCGCCGGACTGACGACCACCACCCGGGTGGTGGCCGCCGACCGGGACTCGCTTCGCATCGACGGGCAAGTCCGCCGGGATTCGAAGGTCAATGCCCTGTTCGATGCCATGCAGGACGCCTTCGAGTTGCCGCCAATCTCCATCGAGACCCGCAACGACTTCCCCACCGGGGCGGGGCTTGCTTCCTCGGCCTCCGGCTTTGCCGCCCTCGTCACCGCCATCGACGGCGAGTTCGATCTCGGCCTCACCCCGCAAGAACGTTCGGCCTGGTCGCGCCGAGGCTCCGCGTCGGCGGCTCGGTCGATATTCGGCGGCTTCGCGACGCTTGCCTCGGGGGACGGCACCTGGACCGCCACCGAACTGCTCGCCAAGGATGCATGGCCACTCGAAGTCGTCATCGCCGTAACCGCCGAGACGCCGAAGCCGGTGTCGTCCAGCGAAGGCATGGAGCGCTCGCGCACCACGTCGCCGTTCTACGATGCCTGGTGCCGCAGCACGGAAGCCGACTTCGAAACCGCCTGCCGGGCCGTGGCGGAACGCGACTTCGGGAGCTTGTCCGAGGTGGCGGAACACAGTTGCCTCAAGCTGCATGCGCTGATGCTGTCGTCCCGACCCGCCCTCCTCTATTGGAACCAGGCCACGATCAAAGCCATCGAGACGGTCCGGCGGCTCCGGGAGGCTGGGACACCGGTGTTCTACACCATCGATGCCGGTCCGCAGGTAAAGGCGGTCTGCGCACCCGGGCAGGGTGGCGGCGTGGCTGCGGTGCTGGCCCGGTCGCCGGGAGTCCTGCGTGTCGCACGCGGTGGACTCGGAGACGGGGCACGCATCGCCGACGACACCCGTCGTCGTGATTGAGGCCTCGGCCCCGGGAAAGCTCGTCATCAGCGGCGAGTACGCCGTGCTGGCCGGGGCGCCGGCGCTTGTCGCCGCAGTGGATCGACGCGTCACCTGCACGCTGACGCCGAAGGACTCGGGCGGCTGGCGCTTCGTCAGCACCGGCTTCGATGACGACCGGACGATTCCGAAGGACGACGTGTTCAGCGCGCCCCCCACGACCATCCCCGGCGTGGTCCAACGCAGCATCGCGGCGGCCGACGCGCCGGAACACATCGAGGTGCGCATCGACTCGTCGGATTGCTACAGCGACGGCGTCAAGTTGGGAGTCGGGTCCAGCGCCGCCACGGTCACCGCCCTGGCAACGGCGTTCGGGGTGATGGCCGGCGAGGCCCCGCGCCTAACAGACCTCTACGAACTGCACGCCGGTTTCCAGGGAGGCGGCAGCGGCCTCGACGTCGCCGCCGCCGTGACCGGCGGCGTGATCCGTTTCGAGGATCGTGTCGCGACTCCGGTGCGGCTGCCCGGGGGGATTTACTTCGCGTTCGTATTCACCGGCTCCGGATCGCGAACGGCGGCTCTGCTAGAAACGTTCGACGCCTGGCGACAACGCGGCGCGACGGCTCCCCTGGAAAGACTCGCCGCCGCAGCCCGTGAAGTGGTCGATAGCACCATGCAACCGGATGCCTTCGTAGATGCCCTGGGCGAATACACCGACCTACTCGAGCGCTTCGACCAGTCCACTCGCATCGGCATATTCGGACCCGGCCATCGCCGCGCCAGGGAGTTGTCGTCACGACTCGGCGTCGTCTACAAGCCCTGTGGGGCTGGTGGTGGCGACACGGGTGTGGCCGTCTCCACCGACATCGACGCGATCAGAGCGTTCAAGGACGGCTTGGATGCGGCCGGACTCGTGGCCCTGGATATGAAAATCTCGCCCCAGGGTGTCGAGTTTCGAACCGGCTGATGCGGGCCAATCACGCCGTCTTGCCAACGGCACCGTCACGGCGTCACACTCAAGGGCCGAAGAACGACAACTAGGGGGAGATATGGGGACACCCGCGCGGGTGGTGGTGATGCCGGGGGCGCCTGGACCGCTTGAAATCCAAGAGATCACCCTACCCGACCCGGAGCCGAACCAAGTCGTGGTCCGTCAGTTCGCCTCGGGCGTCTGCCACTCGCAACTGCACCAGATGCACCGACCGCACCGGCGGCCGGGGCTGCTTGGCCACGAGTCCACCGGCATCGTCCTGAAGAGGGGGTCCGCGGTCAGTCATGTGGATGAAGGCGACACGGTGCTGGTCACCTGGGTGCCTAGGGACGCCGCCAATGCGAGCGGCGCGCCGGCCCGTGCTTCCATCGATATAGGCGGGGGCGAAACCGTCTCGACGAGTGTCTTCACCTGGGCCGACCACACCATCGCCGACGAGCAGTTCGTGGTCGGTGCGCCGAGCGACATCGCCACCGACGTGACGGCGATCATCGGCTGCGCGGTGATGACCGGCGCCGGTGCGGTATTGAACACGGCCAATGTCCAGGAGGGGGATTCCGTGGCGATCTTCGGCGTCGGCGGCGTCGGCCTGTCTGCGGTTGTGGGTGCCAAGATGCGCGGCGCGAACCCGATCATCGCGGTGGACCTCGACGACGCCAAGCTCGAATTCGCCAAGCGCTTCGGCGCCACCGACGGCATCAACGCCGGCAAGGTGAACGCGGTGGAGGCCATTCACGCCATGACCGGCAAACCGGGTCAAATCGCCTCGGGGGGCGTGCCGGTGACCGGGGTCGACTTCGCCTTCGACTGCATCGGACTCAAGGTCACCATGGAACAGATCGTACCGGCCTGCCGAGGCGGGCACTTCGGCGCTTGCCAAGGTGGAACCGCAGTGCTCGTGGGGGTTCCGCACACCACGGTGGAACTCAACGCCGGTCAGATGCTCGCCCAGGAGAAGCAGTTCCGGGGCTCGATCGGCGGATCCTGTTCGCCGGACCGCGATTTCCCCATGTTCCTCGATTGGCACGCCAACGGCGACCTGGACCTCGAGGCGCTGGTCACCGAACGCTACCCCATCGAAGACATCAACGAAGCCACCACCGCGCTGGAGGAAGGGCGCATCAGCGGGCGCTCGATCCTCGAGTTCTGAGTACGGCGACCAAACACCGATGATCCACGCGGAGACACGCCATTAAGACGCTGCTAGACACGCGCCGCTACCGGATCGCACCCGGCGAGAGAGTCGATCTCGGATCGCTTCCCACGGTGCCGTCGTTCGTCCGCCGCGGCAAGTCCGCGCTTCGCGAGATGCTCGACAACTACGTGACGCGGTTCGCCGAACTCCAGGAGGCCATGTACGCGGAAAGCCGCCAGGCGATGCTGCTCGTCTTCCAGGGCATGGACGCATCGGGCAAGGACAGCACCATCAAGCACGTCACGACCGGGGTCAATCCACAGGGTTTTCGGATATCCAATTTCCGTCAACCCACCTACAAGGACATGGAGTACAGCTACCTGCACCGGCACTGGATGACGCTGCCCGAACGTGGCCGCATCGGCATCTTCAACCGCTCCCACTACGAGGAAGTGGTCACCCTGCGCGTCAACCCCGACCTTCTCGCCGGGCGCAGACTTCCGCCGCGCCCCGTGGACGACGCGTTCTGGGCCGAGCGGTTGCGAGACATCGTCGCCTTCGAGCAGCACCTGGTCGGCAACGGGACGACGATCGTCAAGTTCTTCTTGAACATCTCGAAGAAGGAGCAGAAGGCCCGCCTTCTGCAACGGCTGAACGATCCCACCAAGCACTGGAAATTCGACCCCGCCGACATCGAAGCAAGGGCACGGTGGGACGACTACACGCGGGCCTACGAGTCGGCCTTCGAAGCAACGAGCACCAAGCAGGCACCGTGGTACGTGATCCCCGGCGACAACAAGCCGGCCATGCGCGTCGTCGTCGCCGCCGTCATCGTCGACACCCTTGCCCGGATGAAGCCCCGCTACCCGGAGCCCGATCCGGCGATGTCGCGCGCCATCAAGGCGGCGAGGAAAGCCCTGGCGTAGACAACCGCAGTCGCCCTCCCCTCGATCGAGGCGCGAGCGGTGACCCTAGGCGGCAGGCCGAACCGATCGTTCTTCTCGGCCAAAGCGGCCTTAGACCAACTCGATGCGAGTCCTGACTCCGGGCGCTCCGGCGAGGCCGCGGTCGCCGGTCACGAGCACGGTCGACAGCGTCTCGGCAAGTGCGACGTAGACGGCATCGTAGGCACTGACGTTCGCCCGCAGTTGCCAGATTCGCGCCAGAAACGGTTCGTGGGGATAGCGGTCTGCGTCGAAATCGCGCCAATGGTCCAACGCCAGCGACCCGCGCTCAACACTCAATGCGCCTCGGGATGTGTATCGGCGCAACGCCTGGGTCCCGGCGCGTCCTTCGGGCGGGATAGGATCGCCCCTACGCGGCCAGTCTCAAGCAAATCCGAGGCGTCTTAGGAACTCGACCATCAACTCGACGCATTCCTTCGGCTTTTCGAGTTGCAGGAAGTGGGTGGCTCCGGGCACGAAGTCGCAATCGAGACCATCGAGCGCATCGAGATCAAGGCTTGACCCAAAGGGAGAACGCAAGGTCTCGTCGGCACGAATCACCTTGACCGGACACGCGAAATCACGCGGGTCGGGACTTAGGATGTACGCCAAGGCCCACTCGCAGATTCGGGACTCGTACTCGGGCGGGCAGCGGAGTTCGTAGCCACCGCCCGCCCTCCGCCGCAGGGTCGTTTCGGCGAACAGGTCCGGCACACCTGGCAGCAATCGCGAGAACGCGGGCGCGTTGCGGACGCCGTCGGCGAGTTCCGCCGTCGTCTCGAAGCGCCGTTTCCGCTGACGCACACTTCGGCTCTGCCGCCCCCATCGAGCCTCGGCCCCGAGCAGATCCGCATTCGGCGCGTATACGGGCGGGTCGAACAGCACGAGGGCCTCGAAGCCGCTGCCGGGATGGTCATCCGCGAGTGCGGTGGTCGCCGACATGGAATGGAAGACGCCGACCCGAGGCTTTGGGCCGAAAACTCGGTCGATGCCCCTCGCGATGGCCCGGTTGTCCGCGACGAAGGTCGCGATGCTGTGTTCCGCGAACTCGCCCAGTTCGTTCCAGCCGTGGTTGCGAAAGTCGTAGAGAACGAGATCGAAGCGATTGCCAAGCAATGACCAGAACGGATAGTAGAGATCGACCGCGAGGCCGTTGCCGTGACTCAGCACCAGCCGGGTTCCCTCGGGATTTCCGTGTCGTCGAAGCACCACGCGGGCACCGTCATCCAGTTCGACCTGGACCACCGCCTGCGGCACGGGTACCTGCCAGTGGACCACGCGCTACTCTCGCATTGCGAACCGCCTACTATGGACGTAACGCTACCATGTGCCGGGATACGGGTACTGCCTGTACTGCCTCCCCGTCTGCGGCACTTGGGCGGCTGGCGTTTCAAGCTGCTTGACGCCGAGGCCGCAAGCCTTGTGGACCACCACGCCGCACAACGAGCAATAGGTTGGCGGGGCCCGCCTCTTGAGGGGTGTGGATGCCGAGTCCCCCGCCGTCGATCATCGCGGGTCCGCCCATGGCGACGGTGGTGCGCTCGGTGGCGATAACGACATTGCCACACGAGCGCCGTATTCCCCGCGAACGTCCGTCCGTTGATGATGCTGACTCGCGGCGCGAGGCCGGAGAGCTTCGAGAACTGGGTGAACGTGTCTGTGTCGAAGGCGACGCTCATGCCACCGTATCGAACGTCCCCATTCTCCGGATCACCTCCGTGATCTATCCATTATTTCTCCACTATTAGTGTTGACACGTTGACACTAGGGGGGGGGCAAAATCGAACAAGAAGGAGCGCATGGGTCCCCCAAGCAACGGCTCTAGGAGTCGTTTCGGACGCTGCACAGCGCCATGTCCCGCAACACGCCCGGCGACAGTGGTGGGACCAGTGGGCTTGCCTAGGACTTTGGCGCGCGCAGTCGAACCGCCATCCGGGATCGAGGACGACTGGCAGATAACCTTCTCCAGGAGGGGTATAGAGGTGATAGAGACGCAACCCGTGGTGCAAGCCCAACCTGGGTTACCTAGCGGCTCGGCCTTGGAAGAGCCCGTTGGGTCGGTCAACGACAGACATTTTGCGCTAGCATGCCACACCGCAATCGCAATCGGCGCTTCGGCCATCGCCATCGCCCTCGTCACCGGGTTCTATGTCGTTGGCTGTTTGGCCGCCACGATACTATGCGGGATCTCGGAGGCCATCGGGCGCTGTGGAATGTCGCACATCGGCATGATCGCGCCGTTCAGGACCGTTGCGCCGGGACTCTGGCTAAGGTGCAGTCTTGCGTATTCCGCAGGCGGCATCGCTACGTCGTATTGCCTCGGACTGGCGCTGGCCTGCCTCGGAACACTTCTCGAAGTCCAAACGTCGATGCTCTTCTTCGCCGCGTCCGGTGCCGTGGCTGTCCTAATGCTGCTCCGCGAAACGGGAATCATCGGCTTCAATCCGCCGCATTGCGACCGGCAGACGGAGAAATCGTGGGTTTTCGAATTCGGGCATGTGACGGCGGCGGGAATGTGGGGCTCGCACATCGGGCTCGGGGTAACGACAGTCGTTAAGCACGGCGGCCTCTACCCGGTGGTTCTGCTGGCGGTTGGGTTCGGCTTGGGCCAGGGCGAGTGGGTCCTAGTTTGTTTCTGGTGCGGCCGGATCATCCCGATGTGGCTGGTGCCACGCCTTGCCCGCGGAAGTTCCGACGGGTCGACCATCGCGGCGGCGCTGCGCCGCTCGGAGCGTTCCTTTCGCGCCGTTGCCGCCTGGGGCATCGCCGGTCTTGCCGCCGTGTGCATAGTCGCCACTTTCGAGTTCGCCGTGGTATGACCGCCCCGCTCTACATTGCCCACGCCGGCCTCTGGATCGCGGTTGCGATTCAAGGAATTGCCATCTGCGTGCTGCTGTACCGGATCAGGGAACTGGTGGACATGGCCGCGACGGGCGGCGGCGCTGGCCACCGTCCAGCGGGATCGAAGGCCCCCGATTTCGAGGCCGTTGATTTGAAGACCGGAGAGCTCGTGTCTACTGATCGGTTCGCTGGTTCACGGACGTTCATCCTCCTTCTCACGGCGAGTTGCAGCCACTGCAAGCGGTTGGTCCAGGGCTTGGCCACCGAGTGCGGCAAGGGAACGAAGATCGAGCGGCTGGTCCTCTATTGCCAAGGTGCCGCTCGGGGATGCGACGACATCTGCCGCGATGTGCCAGATCAGGTACCGTTTCTGGCAAGCGGCAAGGAAAGCCGTGCAGACGCTACGGAGCTCTTCGGACCTGCGAGCATGCCCGCCATCGTCGAAATAGACCGGGCTTGGCGCATCGTCGGCTATTCCTATCCGTTCGTCGCCGCAGACATCGTTGCGACCGTCGCTCCCCAGGCTGGCGGTCGTTTACCGGAACCGATAGCCAGATGAACCTTACGCCTCTCTACGTCGGCACCCTGTTGGTTGCCGTCCTTCTGGTGATCGAGTATCGCGCCGTCCGAAGCGTCATCGTTGACGCGGCCCGACTGCGGAGGATCTTCTCGTTTCGCCCATCCGACCTAGGCCTCTCGGCTTCCTCGCCGACGAACGGCAGACTAGGCGCTCGCATCCCCGACTTCGCTGCGCGCGAGGTCCAAGGTGGGCGGCCACTCGACCGTGCCTCGCTCCTAGGCGCGTCAACAATGTTGGTTTTCTTTCGGGCGATCGAACTCGACGAATGGGACGACTTCGTTCTGACATCGTTCCTGCACAATTGCCGGGCCAAGATCGATGGAAACGTATACGTCGTGTTTCGTCGTGGGGACCGGTACGAAGAGTCGTTCGGCGTGGAGTCGATAAGAGCAAACTTCCAAGAAGGTGTCGTGATCGTCGACGATGGCGACAACGGACTATGGCAGGCATTAGGAATAGCGAAGACCCCGTGTGCGGTTTTGTTGGACGGGGACGGAGTGATTCGAAGCCAAGGTCGATTCGTCGAGCCAAGGGGCATGGCCGCCCTGGTCCCGTTGGATGGCTGATCTCGTTTGCTCGGTCGTTCAGATCGCCGTTGGCCTTTGTTTAGGCATCGCCGCTTTGGCAAAGGCCAGCGCCTTTCGGCTCTTCGTGGAAGGGGTTGCCAGCTATCGCATGGTCCCCCGGATGGTCGTGGGGCCGTTTGGCGGGGCGATTGTGGTGGCGGAGGCGCTTATCGCCGCCTGTTTCCTGAGCGGCGTTCTGGTAGCCCAGGCGGCGGTCGCGGCGTCGTTCCTGTTGATCGTCTTTGGCGTTGCGGCGTTGGTCGCGCGATTGCGAGGCATCGCGACAGCCTGTTTCTGTTTCGGGGCCGACGGCGGCGAGTCGACGACCGCGAAGGGTCTGTTGCGGCACCTCCTGTTACTGGGCGGCATCGGAGTGACTCTGGACTACCGGGTGTCCGACTCTTGGAATGACCCGGTGCTGACAATACCTGGCTGGGAGATTTTCGCGGCCTCCGTTGCCGTGTTGTTGGCGGCGGCTTGGGTCATAGAGATTCCGGAGTTGCTTGCGGTCGGGAGACGCGAACTGTTGAAGAGGAGAGCGAACGGTGAGGACAGAGTCCGGGGATGTCCAAGAGGATGTCTTGTCGTCGAGGGAAAGGCGTGACTTCCTGCAACGAACCGCCATTGTTATTGGCGCATTCTTCTCTGGCGTTGTTGGAGTCGAAAGAGCCCGAGCCGACGGTTCGTCACATAGAAAGGCATGTTGTACGATAGCGAAACCGCACGATGACACGTGCCACAGCAAGGAGCATAGCGCGTGTCGAGGATGGGTCCTGTATTGGGAGTGTGACCACGGAGGTGACACATACTGGTGTGTGGAGTGTTACGAAGTTGGAGCTAGGGCGCCGGGCGAGCACTGCCGCTACAAGAGAAACGTTGACTGTTCGCGGGCGGTTCCTCCCGACGAACGCGACGACCTAGCATCGCCGCCGAGGCGAAACGTACCAGAGCCGCCACCACCACCGGAGACGCCAGAGGAGAATCCAGGCTGCGGCGGCGATGACACTACCGTAGGGATATCCGCGAACGCGCGGATTGGCAACGACGGCAACGACGGCGGGGGATCGACCGGAATACCGGGGTCACCAGAACCCGGAGACGACCCTTGCGATCCCGTAGAGCCCGCCGCCTCCGAGACAACACACTAGATGCTGTCCGCAAAACCGATTGCGGTCCTGCCGTTCATCCTCTGTTCGGGGTTGGCGGACGCTTGCGACACGTTCACGATCAGCGGGCGTTTGGCGGATCAGGGGGCCGGCCGGGACACGTGGATAGGCGTCTTTCAATATCCCCTCGCAGAACGGGCGGAACCGGTCGCGTCGGCATGGGTCGAAGCGGAGTTCGAACTGGAGGTTCCGTGCGCTGAATCCGTGACGCTCCTCGCGTTGCGGAAGGGCGCGGTTCCACTGGCGAGGCGGATTTCGGGATCCGTGCCGACGGCAGTCGAGCTGAGGTTCGTGCCGGGCCTTTCTCTAACCGGATCCGTACACTCTGACGAGAATCTCCCGATCAGCGGTGCGCGTATCACGGTAACGCGAATCGACGAGGCGAAGCTTTGGTTGCCGGAGTCGCTGACCACTTGGAGGAGTTCGAGGGACGGTGCATTCGTTGCCGGAGGGCTGGCACCGGGGACGTACCGCGTCGCCGCCTCGGCGGACATGCACATTTCATCGGAGTTGGACGTGGTCGTCGGGGAAGGCGACGCGAACCGTGCCGACATTCGGCTTTCAAGGGCGTTCTTCATTGCCGGTCGCGTGGTCGACTCGTCGGGCTCCGCTGCGGTCGGGGCGCGGTTACACGGGGAACCGTCCAGCATCGACCGGGGAATAACCCCAGCAACAACGGCAACCACTGATGCCGATGGGATGTTTCGACTTGGCCCGTTCAGGAAGGCCCAGAGGATCCTCGTTTCCGCACGGACGGACCTGTCGCGTTCGGACGCCGCATACTTTACGGTGCCCATCGAGGATTTGGTTCTGACGCTCCACCAAGCGGTAGAGATCCGGGGCTCGGTGTCGAACGCCTTCACGGGCCAATTGCTGGATGATTTCGCCCTTAAGGCGTATGGCCCAGAGGTCGGATCTTTCGCATTTCGGGATGCCGAGGGCGAGTTTTCGGCAGCGGTTTTTTGGCAGACACATTACATCGTGATCAGCGCGCCTGGGTTCGTTTCGTGGTACATGCCCGTCGACTTCGGTTCAGGGGGTGGCGAATACGATTTCGGCGGAGTCGCGCTCGCGCAGGAGCGGGTTGCGACCGGCCGGGTTCTCGACGCGGCCTCGGGGCTCCCCGTTCAAGGAGCATCGGTGCAGCGGTGGTTCGACGAATCCGACTTCCGGAACAGTCTGGCGTTAGACCCCGCGAGCCGGGTAGCGCCTGTGGCGACCACCGATGAAGACGGTCGTTTCCGACTGTCCGGGCTCCCGGGAGGCGACGTGCTTCTCAAGGCAAATCCGCAGGGGTTCTCACCCGAGGCAGTTGTTGAACTGCCCGCCGGGACGGACCACATCGATATCGAGGTGAACTTGGCCTTCACGAGGATCCAAGGAATGCTGCTGACCGAAGAAGGAATACCGGCCGACGGGATCGTCTACGTCTGGGAAAAGGACGAGACGGGAAAGGGTGTAACGGGAGAAGGATTGTGGGGCACATCCGTTCGGGCATGGGAGCGCGTTGACCAAGGCAGATTTCGGGTGGTGCTGCCCGAAAGGGAGGAGCAGTACCTGGTGGGGGCACGGTCGGAGATGGGGCTTGTCGAGAGTCAGATCGTGACGGTCCAGGACTACGAGGCCAAGGAAATCCATCTCGTCGTGCAGCGACTTGGCCGGGTGTCAGGTCTGCTGGCGGGACTCGACACGGGCGAGACAGCACGGCTGCGCATCTTGGACGAGAGCGGCCGAGCCGTCAAACCTGGGATAGCAGCGCCGTCCATAGCAAACGGACCCTACTCCTTGCAAGGCGTTCCCGAGGGGCGCTTCACCCTGCGGGCGAAGGGCAACGGTCGCGCGATCGCCCGAGAGTTCGAGTCCGACGGCGATGGAGAAACCCGTGTCGATTTGTTTTTCGCAGGCGCTTCTAGGCTCAGCGGCGTGGTGAGGGCCGGCGGCCGCCCGATTCCCGGGATCAAGATCGAAACGACGCCTCGCAGCAAGTCGTCGACGTCCGGCGAGACTAGGGCGACGTCGACCGGGGCCTACGCGATCGACGGTCTCGACGACGGGGAGTACGTGGTTCGGGTACGCGGGCGGTCGTTCGGCGTGGAAGTATCGGGAGACACGCTCTACGACATCGAACTCGGCCCCCTGGCGGTATCCGGCGTCGTCACGGCGGAGGGACCGGTCTTGGGCGCCCTAGTCACGGTGAAGCCGACATCCGCCGACGCCGGGCTTGGGGGCAGCGATCGGGCAGATAGTCGCGGATCGTTCAGGATCGACGGTCTTGACGAGGGCGAGTACACCGTCCGCGTCTCCCATCCGGACCACGGGGAGGTCTCGCAAACCATCTACCTCGGATCGGCCATCGACAACTTCGACGTCTACTTGCCTTTGTCGACCGATGGGCAAGCAGAATCGTCGCAGAGCCCAGAGGGATCCTGACTTGACCCGGACCCTCTGCGGCTACCAGGTGTCGATATACGGGTACTTCTTCCCCGTCCGCGGCGCTTTGGGCGGCAGGCGTTTCAGGCTGCTCGCGATCCAGCTCCGGGTGTCGGCGGGATCGATCACGTCGTCGATCCCTCCGCCGACACCGGCATTGATCGCTTTCGCACCCTCGTAGGCGCGCGCCACGCGCCTTTCGAACTCGAGGCGCCGCTCTTCGGGATCCTCGATTGCCGCCAGTTCCTTGCGGAAGCCGAGCTTCACGGACCCTTCGATGTTCATGCCCGCGAACTCCGCCGTCGGCCATGCCACGGTGAAGAAGCCGACGAGCGAACTGGCGCCGCACATGGCCTGAACGCCGAGACCGTAGGCCTTGCGGACCACAACGCCGAACATCGGCACGGTCAGGTTGGCGCCGGCATTGAACATGCGCACGCAGTGCCGGACCAGCGCCGTCCGCTCCACGTCAGGCCCCACCATCATGCCGGGGCAGTCCATCAGGCTCAGCACCGGGATGTCGAAGGCATCGCAAAGCTGGATGAAGCGCGCCCCCTTGTCGGCACCGTCGGAGTCGATGGCACCCGCGAGATGGTGCGGATTGTTGGCGATGACGCCAATCGGATGACCTTCGACGCGGATGAAGGCGGTGATGACGCCGATGCCGAACTTCTCGCGGATCTCGAGCACCGAGCCGATGTCGGCGATGGTGTGGACGATCTCCTTCATGTCGTACAGGCGCAGCCGGTTCTCGGGGACGACATGGCGCAGGCGGCGCTGGTCGTGGGCTTCCCACTCGGCCACCGAGCCCTGAAAGTACGACAGGTACTTCTTCGCCACGTCCACGGCTTCCTCTTCGTCCTTGGCAAGGAGGTCCACCACGCCGTTCGGCACTTGGAAGGACATCGGTCCCACCTCTTCGGGCGTGTAGATGCCGAGTCCGCCGCCCTCGATCATCGCCGGTCCGCCCATGGCCACGGTCGTGCGCTCGGTGGCGATGATGACGTCGCAACATGCCACCAGTGCCGTGTTCCCCGCGAACGTCCGACCGTTGATGATGCTGATCAGCGGGACGAGACCGGAGAGCTTCGAGAACTGGGTGAACGTGTCGGTGTCGAAGGCAACCCCCGGGCCTTTGCCGTCGTCGCCGGGACGGCCGCCGCCGCCCTCGCCGAAGAGGATCAGCGGAATGCGGAACCGCTCGGCCAGTTCGTACATCCGATCCTGCTTGTAGTGGTTCCGGCCACCCTGGGTTCCGGCCAGCACGGTGTAGTCGTAGTGCACGAGCATGGCGCGCGCCGCTTCCTCCCCGAACAGGTTCGCATTGATGGTGCAGAGCCCCGCGATGAGGCCGTCCGCCGGGGTGTTCCTGCGCAGGGTCTCCATGTCGTGACGCGTGTGCTGGCGGGCGACGATCAGCGGCCAGTACTCCTTGAAGGAACCCGGGTCGACCAGCTGGTCGATGTTCTCCCGGGGCATGCGGTAGCCGCGGCCGTAGCGCTTGGCGGCGGCTTCCGGCCGGTTCTCGTCAAGGATGTAGGCGTGGCGCTCGTAGGTGAGTTCGAGATCCGGGCGGATGTAGTCCGGATCGAGTTCCTCGAACGTTGCCGCCGCATCGCCACCGACTTCGGCTTCCTCGACGAAGACGATCGGATACCCCTCGCGGACCACGTCGCCTTCCGCCATCGTGACCTGCCGGACGATGCCGTCACGATCCGCGGCGATGACGTGCTCCATCTTCATGGCCTCGACCACCGCGACGGGCTGGCCCTGGCGAACCTCGTCGTCCACCGCCACATCCAGCGACACGATGGTGCCCTGTATGGGCGAACTCAACCCCGTTGATCCCTCGGGGCCCGCAATCGCTGGTTCGTCGATCTGCTCCGTTGCCGACGAGGCCTGCTCCGCCTTGACCTTGGCATCGTGATCGAACAACGCCAGCGGATCGCTGGTGTCCACACGGGCACCGGCGAAGCCATCCGTTGGCGCCGTCGCAGCGTCAGCCGCGGCGAACCGTTGCGGGGCATTCGTCGACGGCACGGCAAGCTCGGCCATGTGTTCGTCCACCCAGCGCGTGTGCACACGTCCTGCGGCGAAGTCGTCGTGGGCCAGGACGTTCTGCAGGAAGGAGATGTTGGTGCCGACGCCCTCGAGACGAAACTCGGACAGCGCCCGGGCCGTCCGGGCGACGGCACCCGAGAAGTCCTTCGCCGGCGAATGGCCGACGACCTTTGCCAGCAGTGAGTCGAACGCCGTACTGGTGCGGTAGCCGGCGTATCCGAACCCGTCCGTGCGCACGCCCGGGCCCGTCGGCGTTTCGTAGGCGGTGAGAGTCCCGCTTGCCGGCCGTACGGTGCCGTCCTCGCCGAAGGTCTCCATGTTGACACGCGTTTGGATGGCGTGGCCCCGGGGCATGGCCGCCTCCGGACCATCGAGCCCGAGGTCGGCGAGCGAGGCACCCTGAGCAAGACGGATCTGGGCCTGGACGATGTCCACGCCGGTGACTTCCTCGGTGACGGTGTGTTCGACCTGAAGGCGGGCGTTGGTTTCGATGAATACGAAAGGCCGCTCCTCGCCGTTGCCGGAGACATCCACCAGGAATTCGAAGGTGCCAAGGTTTGCATAGCGTTCGTTCGCCGCGAACCGCACCGCCGCACCGATGACCGCGCCCCGCAACGCGTCGTCCAGGAACGGCGCGGGCGCGATTTCGATGACCTTCTGATAGCGGCGCTGGACGCTGCACTCTCGTTCGCCGAGGTGGGCCACGTTGCCCTCAAGGTCGCCGAGGATCTGTACCTCGACGTGCCTTGCCCGGTCCATGAACTCCTCGACGTATACATCCGCGACGCCGAAGGCCGCCCGCGCTTCCGATTGGCAGCGTTGGTAGGTGGCTTCCAACTCGGCCCCGTCTTCAACGACCCGGCTGCCACGCCCGCCGCCGCCTGCTACGGCCTTGATGATCATGGCGCGGCCGTCGAGCGATTCCAGGAACGCCCTCGCCCCGTCGAGCGAAACAGCGCAGTCCAGCCCCTCGAGCACCGGTACGTCGGAAGCCGCCGCCGCAGCCCGGGCCCGGCCCTTGTCGCCGAACAACTCGAGGTGTTCGGTCTTCGGGCCCACGAAAACAATGCCAGCATCCGCGCAGCGCCGGGCGAAACTTCCCCGTTCCGCCAGGAATCCGTAGCCGGGATGGATCGCGCCGCAACCTGCGTCCTGGGCCGCTCGAACAATCGCGTCTTCATCCAGGTACGCGGCAGCGCCGATGCCGTCGAGTGCGAGGGCTTCGTCCGCCGCCCGAACGTGCAGGCTGGCTGCATCGTCCTCGGAGTGCACGGCCACCGTACGCAAGCCAAGCTCGGAGGCCGCCCGCGCGATGCGAATGGCGATTTCACCCCGGTTGGCGATAAGCACGGCGTCGAAACTCATGGAATCTCCTTGTCGTCACCCGGCAGGGGCTCGAAAAAGCTAGCTGGCAGGCGCATGCCCCGGTCGATGCCAATCGGTCGCAGTTCACGGGGGCGTTTGGGCAAGGGGCGAATCTCGGCGATCGGCACGTCGCGGCGGCAGATTACGAAGGTCTCGCCACCTTCGACCCGTGCCAGATAGTGGGATAGCCGGGCTCTCGCTTCGGAGACATTGATCCTGTTCATGGCGGGATACTATCTAAACGAAGCTCCGCCGCTACGAATCCACGACTTGCCACTGCACCAGCGTATGGGGCGGATCGTCGTCGCGATGATGCTCAAAGACAGCCTGCACGGCGGCACCGATCCGTACGTCCTGCCGGGGGTCGCCCACCAGATTGCCCACCATGCGCGCGCCGTCGTGGTCTGGGAACTCGACCAGCACGACGATGTACGGACCCTGCTCGTTCAATGCGGGGTGCACGGGGTGCCAGACCCGCTCGTAGCTGTAGACGCGACCCGTCAAGGGGATCTCCTCGAAGGCCAGGTCGTCGGAGTGGCAGTTGTGGCAGATCCATTCGGGGCCCCACTGCCAGGCGCCGCATGACCGGCAGCGCTGCATCACCAGGCGTTCCTCGGCCACGGCTTCCCAGTACGGCGCATCCAGCCCGTCCGGTGCGGGCGCCGGTTTCGGCAGTCCCGGGTTCAGGTAGGCGGTCATACCGTCGCCGCCGAGCCGTAGACCGACGAACTCACCGGCGTCACCATCGGTCCCGACACCACCATCGAGACGTCGACGTCCTCGACCTGGTTCGGCGAGGTGCGGCGGATCTGCCGCACCGCCTCGATATTGAGTTCGAGCCCGTGCATATAGCACTCCGCGAGGTTGCCGCCGCTGGTATTGGTGGGCAGCTTGCCGTCCGGGGCGAGGAGGTTCTCCGTGGTCAGAAACTCGTTGCATTCGTCTGGCTCGCAGAAGCCGTGCTCGACGATGCTCATCAGCACGCCGCCGGTGAAGTTCTCGTAGCACTGCAGGACGTCCACGTCGTCGGGACCGCACCCGGCCATGTCGTACAGGCGCGGCACGCAGGTCTTGAAGTTCGAGGTGGCGTAGTCGGGCGTGTTGTGGACCGATGCACCAGCCCGGTAATGGGAACCGGTGACCGCGCTCAGTGTGTAGACCGGCGGATGGTCGAAATCCTTCGCCCGCTCCGCGGGAACGACGATCATGGCCGCGGCACCGTCGTTCTCCTGGCAGCAGTCGAACAGGTGGAACGGCTCGACGATCCAGCGCGATGCGTCGTATTTCGCCTCGTCGAGGGGCCGCCCGTACATCACCGCCCGGGGATTGGCCTGGGCGTGGTGATAGGACGCCAGCGATATGGCCCTAAGGGCCGACTGTTCGACGCCGTGGTCGTGCATGAAGCGCTGCACCTTCATCGCGAAGCTCTGGGCGGGCGACATCAGGCCGTAGGGAACGGTGAATGCGCCCCCACCCGAGACAACGTTGCTGCGCGGCCCCTGGCCGAAACGTCCGAACTGGCCCTGGGCCAAGGCGCGGAACACCACCACGCACTCCGCCAGACCCGTGGCCACGGCGGCGGCCGCGTGGGCAACCGCTGCGGACCCGCCGCCGCCACCGCCGCCCCACTGCATATTGGAAAAGCGCAGGTCGTGGATACCGAGCGCGTTGGCGAGCCGCGACGGATCGCTGCGGTCGTTGGAAAACGACGCGAAGCCGTCCACCTCCTTCGGCGAGATTCCCGCGTCCTCGCAGGCGGCGAGGATCGCCTTCAGCGCCAGTTTGAATTCGGCATCCGGCGACTGGCCGCGCTTGTAGTAGGTAGTCTCGCCAACGCCGACAATCGCGGTGGCGCCCCTCAAGGTTCGGTTCACCCCTATCCCTCCGTACTAGCCGAACGGGCGATTCTACCGCCCCAGGGGATTCCCTACAGCGGCGCTCACCCGACGCAGGTCTGACCGAGCCGTTTGTAGTCAGGGCTATAATTCCTTATTGCGCATCACTCTGGAAGGCGTAGTCGTGTCGAGCGAGTTACCATGCCGCCGCCCGCTCGATCATCGGCATCGTCAAGCGGTGTCTTGACTGTGAGCCGGTAGCCCAATCAGGACATGCAATGACCCAGCCGCACTACCACGGCCACCGTCGCCGCCTACGCCAGCGCTTCCTGCAAGGGGGATTTGATGGGTTCGCGGACCATGAGGTTGTCGAGCTCCTGCTCACCTTGACGATTCCCAGGGCCGATGTGAAGCAGCCCGCCAAGGCGCTGCTGCAGCGATTCGGCAGCCTGCGAGGAATCCTGGACGCGCCGATGGACGAGGTGCGCACCGTGAGGGGGCTGGGCGAGGTCGCAGCGGTCGGCTTGCGGATCATTCGCGAGGCCGCCGCGCTCTATCTGCGGCAGGCCAGCGAGGGCATGGAGGTGCGGCAGGATCGGGAGAGGCTGAGCGAGTTCTGGCGCATGCGCATCGGCGCCCACCAGAACGAGGTGTTCGAAGTGGCTTATCTGGACTCCGGCTATCGGCTGCTCCCGCACGGCGTCGAGCGACTGCAGGAAGGCACCATCGACCGGGCAGCGGTGTATCCGCGGCGGGTTGTCGAGACCGCGCTGCGCCGTGGGGCCGCGGCCGTCGTGCTGGCGCACAACCATCCGAACGGCACGGTGGAGCCGAGCGAACAGGACAAGCTGGTCACCCGCGCCATCGTTCTGGCCGCCGAGACGGTCAGCATTCGCGTCCTCGACCATCTGATCGTCGCACGCGACGCTGTGTTCAGTTTCCGCGAAGCGCGCCTACTCTAGCCCGGCGAGTCTTCGGGGACTTGCCTTCGCATGCGGATTGTCGGGTTTCCGTACGATCCACCGGCGAGCGACTCCGGGCTGAGGTGTTCAATTAGCGGCCCCCGCCCCATTTTGCTGCGCCAGCGTCCGTCGGGTGTCTGCAATGCCGCATGTTTGAATCCACCGTGCATTTCGTACAGCGCCACCTTTTCGTAGCCAGCCTCAAGGCCGCTGTCGCCGCATTGTTCATAATCCAGTCCGGCAAACACTTCCTTGAGGCTTTCCATCTTGTCGTCGACTGTTGCCCACGAAGGCCAGTGGTTGACTCCATCTGGCCACCACCACTCGGTGGTGTTCCCGGCAGCGTATGCGATGCAGTTATAACGCTCTGATTCTTGTCCTACTGTCTCGAATCCTTCACTTGACAGCCTTGGGAATTCTGCTTCAAGCACTTGCTTCCATTCAGATGTATCCACTGGCTTCGCCCCATTCCAGCCAGGACTCCTGCATTACTGCGATCTTGCCCCTGTCGGCTGGATTCACGGGATTGGCTCCCGTAATGGCGCGCAACGCGAAAAACCAGTGCCCCCCCTCTGCCCGCATCCTTTCCAATATCAACGGCACTACCGGTTCGCCCATGCTGATGACTTCCATGTGGTCCGGATGTGCGGCCGCACCGTCCGAGTTGGACATAAGGACCGTCTCCCGCTTCCATCGGTCGGCGAGTTCCGTGAAGCGCTGACGAAGGGCGGGTTCGACTTCCACTTCGTCGGCGTACTGGCCGTAGCCCAGGCCGCGCACATGGGGTTCCCGGTGCAGCAGCAGGCGCAGCCGCTTGAGCTCGGCGGCGTCCCAGCCCATGGCATCGGCCACGGCTTGGTCCCACAGGCGGCGCACTTCGCTTTCGCCGTCGCGGAACTGGGGGACAACGGTCTCGACCGTGGCTTCCCAACATTGCGCCAGTTTGTCCACGAGGCCGCTGTTGGAGAGATTGGGCAGGCGGATGGTTTTCAGGCCCGCCGGTCTGTATTGGGGAAACTCCAACGTCCTTCCGGGATTGCGCAACAGTTGCAGCCGTCCTGCGGTCGAGTTCAGGAAGACGGCTGATGCCTTTGCTTGTTGCGGTGTCACGCCCGGCACGGGCAGCCAGCCCACGCCCACGCAGAGCTCTTGCTGCGCCACCGCCGTCAAACGGCCGGTGCCGGTACGCTGGCCGCTAGTCACCAGCAGGTGGGAGGCTTGGGGGAGGATGCGTCGAGCAGTGAGAGGATGCTGACGGCCATCCATTCCGGGCACTTCGACCCACTCATTGCGCGGAACAGGTGTTGTTGGTGCCCTATGCTGATCGGGTACACCGCGAATGGTTTGCTGGACCTCGGCGCTCTTGGAATACAGGACCGGGAAACCTCCCGGCGCATCGGCATCGGCCTGCCCAAACTCGCGCAATTGCGCTCCGCCATCCAGCACGGCGGAAGGCACCACTTCCTGGTCCTCCATTCGCAGAAGCGACTCGTGATTGGCGTATCCGTATGCGGCCTCGGCCAAGTCCGGTGAGCGAAATACACTCGGCGTCCAGTCGCCAGCCTCGATGCGCTCCGCAGGCCAATGGGAAACCTCGCCCCAGCCGTTCGCGATCAATCCTTGCTCACAGTCCAGCAGGCAGTGGTGGAAGTCGGCGGCCTCATCGTCGTCCGCTGGCAGCCGGTCAAGATTGATGAAGCGGGTCGGCGGCTTGTCGCCGTCATGGCGCCGCATCACTACGATGCTCTCGTTGATGTTCGTGTGCTGGCTGAGATTGATGTTGCGGGGCTGGTGCGAGGTCAACACGGTGTGGATGTGGAAGCGTCGCGCCAGCACCAGCCGCTCACGCTGACCGGAGGGCGCGGTCAGCGCAATGGTCGGGTTGATCATCGCCAGGACGCCGTCGGACCGCTCCACGCAGTGGTCGGCGAGACCGGCGAAGAGCGGTCGGATGGAATTCTTGTCGGTAAATTCCAGCAGGGCGGGATCGGCCTGGGTGAGCTTTCGCTCCAGCAAGTCGGCTCGGGCGCGCAGCGCCTTCTGCGTTTCCTTTGCGAACTTCTCGCCCATGTTGGCGCGGTTGGTGAACGGCGGGTTCATGATGACGATTCGAGCGTTCTTCACCGCATCCACTGCGTCTTCCAGTTCGGTTTCGTCTGTGGCCTCCCAAGTCGCTTGGGAATCTATAGCGCCATCATCCAAATCCAGTTCGTCCGGTCTTTCAACGACGGCCCGCTGGCCCATTAGCTCAAGCGTACCGGCGTGTACCCGATCCGGGGCATGCTTGTCTGGCCCGTAGGGCATCAGATGCAGGCCCATTCTCCGGTAGCTGACCCGGTGGTTGCCCGCCGTCAGTTGGGACGCGGCGAGTTGCAGCGAAACGGGGTTGATGTCCAGGCCCTTGAGGATGTCCTCGACCGCCAGTCTCTGCAGCTGGTTCAGTTTCTCCGCGTTTACGCCTCTATCAAGCGCCCGGCGCTTCATGTCGGTCAACATGGCGGCAAGCAACGTGCCGCTGCCGCAAGCCAGATCCACGGTCTTGTGCTGGCGCCAGACTTCCGGGTCGGACCAGTTCTGGCCGCCGCAGGCGTCCAGCGTCAGGCGCGCCGCGAGGGAGGCGGCGACGGGCCGCGTGAAGAAGGCGCCGTCGGAGGCCTGGTTGCCCATGACGCGGTTGAACAGCGGCCCGGCGTGGTCGGCGCCCATGTCCGCGTAGGTCTCGGCGATGCGCTCGGCCTCGGCGGCGAGATGATGCAGGGCGCGCTCCAGGCCGGCGACCTTGCCCGTGGTCTCGACCGAGTAGATGGCCTCCAGGGCCGGTTCGAGCACCGGGCGGAAGTCGTGCCGCATGATGCGCTCCCATTCGCGGCTGATCGTCCGCACGACGTCTGTTTCGTTCTTGATGAGCGAGAGGTCGCTGATGCCCGACAGCCAGCCGCCGTTGCTGATGCGCTGGTGCAACATGGCGGCGTTCATCATCAGCAGCGCGGCGACGGTGCAGCCGTCGGCTTGCTTCTTGTCGGTTTCCTTTAGACGGTCGAGTTGGAAGTGCTTGTTCAGCGCGGGCTGCAATCCATCCGCCCGCATATGATGAGCCGCCTCAGACACGCTCGATTCCAGGATGTTCAGATCGCGCACCACTCGGTTGTCGCTGAGGCCCGACCTCGACAGCAGGTTCATTCGAATGGCACTGCCATGGTCTTCGAGCCCGCTCAGCTTCAGCATCAGTTGGCCCTGTTCCTCGGCGCGCTCCCTGGGGGATTTTCGGGGCTTACGCTGACCGCCCGGCTGTACACGAATGCCGCCCTCGCCAGTGTTGATCATATTGCGGGCTTTGGCCTTGGTTTGCCGGATGTTGACAATGCCCCGCGACGCGCCCGCTTGCGGCTTGTCCCGGGCTACTGTGTCCGTGCGCAGTTCAACCGTTCCGTCATCGTTCCTTCTCGCCGTGAGGACTTGGGTCATCTCCACGGCATCGCCAATGGCGGGGCGTTCCCAGTCATCGTCTGGCTGGCGCACCTCCACCTCGCCGCCCGTCGCGCCGCCGTGGGCGGACTGCTCGTCAAGGCGCCTTATGCCAGCCTCGGCGCGGGATTTGCCCCCCAATACCTGCTCCACGGCTGCCTGCGCGCCGCCGGGCGGACCCTCGAACTCGCCGTACCCGATACGCCCGCCTTCCTTGGCGACCGCCACCAGGGTGCGCTCCACCGGAGGCGGTTTGGGAATGTACAGCTGCAGAAGCTCCTCAAGATTCTCCTCGATGCGCTGGTCGTGGGCGCGCAGCGCGAGCAGAATCTGCCCCAATTCCTGCCATCCCTCCTCGGGGGCGCTGGTGCTCAGCCACTTCTCCGGGTCGGCGCTGGGCGGAACCAGAATGGGGCAGACGATGTAGCCGAGTTCCTTGCCGGGGGCGGTGCGCATGGCGCGACCGACGGCCTGTACCACGTCTATCGGGCTCTTGCGGGCCTCCAGGAAAGCCACCGCGCTCAAGGACGGCGAATCGGTGCCCTCGCCGAAGATGCCCACGTTGAGGATCCCGTGCGGATGCGTCGAATCAGCCGCGGCCAGCCGCCCCTTTGCGGTTTCGCGGGCCGCGGCGTTGCTCGAAGCGTCCAGGTGCTCCAGGCTGTAGTCCGCCACGGCCCTGCCGTTCGCGTTCTCGCCGAGCCAGCGCGAGACCCATTGCTTGACCTTGCCGGTCTGCAAGTCCGCCGCCATGTTCCTGGACTTGTCCACCGTGTTCATGAAGGCGATGCACGACTTGACGTCCACCTTGTCGCCTTGGGTGCCGCCGCCCATGGTCAGCGCGAAGGCCAGGCCCCTGAGGTAGTCCGTGGTGGTCAGCTGGCCGCGCCCTGTGCTTTTGGTGGCCTTGGCCAGCTCGTTGGCCGTCCTGAAGGCCTCCGGGTCGTTGATGCCCATGGCGATGATGCGGTAGTCGGACAGCCAGCGGTTGCGGACGGCCTCGATATAGCTCTTGCGGTACAGCTCCACGCCGAAGGTGGTCTCGTCGTCCATCGAGCGCACGATCCAGTTCGGGTTGCCGGTGGGCCGCTTGCCGTCGTAGATGCGCGGCGTGGCGGTCTGATAGACGCGGTAGGTGACGGGGAACCTGACGTTGTCATGGCAGACGGTGAAGTCGCGCAGCTTCTTTTCCTCCTGGCTGGCTGCGGCGGTCTTCGAGTTCCTGCGCTTCAGTCCCGCGGTCCTGTGGGCTTCGTCCGCGATCATCACCTGACCTCTGACGTCAGCCTCCAGCAGGGCCTCCGACACCTTGGCGCTGCTTTGGTAGGTGCCGATTAGAACCTTGATGCCGTCGCCGATCCCGTCCCGGCGCATCCAGTCCGCTATTTCGCCGGGGTCCGTGGTCACCTTGCCCTTGACTTCGGAGGCGCTGACATTGCTGTTGTCAACGGTCGGGTCCAGCGTGGCGTTGCGGCTGCCCTCCTTTTTGGGATCGTAGCCCGCCGTGGCGTCCGAGCAGACCGCCAGCACATCCAGCGGGACGCTGGCGTGTTGCAGGTATTCGCGCCGGATCTGGCCGACGAGCGCGATCGACGGACAGAGCACGATGGACAGCCCACCCGCTGGCGTGAGCTCCTCGATGATGCGCAGCGATATGCGCGTCTTGCCCGTGCCGCAGGGCAGGATGATTCTGCCGCGGGCCTCGCCCAGCGGCAGACCACCGCATTGCGAGCCTTCCTGTTCCCGGAGGATGCGCACGCTTCTTGCGACGGCTTCCTCCTGCATGCTGGACTTGCTTTGCAGGCTTTCATTCCCGTCAGCGTCCGGCAGCCCCTGTTCGGATGCCTCGGCTGCGGCGTTCGCCTGCCGCTGCTGCTGAAGGTCGCTGGTGATGTTGACCAGCTTGAGGGGCTCCGTGTGCATCGACGCCGACTGGGCCGCGCCGCTGGCAAGCGGGTTGGCGCCATTGGTGACAATCCAGCGTTCGGCCCAGAAGTCTGAAACGGACGCGGCCGCGAACTTAGCCACCTCGTTGCTTTTGATCGACTCGCCGCGTCCCTCGTCGTCGAGCTGGCGCGACTTGCACTGGATGGCGATGTGTTTCCGGTCGCTGCGGCGCCTGGCTACGGCATCAATCCCCACATCTAGTCTGGTGGTGTTCGGGAAGCGCGTCTCCCTATCGGGCCATTCGTCCCAATGCCAGCACTCGGCGACGTCCCATTCCTTGATGTAGGGAGCGGACTCCACGGTGACGACTTCAAGCCACTCGCCGTCCGTCTCCTGCGAATTCATCTCGGCCGCTTTCGCTAATGCCGCTTCGATGATTTCCTGCATTGTCGCGGTCGCCATCACCTTCCCTTCCTTTGGCTTTCGGCAAGATAGGTTACTCGACAGATGCCTAGATTGCCCGCTAATGGCCGCTAACTCACCCGACGCCAGAACGCCATCATGTCGTCGTGGAACTGCTGCGCGAAGTCCTCCTCGGTACCAATGCGCACACCTCGTCGTGCGTATCCGGCCTTCAGGGCGTAGATCATGGCTTCCCGTTCACTCAGGTCCGGATCGGCGACGCCCGTTGCCGGATGGACGGCCGCACCGTCGCTCCTCATGTAGATGGTCGGCGCCCCCGGCGCCACAACACCGTCCTCGATAAGCTCAATAGGCGTATCGCGGTCGAAGCTGTGGTGGGCGCCCGGGAACAACCGGAAGCTGGCGTCGCATCCGGTCAATCTCATCGCATGCATGTGCGCCTGGACCTGCTGGGGCAGGCACCACTCGTCGCGGTCGCCGATGACCGCGCGGACGATGGTCTCCCCCACGTCCGGCCGTTCGAACTGTTGCCCGCACCACGGGTAGGCGGCGTACACCGCGTGTAGTGACACTCCGCCCGTGTCGATCAGCCGCGCCATGCAGGCGGCCGACAACACGGCCGAGCCGCCCCGGCTATGTCCCTGGGCGCCGATCCGTATTGGATCGATGTCTTCCCGATCATGGAGCAGCGTGGCGGTCGCCAATACATCCCAAGCACTGGCCGCGAAGGAGTACTGAGCCTGGTTGGCCACGGTGGACGTCACACCCCGGCCGCCGAACGGGTCGATGACGCAGGCGGCGATGCCCGCGTCGGTCAGGAGTTCGGCCTTGAAGACATGCGAAGGCGCCACGCCCAAGCTGCCCGGGATGACGATCACCACGGGCCAAGGTCCCTCGCCGCGCGGCGCGAACACGCAGCCCCGGATCGTGGCGCCTTCCATTTGCTCCGATTGGCTTATCGCCTGGTAAAAGCCCGTCGGGTTCGCGGTCGGCACATCCACGCGTTCTCCGACAATGCCGTTGCCGAGGACGATCTCTTCGTCGCCGAATGCCACCAGTTCCTCCATCGCGACAGTAGGACAGGCATGCTAGCGCGGTCCGTTCTCCCCGGGGGCCGGCGCGGGTCAAGGCTCGCGTAAGCGACCGCGCCAGCGGCCCGGCCTTGACGCGTGGCGGGACGGGATACGCTCTCGGCTGTGCCGCAGGAGCAGAACACCCAGCGACGCTTGAAGTCAATCGGTTCCACTTCCACCGCCATCGACCGCCCGCACGCTGCGCCTGCGGCCTGCCCAGCGGCGAGCGGTTTCCCGTTCGTCGACATGGTGGTGGTACTGGGCGCGTCTAGAGGCGAAGGTGGGCCGTGGAGCAAACCGCATGGCCGGACTCGAACCGGCATCTCCCGGGCGTGACGTGGTAGAGTTGCTTGGTACCTGATCAAAGTACGGCAAAAACTACCAGTCACTCGAACCCAAGTGCTCTCTCCAATTGAGCTACGCGGTCCCACGTTTTTAAGCCCTTTGAATCGTTCGCGAAGTCCCCCGTGTCAAAAAGGCACGTCGCGCGGGATACCGGCGGTGTGTTCGGCGCTGGGGGAAGGAAGGTCGATTTCAGGCCGCTCCGGATCGTCTTGGCGGTAGTACGTATCGAGTATCCGGCGGGCCTCCCGGTGTTCTTCGGCGAACTCACGTAGACGCGCCACGAGTCCACTGAGGTCGAAGCGTCGAATGGTACCCCCGGCAAGGCGTTTTTCAGGGGGCCGGTGAACGACATGTACGACGCAAAAAGAGCGACATGCACGTCGCTTTAGGCAGTCCATCACCGCGGCAGTCCCGTGGCTTCTGCGATATCGAACGCAGCTCCGGCGCTCGCAAGTTCCTAGTTCGCGGGGCCCCGGGTTCGATTCGCCACAGATCAGCGTCGACGGGGTGGGTCGCCGCCTCGGAGGTGGGTCACTGCAGGTCGACCGCTCGGGGTGGCGGGGAATCGCTGTTGCCGAGGAGGCGGCAGGCCGGGATCCTTGAGCGTGCCGTCGGCGTGGAGGTAGTGATAAAGCGTGCTGCTCGGCATGTCGTCGAGTTCGCGGCAGATGTCGGGGATCGATCGGGTACGGTCCGCCATGAGAATCGCCCGGAGTACGTCAACCGCACCGTGGCCGTGCTGCTCAACAAGCTGCACGTCCGCGACTTCACCAAGTCGCGGCCGCGGCGCTCCACCGAGAACGCGCTGGTCGAGGGCAAGAACGCCAACGTCGTGCAACGCTTCCTCGGCCACGACCACATCCCGCAGCGCTTCGCACCGCTGGTCGACGCGTTCGCCCGGGAGCGCCTGTCGCCCTACCTCAACCACCACCGGCTCTGCCTGTTCGCCACCGACCGCGAGGGCGCCAACGGCCGTATCCGCCGCGTCTACTGGGCGACCGACGTGCAGGCGCCCTTCGACAAGCTGCGCTCGCTCCCCGGCGCCGACGCCTGCCTCAAGCCCGGCGTCTCGTTCGCGGAACTCGACGCGCAGGCCCGCGCGGTCAGCGACCTGCAGGCGGCCCGTGCGCCCAATGCGGAACGCACTCGGCTGTTCCAGACCATCGCCGGCCTGGCCCGACGTCGCGTGAACCGCCCGACGACCACCGCGGCGGGATTTCGCCCCTTCAATGCGCCGCTCCCGACAAACGTTTGTTTGTCGTGAAGCGCGAGGAGCTGGCACGGCCCTCGCCGCCGGATCCTGTTGAACTGGCGGCATTGGTCCGTCGAGCCGCGGTCCAGTACCAGCTTCTTCCGTTCCGATCCCCCTTAGCCCGTTCCCCGTTCTCCCGATCAGCCGCGTGGCGCACTGCGGCGCCGCCGACACGCGCCGGACCCCATGATCGTGCGCATGACCAGCGCCGAGGGGATGTTGGGCTTTGCGGATTCACCGTCACTTGCTCGAGGCGCGGATTCAGGACCAAGTCCATGTCCTCCAACGGAATCGAGCCCAGAAGCACGCTGTCACCCAGCACGAACGCGCCGACGAAACACGAGCGGTTCTCGAATCGCACTTGAACCGGGCCCACGTACGGCACCAGCGTGACCTTGCCATCGGCGGTCGTCACCTCGCGGCGTTCCGATTCCTCAAGCTCCAGCTGGAGGGCGATATGCGCCGGTATGCACAGGTTGACGGCGCCGGTGTCGACCAACGCACGCACTACCATGGGTGCCAGCGCATCGTTGCGGTGACGCGGGTTGGAGAGGGTCACTTCGGCGTAGATCATGCCCATCGTCAGATACCGTCTCGTCTCGGGAGCAACGGTATCACGATGTCGCCGCCACGCACCAAACGAAGCCCTGTCCAACTGGAAATGAGTCTCAAACCGACCCTCCGAGATCATCGGAGGAGGGCCATTTCGGAGCCAAGACCTTACGAACGGCAGTTTCGTGGTTCAATTGGCGGCTTGTTCCATCGTCGCGAGTGAGACATGCCCATCAACCCAGAAGCCGTCGGCGAGACCGGCGGCCCGGTGTCCCGATCCTGGACCTCGAAGGACGCCCTGCTGTACGCCGTCGGCATCGGTGGCGGGACAGACGAACTGCCGTTCACCACAGAGAACACCCACGGCGTCGCGCAGCGCGTATTCCCGACCTTCGCGGTCATCATCGGGGGCGGCGGATCGCCGATGCACAAGGTGGGGAGCTTCAACCCGGCGCTGATGGTTCACGGCGAACAAGGCATCGAACTCTTGGACGAGATCCCGCCGGACGGCGAGGTCGAAAGCCGCGGGCGGATCGCCGGCATCTGGGACAAGGGCAGCGCGGCCGTGCTCGAGTTCGAGTCCGAGTCCGTGAACAAGGCGACAGGCAAGCCGCTGCTCAAGACCCGTTCGATGCTTTTCTGCCGCGGCGAAGGCGGCTGGGGCGGCGACCGGGGTCCGTCGGAACGGCTACAATACCCGGACGACGAGCCGAC
>JAPPND010000206.1:28682-30105 GCA_028818795.1 Gammaproteobacteria bacterium | reverse complement strand
AGGGGACGGGCTTGTCCCGTCCCGTGCTGCCGACAAGAGCCATCGGTTGCCAGCGCCCATAGGTGAGTGTCCGCCACACCCATTCCAACGGCCCGAACCGGTAGCGATTGAGCCACCACACGCTGAACGCGATCATCACCGCCCACTGCCCGAACACCACGTAGTAGAGTTGGTGGCGGTCGAGGTCGTTCCAAAGACCGAAGCCCATGTCGTGGAAGATCACGATCCCGAAGATGCTCTGCAGTATGTAGTTTGAGAGCGCCATGCGTCCCACGGCCGCGAGCCCGCGCCGCAGTTTCGCGAGGTAGCCGCGCGCGGTGGCGATCATGACCGCCGACACGAATCCCAACGCCATGCACACCCGCCCGAGGTCGTTGGTGGGAACGGACGCGCCGGACACCCACTCGTCGGCGTAGTCGGTGGCGATCTTCATGGCCATTTCGAAGCCGTTGACGGCAAGGCCAACGCCGAAGCCGAGGATGGCGGTCGCAAGATAGAAGCGCTGGCTTCGTTGTCCGGTCAGGAAGCCGACCTTGTAGAGGGCCATGCCGAGGAGCATGCACGCGATGGCGTCCCAAATGATGAAATAGGGCAGCGCGAATGCATAGAGTCCGATGACTTCCTCCGCGTTGGCCTGCACGGACTGCCAATAGGTTCCCTGGAACTTGAGCCTCTCCCGCTCGAGCAGGCGCGGGGTCGGTTCGATGTTGACCTCCAGTTCCCGCCATCCGTCGAGCATTGCCCGCTCGTCGGCCGATACCGACTCGCCGGCGTCCAACCGGACCTGCACGGCTTCGGCCTGCTCGGGCAGGACCGTCAGAATCCCAAAGAATGCGCTGTATACGATCACCAGGTAGGCGAAGACAAAGCCGGCGGCGATGAACAGGCCGCGCGGCCGCCAGTTGCGTGCGAAGTAGAGGACCATCCCGGCCAGCGCGTAGGGCACGAGGATGTCGCCGGTCCACAGCAGGACGAAGGCGTCGATCAGGCCGATCCCGAGTAGCAGCAACTGGCGGCGGTAGTGGACCGCCGCGCCCTTGCCGCTTGCCGCCAGCATGGCGATGCCGGCCCCGAACAGCATGGAGAACAGCCCGCGCATCGCGCCCTCGAAGACGAACCCCATGGCGAAGTAGGCGGCGAAGTCGATGCCGGTGGTCGAACCGTCGACGGTGGGATCGAACACCGCCCGGAACGGCAGGCCGAAAGCCAGGATGTTGATGATCAGGATGCCGAGAAGCGCGAGGCCTCGGATGGTGTCGATGGCCTCGATACGCTCGTTCGGCGCGGCCGGCGCAAGGTCGGTCATGGCGGCACTATACCTTGCGGCCCGCGCCGAGGCGCGACGGGAGAACCGGACCACGGCCCGCGGCGTGACCCGGAGACCTGTGCGCCGTGTAGCCGGGTCGCAGCCGCGTGTCCGATT
>JAPPND010000206.1:24007-28582 GCA_028818795.1 Gammaproteobacteria bacterium | reverse complement strand
TCCGGGTGGGGACCTTCCCGGTGGGGCTTGGCGTCCCCTACGAACCGACGGCCCGTGGTCTGACCCGGGAACCCGCGTGGCGTGTGGCCCGGTCGAACCAGTCGTCTGCAGGGATGCTGTTGTAGGCGCGTAGCAGCGTCTTGATCCGCGCCAGCGCGCCGTCGGGGTAGGCGGCCAGTTCCTCAACCAATTGGCGTGCGGCGGCGACGACCTCGTCATCGGCAACAGCAGCGTAGGCGATGCCCATGCCGGCGAGCTCGGACCCGGGAAATCGGCGCCCGGTTATCGTCAACTGTGCGGCGGTGTTTTCACTGTGCCGCAGTCGAAGCCATGCCATGTTGTACGGTGCCCCCATGCCCTGCTTGACCTCGCCGACCTGCAGGAAAGCGGTTTCGCCGGCCACCAGGAGGTCTGCCGCCAGAGCCAGCGCAGCGCCGCCGTTGATCGCGAAGCGCTCCAGGGCGGCGACGATGGGTTTACCGCACTCGTAGATGGCCTTGTGGGCGGCCCGCCATGTGGCGGAGAAACGTGGCATCCAGTCCGGGGGCGGCTCGGCATTGAAGGCCTTGAGGTCGAGGCCGGAGCAGAACGCGCCGTCGGCACCCCGGAGCAGTATGGCCTGGACGCCGTCGTCGGCATCGGCCCGCTCGATCGCCGCGGCGAGCCCTTCGCCCAAGGGACCATCGATGGCGTTGCGCCGCTCCGGCCGGTTCAGGACGACCTCCGCCCACCGCCCGTGATCGAGGAACTCCACTACCGCCATCGGACGCCCCTGTTCGACCCATCGGCGCCGAAGCATACTCCACCGCTGGCGCACGACCGCAGCGCCAAGCGGTACTTGGCGACGGTGCCCCGCGTCGGGCGGCGGTTCCGCGCGGCGGCCGTCGTTGGGCGACTGCCGCGCGCCCTAGTCAAGGGGATCAGGCGAGATCGAACCGATCGAGGTTCATGACCTTGTCCCAGGCGGCGACGAAGTCGTTCACGAACTGCGCTTCGGAGTCCGCGCAGCCGTATACCTCCGCCAATGCCCGCAACTGGGAGTTCGAACCGAAGACCAGATCGACGCGGGTGCCCGTCCACTTCAGTTCGCCGGTCGCGCGGTCGCGACCTTCGAACTCCTCCGATTCGGACGTCGCCTGCCACGTGGTACCCATGTCGAGCAGGTTCACGAAGAAGTCGTTCGTGAGCGCACCCGGACGTTTCGTGAACACGCCGTGCTGCGATTGGCCCACGTTGGTGTCGAGTACGCGCATCCCGCCGACGAGCGCCGTCATCTCGGGAGCGGTCAGGGTCAGCAGTTGCGCCCGGTCCACCATGAGATGCTCTGCAGGGACCGCCCATTGCTGCTTCGAGTAGTTGCGGAATGCGTCCGCAGCCGGTTCGAGCACCGCGAACGAATTGACGTCGGTGTGCTCCTGGGATGCGTCGGTACGGCCCGGCGAGAACGGCACCGCCACGTCGTGGCCCGCGTTGCGGGCCGCTTGCTCGACGCCAGCGCAACCGCCGAGAACGATCAGGTCGGCCAGCGAGACGCGTTTGCCATCCGCTGCCGAGCCGCTGAACTCCGCCTGGATGCCCTCCAGCACGCCGAGGACCTTGGCCAACTGACCGGGTTGGTTCGCCTCCCAGTCATTTTGAGGTGAGAGACGGACACGTCCACCGTTGGCGCCGCCGCGCAGGTCCGACCCGCGGAAGGTCGACGCCGAAGCCCAAGCGGTGGAGACCAGTTCGGACACCGTGAGGCCCGCGGCGAGGATCTTGGCCTTCAGGGCCGCGGCGTCCTCGTCGTCGATCAAGGCGTGGTCGACGGCCGGAACGGGATCCTGCCAGATCAGTTCCTCCGCCGGGACCATCGAGCCGAGGTAGCGCGACCGGGGACCCATGTCGCGGTGGGTCATCTTGAACCACGCCCGCGCGAAGGCGTCCGCGAATTCGTCCGGGTTCTCGTGAAAACGCCTGGAGATCGGTTCGTAGATGGGGTCCATGCGCATGGCCATGTCCGCCGTGGTCATGATCGGCGCATGTCGCTTGTCCGGATCGTGGGCGTCCGGCACGGTGTCCGAGCCGGCACCGTCCTTGGGTACCCATTGGTACGCCCCGGCGGGACTCGTCACGCACTCCCACTCGTAGCCGAACAGGACATCGAAGTAGCCGTTGTCCCAGGTCGTCGGGTTGGTGGTCCACGCGCCTTCGATGCCGCTGGTGATGGTGTCGCCGGCTTTGCCCGTGCCGTGGCCGTTCGCCCAGCCGAGACTCTGCATGGCGATGTCGGCTCCCTCGGGTTCCGCCCCCACCAGCGCGTCGTCGCCGGCACCGTGGCACTTGCCGAAGGTGTGTCCGCCGGCAACCAGCGCCACGGTCTCCTCGTCGTTCATCGCCATACGCGCGAAGGTCTCGCGGATGTCGCGGCCCGAGGCGACCGGATCGGGATTGGCGTTCGGTCCCTGGGGATTCACGTAGATCAGGCCCATCTGGACAGCGCCGAGAGGATTCTCGAGGTCCCGTTCACCAGTGTAGCGCTTGTCGCCGAGCCACTCGTCCTCGGCGCCCCAGTAGATGTCGTCCTCCGGCTCCCAGATGTCCGGGCGTCCGCCGCCGAAACCGAACGGCTCGAAGCCCATCGACTCCAGCGCGCAGTTGCCGGCGAAGATCATGAGGTCCGCCCAGGAGAGCTTGCGGCCGTACTTCTGCTTGATCGGCCACAGCAGCACGCGCGCCTTGTCGAGGTTGGCGTTGTCGGGCCAACTGTTCAACGGCGCGAAACGCTGGTTGCCGGTACCGCCGCCACCGCGGCCGTCGCCGATCCGGTAGGTACCGGCGCTGTGCCATGCCATGCGGATGAACAGCGGCCCGTAGTGGCCGTAGTCCGCCGGCCACCAGTCTTGCGAGGTGGTCATCAGGTCGAAGAGATCCTGCTTCACGGCGTCGAGGTCGAGCGTCTTGAATTCTTCGGCGTAGTTGAAGTCCCCGCCCATCGGATCGGACAAGGACGAATGCTGGTGCAGGACGTCGAGGTTCAGCCGATTTGGCCACCAGTCCTGGTTCGTCATGTGGCCGTCGGATGCGGCCAAGTGGGTTCCGCCCGCTACGGGGCACTTGCTTTCGCTCATGGTCATTCCCTTCCTAGTCGTGCACGGGTCTGCACCGTCGCTGCGATATCAAACCCGACTGCTCAAAAGAGTAAAAGTTCATGTTGCCAGTGTCTAATATTTCAAGACAATGATCGTACTGGGCGAATGCGCTGCGGAAGCCGACCTCGGGACGCTCTGGGACCTCGAGCGATGCCTTGGGGACCGACCGCGACGAATTGCGCTGCGAGGTGACGCTGGATGATGGCGCTGGCACGGGGTCGGGCCGAAACGGGGGGCTCTCGATGAGCGAGTTGGCCGGGAACATCGCCGCTGACATCAAGGGCTGGGACGCCATCGACGACCACCGAACGGGAACGGCGGGCGATCGAAGGACATCGGATTGGCTGGCCGAGCGTGTGGTGTCCGCAGGCCTCGATCCGCGCCGGGACGATTTCGCGCTGTCGCGGCGGGTGCTGGAGCATTGCGCGCTCGAAGTCGATACGACCGTGGTCGAGGGCGTGCCGCTGTTCGACGGCGGGACGACGGGTCCCGAAGGCGTCGTCGGCGGCCTTGGGTTGCTGGGCGAAAGCCGCAGCAACGCCGGAATCGGGGTCGGTGCGTTCGGCAACGCCGCCGGCGGGGCTACGCGCACACTCGCCGCAGCCCGTCGATCCAATGAATACCGGGCCATCGTCGCGGTCTCCAGGATGGATGAGCGGGTGACGGGCCTCGCCTTGCAGAACGCGGATCAATTCAGCGAGCCCTTTGGGCCGCCCGTCCTGCAGGTGGCGACCGAGCACGAGGCGTGGCTCCACGAGGTGTCGTCGGCAGGGGCCGTGGGGCGTGTCACGGCGCATGTGACCTTGGAATCCGCGACGGCTTCGAACGTGTATTGCCGGGTGCCGGGGCTCGATCCTGCCCTGGCGCCATTGACCGTGGTGACCCCGAAGAGCGCCTGGTGGGTCTGCTCGGCCGAGCGCGGCGGCGGCATCGCGGTGTGGCTCGCCCTGCTGCGCCGCTTCGCGGCGAATCGGCCGACGCGGGATGTCGTGTTCATCGCCACCAGCGGCCATGAACTCGGCCACCTCGGGCTCGACCACTTTCTGGCCCCCAAGGACACGCCGCCCAGCCACTGCTGGATCCACCTAGGTGCCAATTTCGCCGCCGTGGACTCCCGCATCCGGCTGCAGGCCTCGGATGCCGAACTCATGGACATGGCGCAACGCACGCTTTCGACGCACGGCGTGACCGTGTCCACGCGAACACCCCTCGGCGATCGTCCCGGCGGCGAAGCGCGCAACATCCACGACTTGGGCGAACGCTACGTCTCCCTACTCGGAAGCAATCGCTGGTTCCACCACCCCGACGACCGTTGGCCGACCACCATCGATGTCAGCAACACCGAGCGCATCGCCCAAGCGGTCCTCGCCATCGCAACGCGTTGGGCCTGACCTCATTCCCCGATGGGACACACGCAACACTCAGCGATGTTGCCGTGACATCA
>JAPPND010000206.1:0-23907 GCA_028818795.1 Gammaproteobacteria bacterium | reverse complement strand
GACCTCATTCCCCGATGGGACACACGCAACACTCAGCGATGTTGCCGTGACATCACGTGGCCGGTCGGGCACACACATCCCCGATGGGACACACGCACCGGCGAGCGATGTTGCCGTGACATCATGCGTCGGTTGGACACACACGACTTTGGACCCAACGGTGATATCGCTTTGACACCTTGCGATCCGGTGATTTCTCACGCGTGGTGCGGTCGCGTTCCCACGCATTTTGGTGCGTTTGTCCTACGGGTTTTGAGGCTTTGGCGCACAGACGCCGGGCCCTGTAACGGGGACACTGGCGGGCATGGCAACACCCCGAAAAAAGCTCGTGGACCCCGAGAACGCGTGTGCTTATCACCTCGTATCGAAGTGCACGCGGGGCATGTTCCTGTGCGGTTGGGATAAGTCGACGCGGAAACAGTACGGGCATCGCCGGCGTTGGCTGGTGAAGCGGGCCCGGTCCCTGGCGGAGTGTTTCGCGGTCGACCTGCTCACCTACGCGGTTATGAGCAACCACTTCCACCTGGTCGTCATCTTCGATCCGAAAGCGTGCGAGACTTGGTCCGATGAAGACGTGGCCCGGCGTTGGATTGACGCGTTCCCGCCACCGAAGCCGAGATCGAGGGCCCGCGGCCGGATCGCGACGGCCCTGATCTGGGAGCGTCGCAAGGCGGACCGCCGAGAGCTGCTGTTGTCCAATCCCGCTCGGCTCGAGAGAGCGCGCCGCACGTTGGGTTCGCTGTCGTCGTTCATGAAGCACCTGAAGCAGCCGATTGCGAGGCGGGCGAATCTCGAGGACGGCTGCGAAGGGCACTTTTTCCAGCAGCGTTTCTATTCCGGCGCGCTCTTGAACGAGAAGGCGATCATCGCCGCCTCGGCCTACGTCGACCTCAACGCCGTGCGCGCCAATCTGGCAAAAACGATCGAGGAATACGAGGACGTGTCGATTGCGGAACGGGTGCGCGAAGACAACCCCGAGCGCCTAGCAGACTATCTTCGTCCCATCGCCTCAGGGCTCGGCCAGCGTATGTCGTTCGTGGAGATCACTCTCGGCGACTACGTGGGATTGCTGGAGGGTATGGCCGCGGCGCTGACGGCGCCGGAGACGAAGACCGCCCAATCCGATCCGATCACGGACTGGCGGGCACGGGTGTTCGCGCTCAGCAAACGGCAGAGAGCCTATGGTTCGGCTGAGCAGATCAAGGCGTGGACGAACGCCCGAGGCTTGCGGTGCCTGGAGAAACCCCTGCCGGTCTGACCCGGCGGTCGGGACACCCGCTACGCTCGCCGTCGGCGCTCGGTCTGGGCGGCCATGCCGGCGCCATCACGGCTGGACGGTCGGCGGCCTATTGGACGCGAAGCACCATGAAGTCGACGGCGGCTTCGAGCTCCTCGTCCGTACAGGTGCCGCAGCCCGCCCGTGGCGGCATCCCGGGTGCCATGCCGCGTATGACGTTGTCCAGGAGTTCGGCTCGAGACTTGGTGAGGCGGGTTGCCCAGGCGTCCTTGTCGCCGAGCTTTGGCGCGTCGGCGATCCCGGCCTGGTGGCAGGCATAGCAGTACCGTTGGTACACGGCTTTGCCGGGGTGGTCCTCCACCTCGGTCTTCGAGCCGCAGCCGATGCAGATCAGCGCTACCAGCATGGACGAAGCGAGACCCGTCGCACTGACCATGCGCTTGGTCACGCGTGGCGCGATGCTCTGCCCACTCACGAGAGAACCCTGAACTCGTCGGCATCACGCCAGGCGGGGAAGCGCTGCCGATAGGCTCCCACGGCATCGAGATCGAGTGACGCATAGAGCACGGCCGGGTGGTCGGTTCCTTCCGCCAGGGCCACGCCATTCCAGTCGTAGACGGCGCTACCGCCGCGATACTCGATGCCGTTGCCGTCCGTGCCGATTCGATTCACAGCGGCCATGTAGCATTGGTTCTCGACGGCGCGCGCGCGCAGCAGGATGTTCCAAGCCGTTTGACGCGCCGCCGGCCAGTTGGCCACGCAGAGCAATAGGTCGTAGTCGTTTCGACAACGCAGCCAGACCGGGAACCGCAAGTCGTAGCAGACGCTCAGGCACACACGCCACGAGCCGGTCGTCACAACGACCCGCTTGGGCCCGGCAGCGTAGTGTTCGTGCTCGCCGGCCATGCGGAACAAGTGACGTTTGTCGTACGTCGTCGCTCGTCCGTCCGGCGGCATCCAGACCAGTCGGTTGAAATACGAGCCGTCCTCGATGACGACGCTACCGACGATAGTGAGCCGTCGTTGGCTCGCTTGGCCACGCATCCAAGCGACGGTTTCGCCGGCCATGGTCTCAGCCACTTCGCTCGAACTCATGGTGAACCCGGTGCTGAACATCTCGGGAAGCACCACGAGATCGACGTCCCGATCGATGGTATCGATCATTCGTCCAAAGAGTTCCCGGTTGGCTGCCGGGTCGTGCCATGCTGGCGCGGCTTGAACGAGCGCAACTCGCATTTTCGCTACAGCCGACACAGGATTTCCGCTGCACGCGCCAGCGTGGCGTCGTCCTTGGCAAAGCAGAAACGCAGGAATTCCTGACGCGGCGGTTCGCGGTAGAAAACCGAAACCGGGATCGATGCAATCTTCTCCTCCCTCGTCCAACGTTTAGCCAACTCGGTATCGGCCTCGTTCGTTATTGCTCCGTAGTCCAGAAGCTGGAAAAAAGTGCCGGCAGACGGCGCGAGCTTGAATCTGGATCCGGTAAGGAAGTTGCAGAACAAATCGCGTTTCGCCTGGTAGAAGGACGCGAGGTTTTCGTGGTGCTCCGGACACTGTTCTAGGAAATCCGCGATACCGTATTGCAGTGGCGTGGCGGTGGTGAACGTCACGAACTGGTGAATTCGACGAAACTCCGCGGTGAGTTCCGGCGGAGCCACGCAATACGCGACCTTCCAGCCGGTCGTGTGGTAGGTCTTTCCGAAGGACGATACGACGAAACTCCGCGCGTAGAGATCGGGGTACCGGGTGAGACTCAAGTGGGGACGTCCGTCGAAAACGATGTGTTCGTAGACCTCGTCAGCAACGACGTAGAGGTCATGACCCGTCGCAACGCTCCGCAGGCCATCGATGTCGGCCGGACCCCAGACCGCGCCAGTCGGATTGTGCGGCGTGTTGGTCATGATCAGGCGGGTCTTGGGCCCAATCGCATCCGCAACCCGGTTCCAGTCGATGCGGAAATCCGGTGCGCATAGGGGGATGTGCCGACACGTGCCGCCTGCGAGGGTAACGGCGGGTTCGTAGGAGTCGTAGCAGGGATCGAAGACGATGGCCTCGTCGCCGGGTTGGATCACGGCGGTTACCGCGCAGAACAGCGCCTCCGTGGCCCCGGACGTTACCGTGACCTCGGTTTCCGGGTCGACTGCGACACCGTAGAGGGTCCTGACCTTGTTGGCGATCGCCGCGCGCAGCGGTTCGATCCCGGCCATGGGCGGGTATTGGTTGTAGCCGTTGGTCAGGTAGTGGCTGACCCGCTCAAGCAGCAGGGGCGGGCCGTCGAAGTCTGGATAGCCTTGGGAGAGATTGATTGCCCCTTCGTCGGCGGCGAGCTTGGACATCACGGTGAAGATGGTCGTGCCGACGCTGGGAAGCTTGCTGTTCAGGGACAATTCGGGCTGGGCACCGCTTGTTTGCTGGAGGATTCTGCCACATCGCAACGTGCGCAATCCGCCCGAGGGAACTTTCGGCCGAAATCCCGGTCGAGACGAGAGAATAGAGGGCAATCAGCAGGTTACGACAACGGCTCTAGCTCGGGTGTCGGACACACAATACTTCGGTCTCCACGGGCAATATCATAGTGATGTCATCCATTGAGCGCGCGCAGGCCAGACGGGACCTGGGTCGGAACATGACTTGGCGTCGAGCAAACCACGGGTACCGGACAAACGGGTATCGGACACACACGGCGACGGGACAAACGGGTATCGGACACACACGGCGATCGGACACACACGGCGACGGGCAATATCACCTTGATGTCATCCACGAGTGCACCCGGGCGAGCCGGGACTTAGGTCGGACCATGCCTTCGCTGCCCGTGGTCCGCGAGTATGATGGTCGGATGAAACGCTTAGGCGAGTTGCTCGTCGACCGCAGCGCAATCCAGCCTTCGGATCTCGACAAGGCCCTCTACATCCAGAGAACGGCTGGCGGGAAGCTCGGTGCGCTGTTGGTTCGGACGGGAGCAATATCGGAGGACGTGCTCCTCTCGACGCTCTCGGACCAGCTAGGCGCTGTTTACCTGCGCGATACCAACGAGTTGCCCGAGCAACTCGATGTCTACCGCTTCATGTCCGAGTCGCCGATCAAGCTTGACTGGTTTCTGGACCACGCGACGTTGCTTTGGGAACAGGCCGGTAGCCTCTGCTGCATCGCCAGGGACATTCGCGATCACGCGTTGGAGGCGACCTTCAACTATTTCTATCGGGGCGTGGAAATCACCTACTTCCTTGCCCCCAACCACCAGATCGACCGGATGCTCGATGGCGTGCGCAAGGAACGAGCCATCGAAGACCTATTCTCCGGGGATGATGCCAAGGCGTTGCGCGAGATGGCGGAGGAGGCACCGGTCATCGAGTTGGTCAACAACCTCCTGTCCACGGCGGTGGACCTCGGCGCCTCGGACATCCATGTCGAACCCGCAGAGGAGCAGTTCGCTGTGCGCATGCGTGTCGACGGTGTCCTGCATACCCGGTTGACGCAACCAATCGATCGCTTTCCAGCCGTGGCGTCGCGCATCAAGCTGGTGGCCGGCATCGACATTGCCCAACGTCGTCTTCCCCAGGACGGGAGTATCGCCGAACGCATCTCCGGCAAGGACATGGACATTCGGGTCTCGACGGTGCCGTGCACTTTCGGCGAGTCCATCGTGTTGCGCCTGCTCGACCAGGATCGCGGCGACCAGGCCCTGGAAAGCCTCGGCATGGAGTCCGATCACCTCGACATGTTCCGTGGCTGGCTACGGGCCAGCAACGGCATCGTCCTCGCCACCGGCCCGACGGGATCGGGCAAGTCAACGACCCTCGCCGCCGCCCTCGAGGACATCGACGACGGCATCAAGAAGATCATCACCGTCGAGGACCCGGTCGAGTACCAGATGCCCAGCATCACACAGATCCAGGTTCATGCCGAGATCGGCTACACCTTCGCAAGGGCCTTGAGGCACATCCTGCGGCAGGACCCGGACGTGATCATGATCGGCGAGATTCGGGACCTCGAAACCGCGGAGATCGCCATCCGCTCCGCGCTCACCGGACACGTCGTGCTTTCCACCCTCCATACCAACGACGCGGTGTCGAGCTTCACTCGACTGATCGACATGGGCGTGGAGCGGTTCCTGGTCGCGTCACCCACCAGCGGCGTACAGGCGCAACGCCTCGTCCGGCGGGTCTGCGAGCATTGCGCGGAGCCGGCGGACCAGCCAGCCCTGGCGATGGAACTCCTGCATCCCGCGACCGAAGGGCTGCTAGGCAGCGAGTGGGTTCGCGCCACGGGCTGCGACGCGTGCCAGAACACCGGCTACCGGGGCCGGATGGGCATCTACGAACTCGTCCCGATTACCAACGAACTCCAGGAAATGATCGTCTCGGGCGCCAACCTGATCGACTTGAAGCGCTTCGCCCACAACGAACAGGGCCACCGGACCCTTCTCCAGGACGGCCTCCTCAAGGCGTCGAAGGGCGAAACCACGGTCGAGGAGGTGCTCCGCCAAACCCTGACGAGCGTCGAGGACGATCACCAAGCGAGCCCCACCTAGAACGCACCTGGCACCGGTCAAGACGATGCCCCGGCCAAACCTGGGCCCGTGAACCGGTCCAGTCGTGGCGAGTCGTACACATATGTGTATTGTCGAATCGGACACACGCAACTTGGATCGTACACGTGTGTGTTTTCCTCAATCGTCTCCCGAATCGGACACACGCAGCTTGGGGTGATGTTGGTGCGATATCGCCCGCAAAGCCGCCGCCCTCGGATTGAGCACCTGCCAACCCTGTGCTACGTTGCCCGCCAGGTCGAGGCCGAATCCGAGGATGGACCCATGGGCGAAGCCACCGATCCGACGCTGACCGCTCCGGGCGGTCGCGGCCGGCCCAGCTCTGGGGCGCTTGAATGCGGCGCTCGGCGGAACTTTCCACCCACCCCCGCAGTCTATTGCCACTCATTTGCCCGGCATCCTATAGGGGGACATCAGCCGGACATCAATCAATCGACCGCGCATTGAGGACACGCTGCTCCTGCCACCGACATGCCCCAGTACGACTACGAGATCGTCAACGGCGAAGGCGAACTGACCAAGGGCCAGATCGAGGCGGCGTCACCTGTCGAAGTCGCGCGTCGCCTTGGTCGAGACGGCCAGACGCTCGTCGGCCTGACGGAAACCCCATCCACCACGCTGCCGACGCTACGCCGCCGGCTCCGCACGGTGGACCTTGTCATTGCCTTCCGGGAGCTTGCCACGTTGTTGTCTTCGGGCGTGTCCCTCGGCGACGCCGTCATTTCCCAGAGCAAGGGCAGCTACCATCCCGAACTCGTCGCGGCGTTCAACGAGATCTCCCGTGAGCTGATGCGCGGCACCAACTTCCTCGGTGCCCTGCGGGCCAGCAAGCTGCCGTTGCCGGACCATCTCTTCCACCTTGTCGAAGCCGGCGAGTTGAGCGGCCACCTCGCCGACTCCCTCACCCGTGCGGTGGAGCAGATGGAGTACGACCGCCACGTCGCCGCCGAGTTGCGCAGCGCCCTCACCTATCCCGCGATCCTCGTCGTGTCCTGTGCGGCGGCAGTGCTCGCTGTGTTCCTGTTCGTCGTCCCGGAGTTCGTGCATCTGCTCGAGGAGGACATCGAACTCCCGTTGATTTCGCAGCTTGTCCTAGGTGCCGGGGCGTCGTTCAACGACAACCGTTTGCTGGTCGGGGCAATCCTGGTTGCCGTCGCGTTCTCGGTGGTGGCACTGTTCAGAAACCCGAACGTCCGGCAGCGCTTCGTCGACGCCTTGGCGAGGCTGCCCCTGCTCGGCCAGTGGTATTCGGAAACCGACACCGCCAAGTGGGCGATGGTGATGAGCGCGATGCTGGCGAGCCGGGTCGAACTCGTCGGCGCCCTTACGCTCGCGTCGCGCGGCGTGCGCGTGTCCCGCCGCCGGGCCATGCTCGACCGGGCCTTGGCCGCCGTGCGCGGGGGTCAGCCGCTGTCGGCCGCCCTCGAGAAGGAGGACGCGCTAACCGCCACGGGCTACAACCTGATCCGGGTCGGCGAACAATCGGGCCAACTGCCCGAGATGATGCGCTCGCTCGCCACCCTCTACGAAGAGAACAGCTCACGGCGGATGAAGCGCGTTCTCACCCTCATCGAACCGGTGGCGATCCTCTGCATCGGGGCGTTCATCGGCATCATCTTCATCGGCGTAATCCTGGCAATCACGGCTGTCAACAATGTCCCACTCTAGATCCACCCAATACCGACACCCGGGCATCCCGTCCCCGTCTCGACTCGAACGGCGTCAGGGCCAGCACGCCGGACGGGACGGGACCAGCCCGTCCCCTACGGGGCGATCGCCGCGGCTATCCGACCGCCGGGTACCGCACGGCTTTTCCCTGGTCGAACTCCTCGTGGTGCTGGTCATCCTCGGCCTGCTCGTCGGCATCGTGGCACCGAATTTCATGGGCAAGGCGGAGCAGAGCCGCGTCGATGTCGCCAAGGTTCAGATCGAAAACCTGCACGTCGCATTGCAGACGTACCGCATGGACATCGGTCAATATCCGTCCACGGAGCAGGGCCTCGCCGCCCTCATGCGAGCGCCGGCCGAGGTTTCCGAGTACTGGCACGGGCCCTATCTCAACAAGGAAATGCCCGTCGACCCATGGCGAAACCCCTACCAGTACCGCTTCCCGGCGGACAACCTCCAAGGGCTCGCGCTCTATTCGATGGGTGCGGACGGCGCGGAAGGCGGCGAGGGAGACTTCGCGGACATCGGCTTCCTGCCGAACGAGCCTTCCGAGTAGTCGCGGGGCCGTGGCGTTGGCGCATTGCACATATATATAGAAGGCTGCACAGAGGCACGGATGCTGCTCCTGCGACACGCTCGGCGATCCAACCGGGCCAATCCACATTGCCCGGTGCGCGGTCAGTTCCCTCCCGCCCGCCACCAGGGGATCACCTTGATCGAGCTGCTCGTCGTGCTGGCCCTTCTCGCCGTGCTGGCCGCGGTGGTGCTCCCGAACTTCGAACGAATGACCGCGAGTGCCGCCCGCGATACGGAGCGCGAGCACATCCTCAACCAGTTCGCAGGCCTCGGCGTGGCGGCGATGCTCGACGGGCGCGACTACGTGGTCTTCGGCACGGATCGGCTCGACGAAGTCGATGCGGAAACCGAAGCGCTGCTCGGACGCACGCGCTACCCCCTCGACGTACCGGACGGTTGGGACGTGGTTGTCGACGAACCGATCCTGGTTCGCGCCAGCGGCGTCTGCCTCGGCGGCACCCTCGTCCTGCTGCATGACGAACTCGACCCGGTCCATGTCCAACTCGTGGCACCGTTCTGCCGTGTCGATGCATCCTGAACGACGAACCCCGCGCCGGCGGCGGAACACCGCCTCGGGACTGCGAACCGCCAAGCGTCTGGCCGGCTTCACGCTGCTCGAGAGCATCGTTGCGCTGGCGATCTTCGCCGCCAGCGGCATGGCGCTCTACAGCCTCTTCAACACCAACCTGATCGCGCTGAACCGCACGGCGGATGTCTCGCGCCAGGTCGCCGTGGTCCGCAACGCCATGGACTACCTGTCGTTCGTCAACCCGCACGACACGCCCGAGGGCGAAGTCGAACTCGGCGGCGTCGGCGTCGCCTGGACGTCGGTCCTGGTCGAACCGGTCAGGCAGGGCCGGGGTCCCACCGGCGGGCGGGGCATGTTCAACGTGGGTCTCTACGAAGTCGAATTCGTCGTCACCGACAACGGCCGGTCCCTCGGCACCTGGCGCATGCGCGTCGCTGGCTACGAGAAGGTCGGCGGCATCCCGAGCCTCCCGTTCTGATGCTCCCCGGCAACTCCCGCCACCGTTCCACGCGGCCCCATCGGCCCAGTCGCCGCATTCCGTGTCCGCGCGGCCTGACCCTGATCGAAACCCTGGTCACATTCGTCATCCTCGGTTTCCTCTCCACCCTGATCCTGCAGGCCGTCGGCTTCTTCGCTGCCCGCTACGAGGGCGTCCAGCGCGTCCACCGCGTCGCCGCGCTGGAGTCGCTGCAGCAGAACTGGTTCGCCACCTCGGTGCAGGGCTTCGTACCCTACGGCGTCAGGGCGCGCCGCTTCCAGGGCCACCCAACCTACTTCGAGGGCATCTCCCTGGAACCGCTCAACGCCGAGGCCGGCACCCCGGTCACCGTGCGCTGGTCCATCGACCAACACGCCGTGCACTACCTGGAAACCCTCGGCCCCCCACTCCCCGGCGTCGAATGGACCGTCCGCCCTTCGGACACTCCCGTACGAGACCGATCCCGTCCCCGACCGGACACACGCGAAATTTCCAATATCACTTTGAGATCACCTTCCCCGGCACCCGCCCCCCAAGACCTCGCGTTCCACTACGCTGATGCGTACGCCAACTGGTACGACCACTGGCCGCCGCTGCCGGACTCGAAGCCCCTCGCCGAGCCGAGTCGGGATACGCCCTCGCCCAAGACCCCGTCCGTCGACGACGTGGTTGCGGCGCTGGCGAACCCCGCGGCTGCCCCGACCGACGCGCTGGCCCACCCGACCCACGACTGGACACCCCGCCTCATCCGCCTCGCCTCGGCCGAGGAGGGCACGATCTGGCTCGCCCGCGTGGAGCCGTCCGCCCGCCCCCTGGCGACCGACGAGGACTACCAGTGACCAAACGCGAAGGCTTCATCCTCGCGGCCACTCTCTGGGCGCTGGTCGCACTCACCGTGATCGCCGCCTACATCGACGGCGTCACCCGCACCAACGTCGACAACGCCCACCGCGCCAAGCGCATGCTGCAAGCCGAACTCGATCGCCGGGGCACCGAGGCCACGCTGCTCTACCTGCTCGCGACCAACCGCATGAACCGCCGCAGCCTCGTCCTGGAAACCGAGCAGCGCCCCAACACCGGCACCGTGATGCTGGACGACACCGGGGACGGCGTGCTGCGCCTAGGCGGCGAGGCGTACCAGGGCCTCGGCGAGGTCGCCTTCTCCCTGCAGGACGAACTCGGCCTCGTATCGGTCAACGCGCCCACCTATCCCCAGCTCTCCCAGGTCCTCACGAGCATCGGCGTCCCCCGGGGCGACGTCGCCGCCCTGATGCCGCGCCTAAGCGACTACATCGACGTGGACGGCGACCTCATCCTCGACGGTGCCGAAGCCTACGACTACGCCAGGACCGACCGGCCGCCCCCCGCGAACTTCTTCCTCGCGACCCCGATGGAGCTCAATCGCGTGCTCGGCGCCGAGAACCTCCTCGACCGCGCCCAACGCCAGCGCCTGCGCGCGATGACCACGCCGCGCTTGGTGAGCGGCCTAAACTTCAACACCATGCCCCCGGAGGTCGCCGCCGCCGTCCTCGAGACCGAAATCGACGATCTCGATGCATTCCTCGCCGCCCGCGAGGAAGCGCCCCTCACCGATTTCGACCGCATCCTCGAACTGACCGGACGAGCGGCCGACATCCCCTCCGAACGGGTCGCCCCAGCACCCTCGATCGCCCTCAGAGTGAGCACCTGGTGGCAGCACGGCGGCCCCCGGACCGTCGTTGGCATCACCCTGTCGCCGGCGGCGCGCTACCAGCCCCCGGTCTCCGCCCCGTGGCGCAAGGAGTACCGCTACTCCGAGCCCAGCCGCCCCGCGACCGCACTTCGCCAAGCACCAACCCCACTCCTCGGCGGCCAAGCCGAAGACCAGGACGCGACCGCCGCGCCGCCGAACGCCCCCAACCAACGAACCCCCGGCAGACCCGGATGAGCGACCCCGCCGACACCGCACCACCCGACGCGAGCCGCCACCCGCAGGCCCGCGCGGAGCGCTTCGCCAAGCCCCTGGCGAACCACTATCGGCGCTGGCGCCGCCGCTTCGCCCGCCGCCCGAACGCCATCCAGACCCGCGCCGGCAGCGAGCCGCTCGACTTGAAGACCGTCCACTCCCACTGGATCGTCGGCCGCGACCTCTGCCTGTACCGAGCGGAGGACTTCGCCGCCATCCCCAAGAACCGCCGCGACGCCGCCGTCGCCCTGCGCATTCCCGTCTGGAGCCCCTTCGAACACACCGGCCACCACTGCGTCTGGTCCGGCAGCACCGCCATGGTCTGGTTCTGGGACTCAGACGCCGTCGATATCCACCCCGCGGACCTCGGCATCCCCGAACCGGCGACCAAGACCACCGGCCCCGAAAGCCCCGCCGCCCGCGTCCGAATCCTCCCCGAGTCCGTCTTCCAACCCCGCCACGGCACCGGCCTCCGCCTGCAGGCCTGCGCCAGCGGCTTCGACCTCCAGTATTGGCACGGCGGAGTCCTGCACGACTCCCTCTGGCTGCCGGATCCACCCGACGCCGCCCGAATCCGGGCCTTCACCAACCAGGTCACCATTGCCCCCGACGCCCCCGACGACGCCACCCCGCTCCCCCAAGAGCCCGAGCCCTCGCCGGCCTCGTTCTCGCCCGACCCCTGGTACTCACCCCTCACGCCCCAGGCCTGGCTGATCGCCAACGAGCGCACCCTGGTGATCGTCGGCATCGCGTTCTTCGCCGCCGTGGCCGCCTTCGAGGAAGCCCGCGTCTGGCGCTACCATTTCGCCCACCAGGCCGCCGCCGCCGAACTCCGCCAGATCGACCGGGAACTCGCCCCGGTGCTCGCCGCGCGCAACGAACTCGCGGCCATCGACAACCGCAACGCCTTCCTCACCGAACTGCTGAACGAGCCTTCCCAGGCCGCCCTCATGCTCCAGGTGGACCGCGCCCTGCCCGGTGCCACGACGCAGTTCCAGGCGTGGCGCTACCAACAGCGCGACCTGTCCATGACACTGTCCGACCACAGCGGCCTCGACGCCGTCGCCGTGGTCGCCGAGCTGCAGGCCGAGCCCCTGTTCAAGGACGTGCAGCCGGGCCGCACCCAGCGCGACGGCACCGAGATCACGCTGCGCATCGACCCGACGGCCCGGCAACCATGAGCCGCGTTGCAGACGCCATCGATCAGGCCCGTGCCGAACTCGCCGCCAATCCCCGCCTGCGCCTGGGCGTCTGGGCCATCGTCGCCATCCTAGCCGGCTACTTCGCGTTCGTCGTGCAGGCCGACCGCGTCGACGCCGCATCCGCCGCGTTCGCCTCGGCGGACGCCACCCTGACTCGCGGCCGGGACCTGCTCGACCGCCAGGACTGGCCCGAACGCCTCGCCGCCTCCCGCGCTGTCGAGGCGGACCTGCAGGACCGGTTCTGGCAGGCCCCCAACGAAGGCCTCGCCCAGGCGAACCTGCGCGCCGCCGTCGAAGAACTGACCGCCGGACTCTACCTCGGCCGGCCCCGGATCGACCTCGGCGCGAGCCGACCCGTGCCGAACGCCCCGGGTCTCTGGCAGGTCCAGGCGCGCTTCGTAGCCCAGGTCGGCGGTTCCCCTGTGCTACGTCTTCTTCACCGCCTTGCCAGCCATCCGAAGAAGCTGGTCGTGGAACGACTGGATATGACCCGTCGGCAAGAGGCATTACGAGTGGAAATGCTGCTCTCCGGCTACTTCCTGCTCGACGGCCCCCCCGATCCGGACGACGGGGAGGGCTGACGGTGGCCAGCATGGCGAGTCGAATCATCGGGACACTGCGCAACACACGCCTGGCCCGCCATCCCCTTGCGCCAATCCTCGTCGCCGCCGTCGCCTTGGCCGTGATCGGCTCGCTCCTGCCGCCCCGCTCGACCGACGGCGCCACCGGCCCCGGAATGGGAGGCGGCCGGCCCGTCCCACCGCTTGCCCCGCCGGAGGACCTCGCGGACTTCCGAACCATGTCGCGCTGGGGCACGAACATCGCCATGGTCGAGGACGGCCAGGGCGCTCCGGTCGTCGAGCCGGCATCCGGCCTCAATCCCGAACTCGTCAAGCTCGGCTTCATCGGCCTGTCGCGCAGCGCCGGGGAGATTGCAGTCCTGTTGACGCACCCGGACGGCCACACCCGCCTGACCGGGGGCGACTCGCTGCCGGACGGCCGAACCCTGTTCGAGGTAACGGACAACGACCTCACCCTCGAGGACGCCGACGGCCGACGCGAGACGCTGGTGCTGTTCCCCCGAGTCTCGGCATCGGAAACCGACGAACCGTAGCCGCAATGCAATAGCCGCAATGCAATAGAGGATGCTCGGGCCTTTCCGCCTGATCGCGCCGAACCTGCGCGACAACACCACTGGCGCGGTCGACGCTAGTCTGCTCGAGGAGGTGTTCGCCTCGGAACACTAGAGCGACGCCGCCCCGGGAATCGCCTGCGCGCGGCCTTGGCTGGACAGCGACAGTGATACCGCTGCTGCGAAGCGGTAGGCTGGCGCAGCATTTCCATCAACGGAAGGAGGAACCACGATGAAGGCGAGGCGAAAGCCCGTGTCCATGCCGTCGCCGATCCCTGACACGCCGGAGGCCGTGGCTTGTCAGCAGTTAGCACTTCAGAAGTGCCGCAGTTCCCTTGGGGGCACTTTCCCATAGAAATCCGATTGAAGTCCGCAGGGAAGCAGTTGCTGCGCGCGGCGGTTGAGCGTTCAGGATTCCGGCACGCAGTCGGATCAGAGGGGGCGTTCAAGCTCACATTCTCAACACTGCTGATCGTGGCCGCGCTTGGGTTCACCTACACGGGATCCGATGGCGACTTCCCTCGCGCGGAAATGCATCGGGTCCTCCTGCACGTGCTGGCCGTCACCGGCGTACTGCTTTTCGGGGCTCTAGTACTGCCATGGGGCAGGACCATCTCGGACGCCGCGCTGGCGTTGGCGACTCTGGCAGCCTTGTTCACAGTCTACGTGGTCCATACGGAACTGTTCGAGCCCGCGAACCGAGTTTGGATGATCCTAGTGTTGGCCGCGGCGTTGTTCGCCCTCTTCACCGCGTTCCGGGTCATTGGGAATCTCCGCTTTGGCGGGTTCGTCCTCACCGCTGCCGCAGCATCGGGCGTCGTCGCTGCCGGGTGTCCGGAAGTCGGACCGAAACTGCTAGCAGGCATGAGGGAACCCGGCGGCTTGCTTTACGTAGGCAGCCCCGTCATGTGGACCGTTCTGGTGCTAGCAGGTGCCGGCTTCGCACTGGTGCTGTACGTGTTGTCTAGGCGCGGTGTCCGGTGTTTCCGTTCGGGAGGTCTCGCCTTGCTGGCCACGGCGTCGTTTCTTGCCACATTGTTCCTGGTGTTTCGATTCGCCTTCGGCGAGGGGAGCAGCGGTCACTACAGCGATGGATGGGAAGATCATCCAAACGTGCGGTCCGTGACCTTCAAGGAAACACCAAACCTCTATTTCGTAGGCTTCGACTCGATCACACCCGAGGCGGTTATGGGCAAGCACATGGGAATCGACACTACCGATTTCCACCGGTTGATGCATAGTGAGATGCGCCGGTTTCGGAACCTTTTCGCCAATGCGGTTCCCACCAAGCACTCGCTAAACACGATGATGGCGCTCGACCAGGACATCTATCTTGAAGAGTATGAAAGCGTCGGCTGGCCGAGCTATTTCGCGGGCCACGACCTCAGTCCACTGATCTGGCTTCTTGGGCAGAACGGTTACCGAACCACTTCCATCTACGAAAACACCTACTTCGGTCATGCCAATGGACCGCACATAGACAGCTACTCCGTGCACCAGAAGAGTGCGCTCTGTTCTCTGCTGGACGAAGGAATAAGGCTGTTGGCGTTCGGGGGCTACTGCTGGAACTGGCAGTCGGAGCGCCTCACTGCGGCAGACTTCCTAGTTCGGCGACTGTCCGACGTTGACCGGTCAACCCCCCAGTTCGTGGTCGCGCATCTGAACCTGCCGGGTCACACGCCGAAGGTATTCGACTACGAGAGCCAGGAAGATAGGAAAAGATTCGTGTCGATTTTCGAGGACAGATTCAACAGGGCGGCCATCGTCCTGGAACAGATCATCGAACACCTCAGCACCAACGACCCCAACTCGATCCTGTTCGTCTTTGGCGACCACGGCGCATGGCTGTCTCGAGGGTACGATTTCGAGGATGATCCGGCGTTCGTGCTGCAGGACCGGTTCGGAATTCTGGGCGGCGTGTACCCGCGCGACAGGTGCGCCCAGCAGTTCGACGAGGCGGAGCAGAAGGGCTACGTGACATCCTTGGACGTGGTGCACGCGATATTCCGATGTCTGTCGGACGGGCAGAGCCCCCTGCTCAAGCCGAGGCGCGACAGGTTCTGGACCGACGACCTCCCGGAACACCATTCGTACCGCTACAAGGAGTTCCTGTATGAGTAGACGCCCGCTGGTGATGCTGATCTTGGTGTCACTTGGCGCCCTCGGCGCGTGGCCGCTGGATGTCCTGGCATACCAAGGGACGGAAATCCTGCAGGCCTACATCGGCCCCGGGGTAGCGGGCTTCGTCATCGTCACGGTGCTAGGGTTCATCTCATCCATCGGATACCGGGCCCGCTCACACATCGCCCGGGCGAAGCGGCGGCTGTTCGGCCCCCCCCCCCCGAGACCACTACGGGAGTTGGTGCCGAGGGCGAGTCCATCGCGGATGGCGCTGATGACGGTGAGGAGGAGAATTGCTAAGCGCGGACGGCGGGTCCTTCAAAGACCCGTCGGGGCGGGTCTACTGGGTCGAGGACGGGGCCAGCCAACGGCGGGTGGTACGCGGACTGACGGCCACGACGACCGCGACGGCGGAGAGTTTGCTGGCGGAGCCCTTTTTCGGGCGCATGCTCGCGGATGGCGACGTCGTGAACACCCGTGTTCTTTGCCCTGACGACCCCGTCGCCGCTGCCGTCATGGACAGGGGCTGGGCGTCGGCTCTGGAGCACGAGGCGATCGAGTTCCCGACCTGGCCCTACGAGTGGCCGTTCGGAATGCTCGAGGATGCCGCACTGCTGCAACTGCACTTGCTGGAAAGGTGCGTCCGAGCCGGGTGGATTCTCAAGGACGCCACCCCATTCAACATTCAATGGACAGGCAACAAACCGGTCTTCATAGACATCCCTTCGTTTGTTCCCCGGGAGGACGGAGATTATTGGCACGGATACCGACAGTTCTGCTCCCTGTTCCTGATCCCGCTCATGGTCACAGCGCATCTGCGCATACCCTACCAGCCGCTGCTACGCTCGTGCCTGGAGGGAATCCCGCCGGAAGTGGCGACGAGGTACTTCCGTGGCCTACAACGACTCAGGAAAGGCGTGCCCTCTCACGTCTGGTTTCCGTCAAAGGTCGAGGGATGGATGCGGACTCGAGATGGGGCGAAACGATCACCCGGTTCGAAGCGCCGGCAGTCCGAGACCTCGCTTCTGGCCTTGCTGGACGGTCTGGTCCGCCTCGTGAAAGGGCTGTCCTATCGCCCGGCGGCGCCATCGGTGTGGTCGCGTTACTCGGAGACGCACTCCTATACAAAGAGCGATCTCGAGCGGAAGAAGGCGTTCGTGGAGAAGCACACCCGGGCGCGTCGTCCGCGCCTCCTGTGGGATCTCGGCGCGAACACGGGGACCTACTCGCGCATCGCCGCGAAGCACTCGGGGATGGTGATCGCGGTGGATGGCGATCATGAAGCGGCGGATGTTCTCTATCGCGAGACCCGCGAAGGTCGTGAGCGGAACATCATTCCGCTCGTCATGGACCTGGCGAACCCGTCGCCGGGCCAGGGCTGGGCCGGTCGAGAGCGCGCACCATTCGTCGAGAGGCGAAGTCCCGACATGGCGCTCTGCCTTGCGCTCGTCCATCACCTGCGCGTCTCGGCGAACGTACCGGTCTCGTTATTGGTCGAGTGGATGCGCAGCTTGGACGCCACCGTCATCGTCGAATTCGTCGACCGCGACGACGAGATGTTCGCGAAGCTGGCGGAGAACAAGCGCGAGGACCATGCGGACTACACGCTGGAGAACTTCCAGTCGGAGGTGGACAAACACTTCAGCGTCGAGGAAAGAATGGGATTGAAGGAAGGCAAGCGGGAGTTGCTCCTGCTGGTGCCGAAGCGGGTCAACGTTTCGTGAACGCTGCGTAGGGGCGAGGCTTGTCCTCGCCCGCGCCGGCGTTCGCAATGCCTCGTTCGGAGGGGCGCGGGACGGGACAATCCCGTCCCCTACGGTTGCCGCCGCAGCGCCGCCAGCCGCGCTTGGGCCACCCTGAGCGCTTCGGCGGTCTCCCGCAGCGCGTTGGCGGTTTCGCGGTGGTCCGCCCGCTCGGCCCGCAGCGCTTCAGCGGGGTCGGGCAGCAAATCGCCGGTCTCCGGGTCGCGGAATCGGAAGCCGTCGCCGTGGGCCACCAGGTCGAGGCCCAACACGGTGCTCCGGAAAGCCCCGTCGGGGAGCGCAGGCACGGGCGCGTAGGCGCCGCCGGCGTCTAGGCGCCAGCCGTTGATTGGGCGCGGCAGCCTGCCGATCGGGTCGAACAGCCAGAACTCGCGCACGCCGAGCGCCTCGTAGAGGGCCGGCTTCGCCTCGACGTCGCGCCGCCAGGTCCTCGGCGAGAGCAGTTCCATCACCAGATCCGGCACCGGCTCCTGCCACAGCTTGTAGGACGAGCGCGCCCTGCGGCCGGCGTTCAACGACACCAGGAGGTCCGGCGCCATGACCGCCGCCGGGTTGCCGCGTTCGAACAGCAACCCCATGTCCGATGCCGCGTAGAAGCCCGGACTCTCTTGGTAGCGGATCGACAGTGCGCTGATCGCGTACCTCCGGAGTTTCTCGTGGGTGTCGCTCTCCACTGCTGCGCTGTCGCTCTCGGGATGGCCTTCGTCGTCATACCCGACCGGCGGCACGGGCCGGTACAACGCCCGGGCGTGGCGTTCCGCGAGCGACGGCTGCGGCGCGACGGACGCGTGCGGCGCGGCTGTGGCCGCGTCGGTGCCCAGTACGGGGGGTGGCGGTTCGGTTGCCATCGTCGGAAAATACCACAGGCGTTCCCGGCACGGAGATCGGCGTGCAAGCCTGCCTCGTCGCACATGCCGGGCGATAGCGAAATCGGCCTGGGTCCGTGTGCGAGATCGCTGAATTTCCCGGGTTGGAGGGGACGGCGTGGCTTCCTGGATGCCGCCCGCCGCGCCCGCGAACGTACAAGAATGAACCGATCCGACCGCCGAAGGTCTGACGATGGACGGGTTGGAGCCAAGGAGGTGGATCCCGTGACCAATACCCGCTTGCCCCCCTGCCGCCCGCCGCCGCACCGCGGCGAACCCCGTAGGGGACAGGCTTGTCCCGTCCCGTTACTCCCCCCGCTGATCGCCCTCGCCCTGGCCGTGGCCGGTTGTTCAAGCCTCAACGTCGAGCCGTTCCCCGAGCCGCTGAGCTCCACTCCACCGGCCCCGGAGGACGAGGATCTGCTCGCCGGTCCTGCGGAAGAGGAACCCACCGCCCCCACCGTCACCCGCGCCCCCGGCGTTACCGGCGGGCCGGCGTTCGCGGAAGGCACGCCGGACGATCTCGGCCAGGATCTGACCGGCGAACCCATCGCCGTGGCGTTCCGGGACGCACCGCTGCCGAACTTCATCGACGAACTCTTCAACGAGCGTTTGGGCCTTTCCTTCCTGATCGCCCCGAACCTGCGCGACAACACCTCGCTGGTCACCCTGCGCATCGCCGAACCCATGGCGCCGGCGGATCTGTTCAGCACCGCGCGGCGCATCCTGGAGGAGTACTACGGCGTGCGCATCCGCGCGGACGACGACGGCGTGCTCACCTTCGAGGCCACCGACGAGGTTACCGCCAGCGGCATACCGCTGCTCATCAGCGGCCGCGCCGGCCCGGAGGTCCCCGCCACCCACCGCACGGTGTTCCAGATCGTCCACATGAAGGTCATGTCCCCGAACCGGATCGCGGGCCTGCTCAACCGGCTTCTATCCGGCGTCGAACTCGACATCATCGAGCGGCCCACGCTCGGGGCCCTGATGCTCAAGGGCAACCTGACCACCATCGACCGCGCCATCGCCATCATCGAGGTGCTCGACCAGCCGCTATTGCGTGGTCGCCACGGCATCGTCATCGAACCGGTCTTCCTGGACGTGGCGCAGATGGCCAGGGACTTGCACGACATTCTCAGATCCCAGGGCTTCGCCGCGTCCGTGGGCTATTCCGAGCTGGCGAGCGCCATCGTCCTGCTGCCCGTGAGGAACGCCAACAAGCTGGTCGTCTTCGCGGTCGACCCCGCCATCCTGCCCCGGGTGGAGGAATGGGCGGCGGTGGTGGACGCCGAACGCGAAGCCGCCGTGGAGGACGGCTGGTTCTACTACCAGTTCAAGAACACGCTGGCGGAGGACCTGACCGAAACCCTGAACCGGATCCTCTCCATCGAGAGCGCGGCGGAGGCGGCGACGGCGGCGGAGGGCGGCCAACGGCCGCGCAGCCGAGGCACCGGCGAACAGCTCGTCTTCGAGAAGAGCCGCAACGCCGTCCTCTACCGAGGCAACGGCCAGGACTGGGCGCGCATCCGCATGCTGATCGAGAAGCTCGACAAGCCCGTGCCGCAGGTCCTGATCGAGGTGCTGCTCGCCGAGGTCACCCTGAGCGGCAAGGAGGAGTCCGGCATCGAGTACCTGGCCAGTTTCGGAATTGACGGCCGCGGCGTCGACGCCCAGCTCACGGGCGGCGGCGTCTCCTTCACCCTGGACGGCGCCGGCGCGACCCGCGCGCTGCTGCGCCTCGCCTACGAGGACAACCGCGTCGCGCTGCGCTCCCTGCCGCGTCTCATCGTCAAGAGCGGCGAATCCGGCAGCATCTTCGCCGGTTCCCAGGTGCCCATCCTCTCCCAGCGCGCCGAAGGCGTCCAGATCGAGGGCTCCACCAGCATCGTCCAGCAGATCCAGTACCGGAATACCGGCGTCACGCTGGACATCACACCCATCGTCCAGGCCAACGGGCTCGTCGACCTCACGATCAACCAGAATCTCAGCGAGACCCGGGCCGCCAGCGCCGCGAGTCTCACGCCCACCATCCTGACCCGCGATCTAAGCACCAGCATGACCCTGCGCGACGGCCAGTCCGTGCTGATGGGCGGGCTGATCTCCGAGAGCCAGAGCCAGGGCCGCTCCGGCGTGCCGGGCCTCGGCCGCGTGCCCGTCGTCGGCCGCCTGTTCCGGGCCGATTCCTTTCAAAACGACCGTACCGAACTGGTCGTAATGGTGATACCTTACGTCATCGCTGACCATCGTCAGGGCCGTGAGCTGACCGAGCAGATCAAGTCGCAGCTTGAACTGCATCGTCGTTTCCTGTAGAAAGGCGCGGATTGGGGCTTCGAGCGGTGCGGATTGGCCAAAAAAAGTGTTGCCAAGCCGCTAAATGCGTGGCTAAATCTCGCTAGCTCAGTGGCGTGGGGGGGGTTCCCCGCCCGGGTCATAGGCTCTATGGCAGTGAATGTTAGGAAGACTTGGAGTTACAAATGCTCTGCAAAAGAACCATGAGGGCTGCTCTGGCCCCTGTGATCGGGCTCTTCGGGGTCCTCGCCGCCTATTCGGCCGGCGCAGGCGTCGAACTGGGTTATGAGCGGTCCGGGACGGCGCCCGACCAGAACCCACCGCAACGCTACGCCGCCGAGACGATATCAGCGACGGGTTGCTTTGTGCTTAGCGGCACCAAATGCACCGGCTACCGGATCGCGGCTTCCTCGCAAACGATCATCGTGGACGGCGATGGCACTACTGCACAAGGTGCAAATCCCGACCAGATGTTGATCACGACGACGACGGACATCCTGCTGCCGGCAGACGTGTACTACGTCCGCTACGTGTTCGATGGGGCGGTCATCTCCGAGACGGCGGGTCTCGTGGTCGGGGACTCGTCGGGCCACGCAATCGCAGCCGACGGAACTGTTTCAGATACCGCAACCGCCAATGCCGCGAACGTGGCCTATCGGGGGCTGCGGGGCAACAACATGGTGATCTTCCAGTACGCGAGCCAGGAATGGGGAAGGGGGTCGGAGTTCAGGTTGCAGCTCTCCGGCCAGCAGTCTGCCGATCAGACCGGCACAACCGACGTGAACGAGGCAACCCCCGGGTACGCGAAAATCGCGGTGACGAGAACCGGTTCCATCATGGCAACGGTTTCGGTGCACGAGAGCCTGACCGCTGCGGTTGACGGGAACGGGGCGCTCTACGAGGCATCCGGCACGATCGCCCAGATCGACTACGTCGTGGGAGCAAAGATCGACTCGATGTCCGACGTTGCCGACGTCGCCACTTCAGTGGAGGACGGTGGCCCGTTCCGCCGGTTCACCACCACCGGCATGGGCGGGAAGGAGTCCGGCGTTCTCGGCAAGACCTCCGTCACCGTCAAGGCGACGGGATCGCGCTCTTGGACCAGAGGGTATCGGAACGCGGACACCGGCGCGGATCTCGCTGGCGATGCCACTGATCGCATCGTGGGATCCACGACCGCCAGCGTGACCTCCGAGGCGGGCAACTTCGCGGTAGCGGTCAAGAGCGGCGCGCCTTTGGCGACAGATGCCAACCCGGGCGGTGTTATCCGTTCCGGCGGTGCCACCGAGGAGGTGGCCAACAGAAGGCATACCAACCTGATGCCTTGGATGCTCTCCAGCACTGCCGAATGCGGCAACGGAGGGCTCGATCTGGGCGTTGTGGGCGGTACCATCGAGACGTACCAGAGAGCGAGATGCCCCATCGGATCCGCTGCGGACTGCGTAGGCGACCCGGATGGCACCGGCGCGACCGGCGGACCGTATATGGCGGGCGACCTGACGCCGGCCGGCATTGCCTCGGCCAATATCGCGTCGGGAACTGCCGGTGCGGCTATCGGAGACAACTACTTCTGCGTGCTCGTGACGGGCAATACGGAACCGATCCCCGAGATCGGCAATCCCTCGGCCCCGGCCTCTTACAAGCTCGTCATCACGCCGACTCTGGCGGTCGCCACCAACCCCTTCAAGCCGGGGGCCGTGGCTAAGGACGTGGGCGCCATCGACCGCAACGGTACGACGGTCCACCTCACCTACCTGACGACCAATCCATTCGTGGATCAGCGTCTGGTGCTCGTGAACCGCGGCGCTGATGCGGCTATGTTCTGGGTCGAAGACTTCAATCTCGAAGAAGGAACGACTCTCATGATGAACAACCTGTCCATCCCCGAGGAAAACATGATCCCCGGCAACGGCAGGTTGGTCGTGGGCATCGCGAACAGCATCGAGTTGGACGGCCAGACACGGGGTTCGGCCACCGTCAACGTGGCGGCCCCGACCCGCGACATCGACGTGATGACCATTCAGCGATCTCCGTTCACGGACGAGGTCGACACGACGGTCTATCAGCACGCTGCGGACTAAGTGATCATTCAGGTGGCCGCCCCGCACAGGGGCGGCAACCTGGAACAAAAAATCACCTCGCACGTATGAGGCGAGTCGCTTCCTAACAGAGCGGCAGGACCTCAAGGATCGAGGTTTTAGCCAAACTCCATAAGGAGGGCGAGAGCCCTCCTTCTTTTTTTTCCGGTTCCATCCCGACCCCCGACACACGTGATTTCGGTCTCACACAGGGTAGGAGATCTCGCACATTCGGCACGCTCTTGGCGGGTTCGGCAATCCCACCAAGCCGTACCGAACGATGACTTCCGGATCGGGTTCAGGCGCGTGACACCGCCTGGCGAGCAACCTAGCAGCCAATCCTGACTACGCGGGAGTGCCGCTGGCTGTCGATGTCGACGGCACCTTAGGTGACCACCAACCTCCTCGCCGAAGCTGCTGCGACTACTCGCATCAGTCGCCGTGGCGTTTTTTTCGGTGACGGCGGTCCAGGGACTGCGCGGTCGCGCCGCGCTCAACGGGCGGTGACGAAGGCCGTCCCGCTGCCACCGACGTCGCTCGTGCTGCGCCGGTTCACCAGTTGCGAGCGCTTAAGGGCCTACCCCGCGAAGTCGAAATACTTCGCGCGCCGGCCGGGGAATCCCACCGAGTCCTACCGCTATACTCCCAACGACCACTCCCGGATCGAGCTCAGTTGCGTGACATCGCCTGGCGAGCCCCTAGCAGCCAATCCTGAAGACGTGGACGTGCCGCTGGTTGTCGATGTCGACGGGACCTTGGTGACCACCGACCTCCTCGTCGAAGGGTCGCTGCGACTGCTGGCATCGTCGCCGTGGCGTCTCTTGGTGTCAGCGGTCGAGGGACTGCGCGGTCGCGCCGCCTTCAAACGGGCCGTGACGAAGGCCGTCCCGCTGCCACCGACGTCGCTGGTGCTGCACCCCGCCGTCGTCGAGGAGGTCGAGACGGCGAGACGATCCGGTAGGCCCGTCTGGCTGGCTTCGGGCGCCGATGCACTCGCCGTTGAACCACTGGCCAAGCACCTTGAAGCCGACGGGTTCCTCGCATCCGACGGCGAGCGGAATCTCGTCGGGAAAGCGAAGGCCGAGGCCCTGGTCGAGCGGTTCGGTGAAGGGCGGTTCGACTACATCGGCAACGACCGAAAAGACCTGCCCGTCTGGAGGCGCGCGCGCCGGGCGGTGTCGGTTGGCGCGTCGGCAGGATTGGCGCGAAAGGTCCGGAACCTTCATCCCGAAGCGAAATCGATCGCGGGTTTAGGGACAGCCGTCGACTACCTCAAGGCCCTGCGCCCCCATCAGTGTGCGAAGAACGCGCTCGTCTTCGTCGCGCCCGCCGCGGCGCACGCCGTGGAGGTCGGTACCTACCTCGGAGCGGCGGGCGCGTTTGTCGCCTTGTCGCTGATCGCCTCGAGCGGGTACATCTTCAACGACATGGTCGACATCGGCCATGACCGGGAGCACCCATCGAAGCGGTA
>JAPPND010000008.1:22437-30615 GCA_028818795.1 Gammaproteobacteria bacterium | reverse complement strand
CGTCTCAAGCCTCAGCGGCACATGCCTCGTCGGTCTGAGGCGAAGCCTCGCTAGGTATAGATGGCGATCATCGGGACTGCGCACGATTGAACCTAGGCGGATGTAGAACGGAACCGGGTTTCCGAACGAGTCGTTGTTGGATCCGTCGGCCCGCACATGGTCCGACGCGAATGGCATGCCGTCGCGGCCCACCTGGATGGTATAGAGGTCGCCGTGGAACCCGCAGGCGATATCCACGGCGACCTCTATACCATCCAGGTGCCCCGCGCGACCGGATACCAGCAGCGAGCGAAGTTGGGCGGAATCGGGAGGATCGTTTCCACCTTGCCGGGGCGTGAACCTCCACCACGCATCGCACGTGGCCACCAGCAGCGCGTCGCCCCGGGCGTCCCATAGCAGACGCGCGTCGTCATCGAAGACCGAGTAGTCCGGCAGCGTCTGCCTCAGGGTCAGTTCGCCGGTGGGCACATCGCGGGCGAACACCACGATGCCCAGTCGCGATACGACGTAGAGTTCGGTGCCGTCCGTGTTGAACGCCTGTGCGCCCAGTTCACCCAGTTCCACCACCGTGCCGTCCTCCGCGAGGTCGCCGGTGGCGACGGATCCGGCATAGCGCAACATGGCCGGCGGGTCGGCCGGCGACCAAGACAGTTCGAAGTCGCCCAGCGTGTCTCCTCCGTAGCCGTCCTGATCCCAGTAGTAGGCGCCCAGGCGCACCAGATAGCGGACGCCGGCCTCGGCGAGGAAAGACACGCTAGCGGTCGACCCAAGCGATCGACCGGACCGGACCAGTTGCAGCGTGCCATCCTGTCCGCGCCGATAGACCGCGAGCTTGAGCCCATCGAGACCCTCGGCTGCGAAGCGCATCCATCCGGTCTCATCGGGCTCTAGCGCCCACCACAGGGACGAGTCCCCCAGCGTGCCGGTCATTTCGCCCTTCTCGGTCGTCGCGAAGGCGTTCGAGCCGGAATAGGTTCCGCCGGAACTCGCCACCATCATGGCGTTCGCGACGTCGTCGTTCGAGGGCGTTTCGCCCCACTCGAGAATGAAGGTCTGGTCGCCCAACGGCACTTCGGCGGCATCCCGGGGTAGTCCCAGGGCGAGCCGGTAGGTCGCGTCCGCCCGGACGTCGAACGCGATCACCTGGTCCATGGTCTCGTCGCCTTCGTCGTGGGCCACGAGTTCCAGTGCGTCCAACGTATCGCCCTCGAACACCGATTGCTGCGGCGGCGCTTCGCCGACCGTGCTGAAGAACCCCGCTCTCAGTATCCGCCACGTGAAGCGGCCATCCGCCGGCGGCTGCCACGCAATCCAAGCCGTGCGCGATCCGGACTCCGCCGGTTCGCCGGGCTCGACGGTCAGGGCATCCATGTCCATGGACACGAACGCGAAATTGCCGAACGCGCGTGCCGGCGCCCCGACGTCGTCGCTGACGGGATCGCGACGCTCGGCCGGCGCCCAATCCAGTTCGAACTCCGCGCCGGAGACGTAGGCATGGATCGATGCAACCGAGATCCGGTATACGGCACCTGCCGACGCCGGGAAAAGTGCTTCCGATGCCGGCACGCCCGAGACCAGCCGCGACTCCCCGACGCGGTCGCCGGAATATGCGGCCACGACGAGGTTCTCCCGGTCGACCGCGAACCGCCAGTCTCCGGATGCCGGGGCCGTCCACCGGTACCAGATGCTCGATGCCTTGCCGGGTCCCAAGACCGCCGGCGTCCATGGGTGCCCGGCCCGGTTGTGTTGTTCGGCGGGAAACCGTGCGCGTCAGCCAGGAAAGCGTCCGGTTTGATTGCGCTCGCCATCAGGTGTGCACGCAACGCCGCCGGCTCCTCCTTCAGCGTCGGTACGGCGTCCATGGCCAAGGCCGCCACGCCGACGACCGACGGCGACGCCATGCTCGTGCCGGAACGGACCGCGTACCCCGTGCGGCTGCCCTCTCCCTCCGGAGCGGCGACTTCCACGCCGGTGCCGACGACCTTGGGCAGCAATCGACCGTCGTAGGTGGGTCCCAGACTGCTGAATTCGGCGATGTCGCCGCTGTTGCCGGTCGCGCCGACCGACAGCGCGTTTTTCGCGCCCGCCATGCTGGAAGTCCCTTGGTCGAGGGCGTTGCCGGCCGAGGTCACGAACAGCTGCCTCGCTCCCCAGACCGCCGCGTCGATCTTGCGCTCCACGACGGAACGACCCTCCCACGCGGCGTGGGTGACGCCGACGCTCGAGTTGATCACGAGGGCTTTGCGCGGCACGCCGTCGCCACACGCCGTCGGCGTCGCGAACCAGTCCATCGCGCGACCCCATCCCAACGCCGACGCACCGCCCCAGGTGCTGAGCACTTTCGCCATCCGGATGTCCTGCACGAGCGGGGCCATGCCCGCCCGGTTCGACTCCACCGCGCCGTTGCCGAACGCGATGCCCGCGACGTGGGTGCCGTGCCCGTTGAAGTCGAACCAGAGATCCTGGTCCTCCTCGCGGCTGAAGATGAGATTGGTGAAGTTCGCGCCGCAGATGCTGCGTCGGTTGGAACCGATGTCGCGGTGGTCCACGTTCAGCCCGGAGTCCATCACGCCCACCGCCACCGACGCGCCACCGATCCCTGCGAAGAGCCCTGTGGAAGCGTTGTAGCTTCGCAACGCGTCGGCGCCCATCGCCGCGGATGCCATTTCCAGCGTCGGCGCCACCCGACCGATGGCCTCCACGGCCAGGACGTAGTCGGCCGACGCGACGGACCAAAGGGCGTCCAGCGGCAAGTTTGCCGCGTAGGTGCGGATTGCCGGGTCGAAATAGCCGACGACCGCACCCAGGTCGCCGAGTGCAGCCCGCCAGCGTCCTTCGGGGTCGTCGTCCATCAAGGTGATCCACACCGGAACGTCGTCGTGGCTGCCGGAGAGCGCCCGCTCCCTGAGCGAAGCAGGCATCTTCAAGTCGACGGGCACGGCGCCGATCCCCGCGACGGCGGCGGAGTCAGCAAGTTCCCGCAGACGCGATGCGTCGCCGGGGAGCCGCGCCCGGAGGAGATTGCCGGACCGCCCGAGGACAACACCTCCCTGCGCGGTCAACGCCGCCCGGAGGTCCTCGAGAGCGCTTGTGTCGGCCAGTTTGACCCAACCGAACGTCCAGTCCCGCCCAGCGACCTCCGCCAGTGACGTCGTGGTGCGTCACGAAGCCATACCCTTCCGGCGGCGTCCCCGGACGATCCGTCAACGGTGCGGATTCGAACCCGGGAGGGGCCTTGGCCAACTGCGTCGGCGCACGGTGCGAGGGTTGCTCCGCCCCGTCGATACTCCTGCTCTCGTTCGCAATCAGGGCGAGAGCCTGCTCGACTGCCAAGCGGTCTTCCTCGGTCGACTGCTCCTCCTCCACGGTGGTCCGCGGTGCCATTTCGTAGGCGAGCCAGAGCCCGAACATCAGAAAAAGGCCGAACACGCCCGCACGAGCTTTCCAGGACATGGGCGATTCCTCCCCGCCTATTCCGACGAGTCCTACTTAGCCAATCTCACCGACTTGCGCGTCCCCAAGATTGGTGAATTTCAAAGGTTTTTTTGCTTGCCCTGTCTCCTACGGGTGGCCGAGGGGGCCGCTACTCCGACTGCTGCCGTTTCTGCTCATGGCCAGCGACGCTCCCGGTGAATGACCGCGTGGCCATCGCCGAAGTCCCGGGAGGCTTGTTCGCCGTATTGCGTTATCGCGGGCACATGACCGAGGCGCGCTTCCTGAAGCACGCCGAACTGCTTCGCGCTACGCTCCAACGCGACGGTCTAGAGACGGTCGGCGAGCCCGTATCCGCAGTCTACAACGGCCCCTGGACACAGCCCTTCATGCGCGGCAACGAAGTCATGATCCGGTTGAGGTCGGGGGATCCCGCGTCCGACTGACCACGCGTGAAGCAACGCCGGGTGTGGGGTGCGCCATGGGCATCGCTGGTGGCTGCAATTCCCACCGATGCAACACCTATCCCCGGATGAACTCCCGAATCACCGTGCCCGGCCGGTTGCCCGTGTATTCGCCGTCCTCGATGACGACCTGGCCGGCGACCAGCGTCGCGTCGTACCCCCGGCTCTTCACCACCAGGCGCCCGCCGTTGTGCGGGAAGTCGCGGACGTATTCCGGATGGCGGGAGCAGAGGTTCTCGTAGTCGATGACGTTGATGTCGGCATGCCAGCCTTCGCGTAGCTCGCCGCGTTCCTTGAGCCCGAGCACCTCGGCGGACTTGCCGGAGATCCGGTGTACGGCTTCCGGCAACGTATAGACGCCGCGGTCGCGGGTCAGCTCGCCGAGCAGGAATGTCGGGGAGTCGGCGTCGGTGAACTGGCCGACGTGGGCGCCGGCGTCGCCGAGCATCGGCACGACATGGGGCAGGCGCATATAGTTCCACTGGTTCTGGAGCGCGCCGCCGAAGGCCCAGAGGTTCCACAGTTCCCGACCCTCCGAGGCGATCAGGCGTTCGACGTAGACGTCCACCGGATCCTTGCCCGCGTCGTCGGCGAGCTTCTGCAGGCTGTTGTTGTCGTCGAGGTCGAAATCCGGAAACTCGCCCATGCCCATGGGGTGCAACCTGCGGGCAACCGGCCCGAAGCCGCCGGCCTCCTTGGCTTCCGTAACAAGCTTCTCACGGGTCGCGGGATCCGTGAGGGCGGCGACCCGGTCCTCGATCATCGGCAGCTTCATCAGCTCCCGCCACGCGGGCGTGCGCAGGAACGCCTGCTGGGCGAGACCGAAGAACGAGCCGCTTGGCCGGGTGTGGCAGATGGACGTGATGCGTCGGCCGTTCTCGTTGTTGCGGCCGAGGAATTCCTCCCAACGCGCCACGCCGCCGTCGCCTTCGGGTCCGGTGCCGCCGGAGAACAGTACCTGGCAGCCGAGTTCGGCGCCGGTCTCGAACATCTGTCTCTCGACTTCGTAGCGGGTCCGCATGTCGGGAGCGACCTGGAACATGCCGCCCCGGCCGCCGGCTTCGACGACCGCTTCCTGGATGGCCCGGGTCTCCCTCGGGTCGGCCCAGGTTCCGGGAGTCAGACGGCCGTCGGGAACGCGATGGCCGAGGAAGCGCGAGGTCGAGAATCCCGCGGCGCCGCCTTCGACGGACTCCTTGACGAGATCGACGATGCGCTGCAGTTCGCGGTCGTCCGCCTGCACGCCCTCGTCGCAGCTCTTGTCGCCCATGGCCTCGAAGCGGATGGCGGAGTGGCCGCACATCCCGACCACGTTGAGCGCGGGCTTCAACGACTGAACGCAGTCGAGGTACTCCCCGAAGGTGGTCCAGTTCCAGGGCAGGCCGTCGATGATGGCGTTAGCCGCAATGTCCTCCACGGCTTCCATCAGTTCGGCGAGATAGCGCTGGTTTTCCTGGCTGCATGGCGCGAAGGTCACGCCGCAGTTGCCGATAAGCGCGGTCGTTACCCCGTGGTACGAACTGGGGCGCATCTCCGGATCCCAGCCGATTTGGGCGTCCAAGTGGGTGTGCAGGTCCACGAACCCCGGCGTCACGAGCTTGCCGGTGGCGTCGATGGTTCGTCCGGCTTCAACGCCGTCGAGGTCGCCAATACGGCTGATGCGGCCGTTGTCGACAGCGACGTCGGCTCGTTTCGACTCTGCGCCGCTGCCGTCGATGACGGTACCGCCGGAGATGATCAGTGAGTGCGCCATGGATTCGTGTCCCCTCTTCGAATTGCGGCAACCCTCGATCATACATGACGAAGGGGCGATGACGGGCGTGAACCCGTAGGTAGGGGCGAACCCTTGTGGTCGCCCGCGCCGGCGGCGACGGAAAAGACCGGGACGGGACAAGCCCGTCCCCTACGGGGTGTGTTCGTGCAACCAGGCGGCGTGACGGGGCGCACGCTTGGTGCGGGTCCATTCCTCGAGCATCTCCTCAGCGACCGCGTGGGCGCGGCGCCGTGCTTCCTCGCCACCCTTGTTGCAGGCCAGTTCCAAGCGGTGGCCGTTGGGGTCTAGGAAATAGACGGAGTCGAAGATGCCGTGGTCGACGGGCCCAAGCACGTCGAGACCAGACGATTCGAGCCGGTCCTTGGCGGCGAGGAGTTCATCCCGGCTGTCGACCTCGAAGGCGATGTGCTGCACCCAGGCTGGGGTATTCGGATCCTTGCCCATCGGCGGCGTGTTGGGCAGTTCGAAGAACGCCAGCACGTTGCCCATGCCCGCGTCGAGGAAGACGTGCATGTAGGGATCCGGCGCACCGGTCGAAGGAACCTCGTTCTCCGCGAAGGCAAGCTGGAACTTCATCCCGAGCGCGTCCCGGTAGAAGTCCACGGTCTCCTTCGCGTCGTTGCAGCGGTAGGCGACGTGGTGGATTCGACGTATGTTCACGCGGCGTTCCCGGCGGCTTTCAGCACTTGGTCCCGTTCCATGGACTCGAAGAGCGCCTGGAAGTTGCCCTCGCCGAAGCCTTCGTTGCGCTTGCGCTCGATGAACTCGAAGAAAATCGGGCCGATCAACTCTCCGGAGAAGATCTGCAGCAAGATGCTCGGCTCGTCCCCCGACGTGTCGCCGTCAACCAGGATGCCGCGTTTCGCCAGTTCGTCGACGGGTTCGCCGTGCTTGGGGAGGCGTTCTTCGAGCATGTTGTAGTAGGTGGGAGGGGGCGGCTCCGTAAACCGCATACCGGCCGCGACAAGGTTGTCGCAGGTGGCCATGAGATCGTCGCAGGAGAACGCGATGTGCTGGATGCCCTCGCCGTTGTACTCCATGAGGTACGCCTCGATCTGACCGCTGCCGCCGGGTGGTTCCTCGTTCAGGGGGATGCGGATTTTATCGTCGGGGGCGGTCAAGGCGCGGGAGATGAGCCCGCTGTGCTTGCCCTTGATGTCGAAGTAGCGGATCTCACGGAAGTTGAACAGCCGCTCGTAGTACCTGGCCCAGTGGGAAAGCCGGCCGCGATAGACGTTGTGCGTCAAGTGGTCGATGACCTTGAGGCCGTGTCCGGCTGGTCGACGATCGATGCCTTCGACGAATTCGAAGTCGATGTCGTAGATGCTGCTGGCGTCCTCGTAACGGTCGATGAGGTAGAGCGGTGCGCCGCCGATGCCACGGATTGCCGGCAGGCGCAGTTCCATGGGGCCCGTGGGGATGTCGACTGGCTCGGCGCCGAGCGCGAGCGCGCGACTGTACGCTTGGTGGGCGTCTCTCACGCGGAACGCGAGGCCCGTAGCGCACGGGCCGTGCTCCTCGGCAAGGTACCACGCGTAGCTCTTGGGTTCGTAGTTGATGACGAAGTTGACGTCGTTCTGGCGCCATAGCTGCACGGCCTTCGAGCGGTGGTCCGCGACATGCTGAAACCCGAGGGTCCGGAACACAGGCTCCAGGACTCCCCGCTTGGTCGCGGCGAACTCGACGAACTCGAAGCCGTCGAGCCCCATGGGGTTGTCGTTGGGCGCCATGCGTATCCCTACCTGTTGCGGATCCGTATCGGAGTCTATGCTGCCGGGATGGGAAGATTTGACCTTTTTAACCCTTCTCTGGCTCCAGAAGAGCATAATGTTGCCTATTCGGTATACATCAGGGCGGTTTCTGCTCATGGCATTGGATCGAATCGAACGGCGGATCCTAGCGTTGCTACAGGACAACGGTCGCATGTCGAACGTCGAGTTGGCGGAGCGGGTCGGGTTGTCTGAGTCGCCGTGTTTTCGCCGGGTCAAGAAACTCGAACGTGAAGGGGTCATCACACGTTACTCGGCCGAAGTCGACCGGCGAACGCTCGGGTTCACCGTCACGGCCTTCGTGCTGGTCGACATGGACAAGCAGCCGGCTGACCATGCAGATGACTTCCACGCCCGGGTCGCGGCGGAGCCCCATATCGTCGAGTGCCACGCCATGAGTGGCGGCCACGACTACATCATGAAGGTGCTCGCCCGGGACATCGACCACTTCTCGGAACTTGTCATGCAGGAGATTCTCAAGTATCCCGGGGTCCGGCACGTGGAATCGAGCTTCAGCTTGGGGGAGATCAAGCATTCCCGGGCGTTGCCCGTGTCAACCGCCACGTAGGGGCGACCCTTGTGGTCGCCCGTCGAAACCGCGAGGCGGGGGTTGTGGCGCCCCCCCCCGGGGCGCCCGGCCCGGGGGCGCCCCCCCCCCCCCGGGGGCACCCCCGCTAAAAAGGCGGGTGGTGCCCCCGCAAGGGGGGGCACAGGGGGGGGGGGGCCGAGACCACGGGGT
>JAPPND010000008.1:0-22427 GCA_028818795.1 Gammaproteobacteria bacterium | reverse complement strand
GGGGGGGGTTTAAAACCCCCCGGGGGGGGGGGGGCGGTCCCCCCCCCCGGGGGGGGGGGGCTTTTGGGGGCCCCCCCCCCCCCCGGGGGGGGGGGGGGGGGGCCCCCCGGGGGGGCCCCCCCGGGACGGGACAAGCCCGCCCCCTACGGGTGCAACGCGCGTACACTCGGCGGATGGTCCCGCAGCATGGCGGTCACGAGGTCGGGGGCGTCCTCGACCAGGGGATCACACTCTTCAAGGCGGCGTTCGGTTCGGTTGTCGCGCTCGCGTTCGCGTCGGGCTTGGTGCGGTGCCTCCCGTACTTCTGCCCCAGCCTGACTGAGGTCGTCCTATCAAGCGGTGTTTTGACGAACGCCCTCACCGAACCGATCAGATTGTTGTGGGCGCTCGGTGCTCGGACCCTCGCGTTTGCAGTCACCTGGCCGGTGGGGATGTTCCTGTGCCTCGGCATGATGATGCAGATGGATGCCGTGGCGAATGGTGCCACGTTGCGGTGGCAAACCGCACTCGGTGGAGCTTGGCGGCGGGTTTTGCCCTTGGCTGGCTGCCTTCTGGCCTATGCCGCGACCTTCGTGCTGCTTGTCGGGACCGCGTTGCTCCTAGGCGGAGTAGTGGTCGGCGTGTTTCTCGTGGACGTCCCGCCTTCCCTCCTCGGTCCGGTGGCCGGCCTCGTCGGCATGGCCTTCATGCTGGTCGCAGCCATTCCGCTGGTCGGCTTGTTCGTGTACTGGTGCCTCGCGCTGCCGCTGGTTGCCGTCGAGGACCTCGATGCCGTATCCGCCCTGCGAAGGAGTTGGCGTTTGGTTCGGGGCAATTGGTGGCGAACGCTGATTGTCGTTTCGGTGGCGGGTTTCATCGTCTTCGCGGTAGCGTCCTTGGCGTGGGCGGCCAGCGTGATGCTTGTCGCCGTCACGGACGGAGGCCCCGGGGTGCGGTTGACGGTGGTTCTTGTCAACGCCGTCGGCGCCACGGTCACGACGCCTCTGTTTGTCGCCGTGCTTCTCGCGGTGTTGAAGGATCTTGACCGGGACCCCCCATGACCCTAACGCTGCGTCTGGCGCGCTGGCCCGGAGGACGACCATGCCCTACATCTTTCTTGCTTTCGCGATCATCTCGGAGGTCGTTGCTACCACCGCGCTGAAGGCGTCGGCGGAATTCACCAAGCCCGTGCCAAGCGTCATCGTGGTGGTGGGCTACGCCATCTCCTTCTATTTGCTGACCCTGGTGTTGCGCAGCCTGCCCGTCGGCATCACCTACGCGATCTGGGCCGGAATGGGGATCTTTCTGATCGCGGTGATCGGCGCGGTCTACTACAGGGAAGTGCCGGATCTCCCCGCGGTCGTCGGCATGACACTGATCATCGCCGGCGTCGTCGTCTTGCAGGGATTCTCGAAGACTCCGGCGGCGTGATCGGCCGCTAGCGTACGACCTTTCGCGCCCGAAGATCGGTTATCGCGTCGTCCGACAGGCCCGTTTCCCGGAGCACCTCGCGGGTGTGCTCGCCGAGTTCGGGGGAACAGCGGAAGATTGCCGACGGGGTCTCGCCGAACCGCGCCGGCGGTCGTGCCTGGCGCATGGGCCCGGCGACGGGATGTTCGAATTCGAGCAACGCTTCCATGGCCTTCACCTGGGGGTCGTCGATCACCGCATCCCGGGGATTGATGATGGCGAACGGTACCTCGTGGCGCTCTAGACGCCCGGCGAGATCGTCGGTGTCGAAGCTGGCATAGCCTTCGTCCAGGGTGCGCCGGAACAAGCCGGAGTCGAGGGCGGCCTGGGTGCGGAAACGCTCGTCCTCGAACAGGTTCGGAAGGTCCAGGGCCTTGAAGACTCCTTCCCATTCCCGCCGTTGCACGGGCATCGTGCAGATGTACCCGTCACGGGTTTCGTGGACCATTCGCTCGTGCGACCTGCCCCCTTGGTGGGGTCTCTCGTCGCCGACGAAGGTGTAGTTCAGCATGTTGTCCGGCCACAGGAAGAACAGCGCCGAGTCCAGCATGGCGATATCCACCCGTTGGCCGACACCGGTGCGCTCCCTGGCCACGAGCGCGGACGCGATCGCTTGAGCTGCGGTCATCGACGTAATCTTGTCGCAGATCAGCGAGTTGATGAGGAGAGGACGGTCGGTCGCGGGGTCCGCCTGCAGGGATCCGATGCCGGAGATTGACTGAACGATGGCGTCGTAGACCCGCCGCTTGGCATAGGGTCCGGTGTGGCCGACGCCGTTGATCGACGCGAAGACGAGCCGCGGATTGATGCGTTTGAGGGATTCGTACCCGATCTTCAAGCGTTCCATCACGCCGGGACGGTAGTTCTCGATCACCACGTCGGCGGATTCGACGAGCGTTTCGAATACGCCCCGGCCTTCGTCGAGCGTCAGATCGATGACGATGGACCGCTTGTTGCGGTTCATCATGGCAAAGGCGCCGCCAACGCCGTTGTGCTCGGAATTGCCCCCGAAGCGCATGAAGTCGCCGTCGGGGGACTCGATCTTGACGACGTCCGCCCCCTGGTCGCCGAGGATCGAGGCGGCGATCGGGCCGGAATAGATGGTGGTCAGGTCGAGAACGCGGATGCCATCCAGGGTGCCGGCCATAGGGTCTTGCGTCGAGTCGGAGTCGAAACGAGCATTCTATCGCTGCCGGGTCTGCTTGCGTGCCCAATGTCCGTGGCGCGATCATCGGCTTGTTGGCGTCGAGGCGGTGAATCGCCATGAAGCAGTCGGAATGCAAGCCCGCCGACGACTGGCGGGAACGGTTCGCGCGGGACGGTTTCCTGTCCCCGATCCGCGTCCTCGACGAATCGGAAGCGCTTGCGCACCGTCGACGCATGGAGCGGGCGGAGCGGTCTTTCGGCGATCTGCACTACCAAGGCAAGGTCTACACCATCCTGCGTTCGCCCATGGAACTCGCGACGCACCCGCGGGTCTTGGAGGTCGTGAACGCCTTGATCGGTCCCGATGTCCTGCTCTGGAACGGCACCTACATCGTCAAGGAGCCGCATTCGCCGGCTCATGTGAGCTGGCATCAGGATCTCGCCTACTGGGGTCTCGACGGCGACGACCAGGTGTCGATGTGGATCGCCTTGTCCCCCGCCAGCGAGTCGAGCCGCGGCATGCGGATGGTGCCGGGTAGCCATCGGTTCGGACGCCGCAGCCACTCGCTGACCCCGGACGACTCGAACGTGCTCTACCAGGGCCAGACCGTTTGCGATGTCGACGAAAGCCAAGCCGTCTTCTGCGAACTATTGCCGGGCGAGGCATCCTTCCACCACGGCTGGACCTTGCATTCCTCTCTGCCCAACGACAGTAGCGACCGGCGCATCGGCTTCAATGCCCAGTACGTGGCGACCCACATGCGCCAGACCCGGCATGACCGCGACACGGCGATTCTCGTCAGTGGCGTAGACAACTTCGGGCACTTCGGCGAGGACGAACCGGCAACCGTGGATTTCGATCCTGCGGCCGTGGCCCGGCAGCGGGAATTGGACCGCCAGGTTCGGGAGACCATGGGGCTTACCGGTCCGTGATTGTCTCCCACCGGCACCGATTTATTTTCTTCGCGGTGCCGAGAACGGGCACGCACGCCATCCGAACTGCGCTCGGCCCTGTGCTTGGCGATGGCGACTGGCAGCAGCAATCGCTGACTGCGCGGGTCCGGCTGCCGGTGACCGCGCTGGCGCGGTTCAACCACGGCCACCTCACGTTGAGCCAGGTGCAAGCAAACTTGCCGCCCACGGTCTGGCGCGAGTACTTCAAGTTCGCCTTCGTCCGAAATCCCTATGACCGCTTCGTGTCTGTGTGCGCCATGCTCAACAAGCGCAATCCCGACTATCGCGGGCGCGAGACGGCGTTCATGAAGCGCGCGCTGATGATCGCCCGTTTCCGGCAGCGGGTACTGGTCCGACCCCAGGTCGACATGTTGGCAGACGAGACCGGGACGCTGGGCATGGACTACGTCGGTCGCTACGAGACGTTGCGGGAGGGCTTCGGGGAAGTCTGTCGGCAGATCGGGATTGGCGAGATCGACCTAGAGCGGAGCAACGTCAGTGAACATGACGAATACGCGAGCTACTACGACGACGAACTATTGGCCGCCGTAACCACGTTCTATCGCCGGGATTTCGAAGCCTTCGGCTATGAGACCGCGTAGGGGCGACCCTAACGCGTCCGAAAGGACGCGCGGGCGCCCGTCCGAAGGCAGTGCGAGGCGTCAGCCGGTTGCCACGAGAATGCGCGAGCATTCTCGAAACGCGCCCAAAGGGCGCGCCGGGACGGGACAAGCCCGTCCCCTACGCATCTGTTCATCCCCCCTTCCACTTGGGTTCGCGCTTTTCCGCGAACGCGCGTGCCCCCTCAAGCTGGTCTTCGCTGTCGTAGAGCCGGTCCACGGTGGGGAACTCTCGCTTGCCGACCCGGCGCAGCGCTTCCTGGGCGCGTAAGGCTTCGGCTTCGCGGACCACTTCCTTGATGGCGGCGAAGACCAGCGGCGGACCGTCGGCAAGCTGGCGCGCGATTTCCCAGGTGCGTTCGAGCAGCCGTTCGGGTTCGACGATCTCGTTGACCACACCCCAACGTCGGGCCTCGGTGGCATCCGTCGAACGGCCGGTGAGCAGGAGTTCCATGGCGACGTGGTAGGGAATTCGCTTGGGCAACTTGATGGATGCCGCGTCCGCGAGGGTTCCGGCACGGATTTCGGGGAGGGCGAAGGTTGCCGTCTTGGATGCGAGAATCAGGTCGCAGGACAGTGCAAGTTCCCACCCGCCCCCGACCGCCATCCCGTTGACGGCGGCGATTAGAGGCTTGTTCAGATCGGGAAGCTCCTGCATGCCCCCGAACCCGCCGCACCCGTAGTCGCCATCCACCGCATCGCCGTCGGCGGCCGCCTTGAGATCCCATCCCGCGCTGAAGAAGCGATCGCCTGCACCGGTGACGATGGCGACACGCAGCGCCGCATCGTCTCGGAACCGCTTGAAGGTCTCGCCCATGAGTCGGCTCGTGACGAGGTCGATGGCGTTGGCCTTGGGCCGGTCGAGGACGACTTCCAGGACGCCGCCGTCGGTGCGAGTCTTCAAGGGGGCGGTCACCCTGCGCCGCTCCGCAGGCGGACCAGGGCGTCGAGCGCCCTAACCCCGCGACCTTTGGGACCGACGGCCAGAGGGTTGACGTCCAATTCCTCGAGGGACGCTGGGTGGTCTAGGGCGAATCGGGCGATGCCGAGGATTGCATCCACGGCGGCGTCCACGTCCGCCGCCTCGCTGCCCCGATGCCCTTGCAACAGGGGTGCGCAGCGGAGATCGGCTAGGGCCTTTCGCACGTCCGATTCGTCCGCGGGCAGGAGCAGGGCAGCGGTGTCGGCGAGCAGCTCGACGAGCACGCCGCCCGATCCAATCGTTAGCATAAGGCCGAGTTGCCGGTCCCGACTGATGCCGACGATCAACTCGGCAATGGAGTCCGTCTCGAAACGTTCGACGAGGATCCCGTTCCCCGCGAGCAGTTCCCGGGCCGCCGACCGGATTCCCTCCGGTTCGGACAGGTCCGTGCGAACAGCGCCTTCCTCGGTCTTGTGCGCGACGCCGAGTGACTTGACTACGACACTGCCGCCGAGTGAACGCGCGAAGTCAACGGCGGCCTCGGCATCTTGTACGACGGACCCTTCCGGCACCGGCACCCCGTATTCGGACAGAAGCCGTTTCGACGCTGCCTCGTCCAACGTGACCGCATCGCCCGCCATGCAAGTGGCGGGCAGGAGGGGACGGTATTCGCCCTCGCTCCATGCGGCCGCGATCATCGCCGCGTCCCCGACGGCGCCGAGGGCTTCGCGGACGCCGCCGAGCGGCGCGAAGCCACGCTCGATCAACGCCATGGCACGCTCCTCCGGCAGGTTTTCGGCGAGCGTTGTCGCGATGATGCCCTTGTGCCCGGTCTCCTGCATCGCGCATTCAAAGGCTTGAAGGGTCATATCCCAATCGGCACAGTCGCAACGGTCCGGCCGCGGGAAGTCCAGCATCAGGAGCGTTGCGTCGTAGGGACCCCGGCCGAAAGCGGCAAAGGTCCTGGCGAGTGCGTCGGAATCGCCCCAACTGAAGGTGTGGTAGTCGAAGGGGTTCGCCACCGTGACCAGGGGATGCACCGTTTCCGCCACGACTTCGGCATGTCGGGCCGTCAGTTCGGGCAATACAACTCCGGCGTCTTCGGCGGCGTCCGCAAGGATGCTCGCCTCCCCGCCGGAACAGCACATGGCCCCCAACCGGTGTCCGTCCAAGGGCCCATGGACGTGCAGAAGCTTCAGAGTCTCCAGGAGCTCGGGAATGCCAGTCGCCCGGGCGAACCCAAGCCGGTTGAGGAAAGCGTCGGCACCGGCATCGGAGCCTGCGATGGACGCCGTATGGGTCAACGCCGCGGCACTGCCCCGGCTCGACCGACCCACCTTCATGACCACCACGGCCACCCGCCGCTGTCGCGCGCGACGAGCCAGATCCTCGTAGGCGGGAACCGATTCGAACCCTTCGACATGCAGTCCGATCGCGCTGACGCGGTCGTCGTCGAGGAGTGCCGCCGCCAGTTCGGCTACGCCGACCTGCGCCTGGTTTCCGACCGTGACGACATAGGCGATCGGCAACCCGCGCCGCTGCATGGTGATGCTGATGGCGATGTTGGAGGACTGGGTGACGATGGCGACGCCGCGGGCGGACGGGCCAAGCCGCCGACCGCCATGCTGGTCGGGCCACAACGGCACGCCGTCGAGGAAGTTGATCGCGCCGTAGCAGTTCGGACCGATGATCGGCATTCCCGCCGCCGCCTCCACCAGTTTCCGTTGCAGCCGTGCGCCGTCGTTGGCCTCGAGGAATCCCGAGGCGTAGCAGATCGCCCCACCGGCGCCGTGCGCCGCGAGGTCCGCCACGACATCCACGGTGGCATTGCGGTTAACGCCCACGAAAGCCGCATCGGGTGCTTCGGGCAGGTCCGCGACCGACCGCAAGACAGCCCTGCCTTGCACTTCGTCGCGGTTTCGATGCACTGGCCAGACCGTGCCGTCGTAGCCCATCCGGTCGCATTGTTCGACGACGCGGACAGCGGGGGTTCCGCCGATTACGGCGATGGTGCGCGGACGAAGTAGCCGCGCCAGGTTCCGGGCCTTCACGACTAGGCACCGAGCGGGCGCAGCAGATCGCGCCCGATGATATGGCGTTGAATCTCGGAGGTGCCGTCCCAGATGCGCTCGACGCGGGCATCCCGCCAGAACCTCGCCAGGGGAAGGTCGCTCATCAAGCCCATGCCGCCGTGGATCTGCACCGCCTCGTCGGTCGCCCGGGCCAGCATCTCGGAAGCGTAGAGCTTGGCGGAGGCGATCTCCCGGTTCGACGGCAGGCCGCGATCCAGGCGCCAGGCGGCGGCCAGCGTCATCCAGTCCGCCGCGTCGATCGCCGTGACCATGTCGGCGAGCTTGAACGAGACGCCCTGGAATTTGCCGATGGGCTGCCCGAATTGTTCGCGCTCCGCGGCGTAGGCAAGAGCCAGGTCGAAGGCCCGGCGAGCCCGGCCGACACACATCGCGGCGACGGTCAGTCGTGTCCCGTAGAGCCACTCGTTGGCGAGGTCGAAGCCGCGGTGCGGCTCGCCGAGGATCTGCGCAGACGGCAACCGGCAATTGTCGAAGTCGAGAACCGCATTGTGGTAGCCGCGGTGCGAAACGGAGTCGTAGCCGGGGCGGATGTCGAAACCGGGCGTGCCCCGATCCACCAGGAAACAGGTGATGAGCTTCTTCGGACCGTGCTCGGTGTCCTCCTCGCCGGTGGCCACGAACACGATGACGAAATCCGCGACGTCGGCATGGGAGATGAAGTGCTTGGTGCCGTTGAGGATCCAGTCGTCGCCATCGGGCCTCGCGAAGCACTGCATCCCGCGTACGTCCGATCCGGCACCCGGTTCCGTCATCGCCAACGCGTCGAGGCGCTCGCCCCGGGCGCTTGGCACAAGGTAGCGCTCGCGCTGCTCGTTGTTGCAGGCCATGAGGATGCCGGAGGGCCGGCCCCAGAACACGGTCAGCGCCATGGAGGCGCGGCCGAGTTCCCGTTCCAATAGGGTGAAGGTCAGATGGTCGAGGCCGCCGCCGCCGACCTCGACCGGCAGATTCGGCGCGTAGAAGCCGAGTTCGAGGACCTTGCGCTTGATCGACTCGCCAAGCCCCGGGGCGACGCGACCGGTCCGCTCCACCGCCTCCTCGTGGGGGTAGAGTTCACGCTCCACGAAGTCGCGCACGGTGTCGACCACCATTTGCTGTTCCGTCGTCAACCCAAAGTCCATGCCGTCCTCACTCGGCTAGGCGAGCGCGGTGCTCGGCCAGCGTATTGCCGGCACCAACGCCATGTCTGCGCAGCGCTTCCATGATTGACACCAGACAGTCGTCCCGCAACCGCTCCAGTTCCTTCACCGTGCGCCCTGCCGCCTGCTGCTCGGTACCGGAGGCCATCGCATCGATCAGTTCGTCGGTGAGTTCCGGTGCCTCGAGTTGGGTCCACGGGGATTTCAGTGTCGGACCGAACTGGTTCAGGAAGCGGCGCATGCCGCCGTCGCCGCCAGCCATGTGGAAGGCGAGGCAGGTACCCATGACCGCCCACCTCAGACCCGGCCCGTAGGTGATCGCCGCATCGAGTTCCTCGGTGGTCGCGATATCGTCGTTGACGAGATGCAATGCCTCCCGCCACAGGGCCTCCTGGAGACGGTCGGACAGGAAACCGTCGATTTCGTTGCGCACTCTCAGCGGGTGCATGCCGAGGCCGGTGTAGAAGGCCATCGCCCGGTCGACGTTCTCCGGGGCCGATTGCCGACCGCCGAGCACTTCCACCAGCGGTAGCAGGTACACGGGATTGAACGGATGACCAACCACGATGCGCGCCGGGTGTCGGCAATCGGCCTGCAGATCGCTCGGCAACAGGCCGGATGTACTCGAGGCGATGAGGACTCGGTGGTCTGTCGCGCAATCGATCGCCGCAAGCAAGCCGCGCTTGAGGCCGATACGCTCCGGCGCGCTCTCCTGCACGAACTCGGCGTCTCGACAGGCATCCTCCATTGTCTCGGCACAGCGCAGCCGGGTAGTGCTGGCATCGGTATGCAGGCCCAGCCTTTCGAGCGCCGGCCAAGCGTTGTCCACGGCCGAGCGGAGGCGGCTCTCCCAATCCGGGGCGATGTCCCAGGCAACCACATCGAGTCCTTTCGCCAGGGCCCGGGCGGTCCAACCGGCCCCGATCACGCCGGCGCCGATGACGGCCAAGGTCTCGACGCGTTCGGTCAACGCGACCTCGACCGGTCAGCCCTGGCGAAGGCCGAACTTGGCCCGGGCTTCGTCGGGACCCACGACACGGGCACCGAGCATCTCCACGATGTTCCGGGCCCGTTCGACCAACTGCGCGTTGCTGGCGAACACGCCGCGCGACAAGTACAGATTGTCCTCGAGACCCACCCGGACGTGGCCGCCGAGCAACACGGATTGCGCGGCGAAGGGCATCTGGTTGCGGCTGATGGCGAAGGCCGTCCAGTTGGCATCGGGTGGCAGCATGTCGACGCAGGCCTTGAACACGCCCACATCCGCCGGCGCCGCCCAGGGGATGCCGAAGCAGAGCTGGAACAGCGGCGGGTCGTCGAGCAGATCTTCGCCGAGCATCTGCAGGGTGAAGCTCAAGTGTCCGGTGTCGAAGATCTCCAGTTCCGGCTTGACGCCGAGTTCGCGAATCCGCAGCGCACCCCGGCGCAGCATGTCCGGCGTCGAGACATAGATCAGGCTGCCTTCCCCGAAGTTGTACGAGCCGCAGTCCAATGAGCAGATCTCGGGCAGCAGTTCCTCGACGTGGGGGAGGCGCTCGACCGCGCCGACGAGATCCGTGTCCTCGCCGAACTTCGTCGGGGCCTCGTCGGGGCCGATCACCAGGTCGCCGCCCATCCCCGCCGTAAGGTTGATGACGACGTCGGTTTCGGCGTCGCGAATCCGCGCCACCACTTCCCGGTATAGCGCAACGTCGCGGCAGCCCTTCCCGGTGGCCGGATCGCGTACATGGCAATGCACGATCGCGGCCCCGGCCTTCGCGGCGTCGAGGGCGGAAGCGGCAATCTCGGCCGGTGTAACGGGTATCTCGGGGTGCTTGCCGACCGTATCGCCGGCCCCGGTCACCGCGCAGGTGATTACGACTTCGGGATTCATGTCGTCGCCCTTAAGCAAGCGCTTGCGCATCGGACTTTACACTGCCCATCGAGGTCTTGGGTACGGGGCGCGCCCTCGTCGAGGTCCGAAGCTTCCCAAGGTCTACGGGTACACTACAGGCGGCCCCAAACACGGGATTCTAATTGTTGGCGGCAGTTCGACTGCGGGGCGCAGCCCTCCTATTCGTTCAGGCGACCTTCGGTGTCGGCGGCGTCGCCGGAGCAGCGTCGGCATCTGAGTCTCCTCAAGCAATCCCGTTCCTTCCGGCGGCCGCGGACCCGCAGGACAGGCAGGGCTTCGTGCGGGTGATCAACCGGTCGCCCGACGCCGGCACGGTGTCCATAGAGGCATTCGACGACCACGGGCATTCCTACGGCCCGTTGACGTTGTCGCTAGGCGCGAACGAAACGGCGCACTTCGACTCCGACGACCTGGAGAACGGCAACCCGGCCAAGGGCCTGACCGGCGCGACCGGAGCGGGCGAAGGGGACTGGCGCCTCTCATTGACCACAGAACTCGATATCGATGTCTTGGCCTACATCCGCACGGGCGATGGCTTTCTCACCTCGATACGAGACGCCGCGCCGTGGGAAGACGGCGGCCACCGGATCGCGATCTTCAACCCCGGGTCCAAACGGAATCAGGAGAGCCTGTTGCGGGTCGTCAACATCGGCGAAACCGACGCAACGGTGGCCATAACCGGTACGGACGGCACGGGAAGCACCAATACGGTGACGGTGGACGTGCCGGCCGGGGCGGCGAGGACATACAAGGCGTCGGAGCTGGAGTCCCGGAGCGCAACCGGTCTGGATGGATCGTTGGGGACGGTGCGGGCAAGTGGCAGCTAGCTGTGCGATCAGAACAGGTGATCGCCGCGATGAGCCTGCTGTCGAGTCCGGACGGTCTCCTGACGAACTTGTCGACGATCCCGGACAACGAGACGGACGGAGTCCACGCCGTGCCGTTTCTACCACGCGCTGCCGATCCGCTTGGCCGTCAGGGTTTCATTCGGGTGGTCAACCACTCGGACATGGCCGGGGAGGTGTCGATCACGGCGTTCGACGACACCGGTCGCGAATACGAGCCGCTGGCGATGTCACTCGGCGCGAACGAGACCACGCACTTCAATTCAGACGACCTGGAATTGGGCAACCTCGAAAAAGGCCTGACCGGGAGCACGGGTGCGGGCGACGGTGACTGGCGGCTGGAGTTGACCAGCGATCTCGCAATCGAGGTGCTGGCCTACCTCCGCACGACCGGTGGTTTGCTGACGGCGATGCACGATACGGTATCGCCCGAGGGCGGCGTCTATCGCATCGCCACGTTCAATCCCGGTACCGAGAGTGAGCAGACGAGCCTTCTGCGACTCGTCAACGCGGGCGAAGATACCGCGCAGGTGACGATCACGGGCATCGACGATCTAGGCGAGATGTCCGCGGGCGAGGTGGCCTTGACTGTTCTCCCAGGTGCGTTGCGGACACTCGCGTCGCAGGAGCTCGAGGTCGGTGGCGACGGGTTCGAAGGGGCGCTTGGCGACGGTGCCGGCAGATGGCGACTCTCGGTCGAATCGGATGGACCGATCACGGTGCTCAACTTGCTTTCGAGTCCTACCGGCCGGATCACGAACCTGTCGAGCGAGCCGACGCGTGCGGCGACGCTCACCGCCAACTTCCACCGCGGAACACAAGGGTTCGTCGCCGACTTCGCCGACTACCCGGCCGACGACCCGGAAACCTACGAGTTGACGGCCGACTACCGGTCGCTTCCGCCGCCGCTGGAGGCGAAGTCGGCGCTGTTCATCTCCGGCGTCAACCGCAGCGACGACCTTTTCATGTTCTACAAGGCCCATGTCGGCGGACTCGTACCCGGCGTACGCTATGTCGCTACCGCAACCGCGGAAATCGCGACCGAGGTGCCGTACGGCTGCATAGGAGTCGGCGGCGCGCCGGGCGAGAGCGTCTGGATCAAGGCCGGGGCTTCCGAAGTCGAACCGATACCGGTCCGCGAGGGCGACTACCTAAGGATGAACATCGACGTCGGCAACCAGTCCAACGGGGGCGATCAGGCCGTGGTGCTCGGCGACATGGCCAACTCCCGAAGCTGCGAGCAGCCGCGCCAATGGGAACAAGAGTCCTTTCTTGGACAATCCATACCGGAACCCGTGTCCGCCTCCCCGAGTGGTCGCGTCTGGTTGCTGTTGGGTGTCGACTCGGGCTTTGAGAGTCTGACGGAAGTCTATCTAACGAGGTTCTCGGTCTCCTTCGTGCCGATGTGACAAGCGCCGAGCAAGGCACCGCCTCGCTCCGGGTGGCGCTATCATCGAGCCCTGCGTTGCCCGCTACGCGGCTGCACCTGGACGGAGATGCGACGTTGCGTCTAAGTAAACCGTTTATTCGCCTGCCTTTCCGGTTCGATGCCGAGCAACTGGCCCGGGAGGTCGACCGGCTGCCGGCCTCGACTTGGATGGCCCATCCGAGCAGTTTGCCGGGCAACTCGGCGGTGGCGTTGATCTCCAGCGGCGGTGGCGACAACGACTCCTTCGAAGGCGAAAAGAAGCCGACGCCGCATCTCGGCGGATGCGAATACCTGCGCCAGGTGATGGCGAGCTTCGGCGAAGTGCTGTCCCGCTCCAGGCTGATGAAGCTCGACGCGGGCGCCGAGGTGAGCCTGCACGTGGACTTCAACTACCACTGGTTCAGCCGGGTGCGCGTGCACATTCCGATCATCACCAATGAGAGCGTGATCTTCCATTGCGGTCCCGAGCAACTGCACATGCGCGCGGGGGAGTGCTGGATCTTCGACTCCTGGCGGCCGCACCGCGTCGTCAACCCCAGCACGGGGGATCGGATTCACCTGGTCATCGACATGGCCGGTTCGTCGCGGTTCTGGGGTCTCGTTCGACGCGTCGAGAACGACGACCCGATGCAGACCGGGGCGCAGGCGCGGTTCGTGGCGTTCGAGCCGGGCAAAGCCGTGGACATCCGAACCGAACGATTCGCCAGTCTGCCGGTGATGGCGCCGGGGGAATGCACTGCGCTCGTCGAGGACCTCATCGCCGACTTCTCGGCCAACCCCGGAAACGACCCGCACCTAGTGGCCGTCTACGCTGCGCTGATGCGCGATTTCTCGGCGGACTGGCGGGAGGCCTGGCTTCTCTACGGGCATCGCGCGGATGGGCTTGCGCACTACCGGGCGCTAATCGAGACGACCCGCGGCCGGTTGCATCCGAACCGGCGGGCGCTGACCGCGAGCAGCAACGGCATCGGCGTCAACGCGATCTTCGCGCAACGGGTGTTGAATGCGGCCTTGGCGCCGGATGCGTCCGTGGACTGACGGTCGGCGAAGCGCTTCGGAGCCGTGTAACAATGGCGGCTGAAGGTTGAGGAGGCAGCGAGTTGTGGCCAGAGCGGGACCAAGCCGACCGGATCGCAACGCCGCGATCGTGGAACTCGGCCTCGAACCGTACGTCCTGGATCTCGAACTGAACGGCTATGCGGTCGTCCCACCGTCGGTGACCGGCGTGACCGACGCCGAGATCGATACGCTCACCCGGTTGCTGCTCGACAAGTCGGAGGAACTGGTGGGCTGTCAGTTCACGGTGGAGGACGGCCCGACGAGCGAACTCGACTACGGCGACTACAAGGGCGTCATCGAGCGCATGTCGGGGGCCGAGCCGAGCCAGTTCCAGCTCATGCAGTTGTGTACCTTCGACCGCGCTTTCCGCGACCTGGCGGTGAACCCGGTCGCGGTGGCGCTGATGCGGCACATGATCGGCCGCCACGCGACGCGTTTCAGTTCGCACAACTGCTTCATCAAGTGGGCGGGCGACGGCTACGGCGATTCGCTGGGCCTGCACTGTGATCAGGGCGGCGTTCCCCAACCCTGGGGCCGCGTCGCGCTCAACGCCAACTGCAACTGGTGCCTGACCGAGTACTCGCCGGATAGCGGCCCCTTGGCCTGCGTCCCGGGGTCCCATCTGCGCGCCAGTCATCCGGTGCAGCCCGGGGCCGCCCGGGAGGCGATCCCCGTCGAGTGCCCGCGGGGCTCGTTGATCGCGTTTCACGGCCAGCTCTGGCACGGCGCCTATCCGCGCACCGCCCCGGGACTACGAATCACCATCTCGAACTTCTACCGGCACGCGGCGATTCAACCCCAGGACGACATCCCGAACCACTTCCCTAGGGAACTCGCCGAGGACTGCGACGACCCGGATACCTTCAAGCAGTTGGCGGGTTTCGGGCTGCCCTACCAGGCGCAGGCGCTGCCGGTGCCCAAGGCCCGTCGAGAGCCGTAGGCGACGCCCTTGTGGTCTCGGCGCGCCCTACGGGCGCGATAGCATCCCCCCGGCGCTTTTCGCCCAGACTTTGTTCAAGCACGCTAGCTGTCCAGCCCGCCCCGTGCACGCTGTCCCGATGTAGTGCTCGCATACACGGGTAGCCGTTTACGGAATCCACCGAGCAGTTGTGCGATCGGGACACCGTATTTCTTGCCCGCGAGATCCCACGACGCGGTGTCGATGGAGGCGATACCGGATTTGTCGTAGTGGCGGTGACTGAGTTTCAGACCCCGTGCCATCTCTAGGACCTGTGCCTTGGCGTGTGGAGTGGCCCCGAAATGCGGCGCGTAGCTGCCGGAGAGTCCATCGTCCGTATCGATGGTGACGATGAACCGCTCCGGTTTGCCACCCGGCAAGCCGTCGAGCGTGTACCGGTAGGTCTGAACGGTAATCCGGTCGATTCTGCTCATGGTGATCGCACTCTCCTAGTCGGCACCCGCTGCACCCCATTCGGGTCCGTCCAGCATGACGCTGGCGTGAATCTCGAGCAGGGCTTGCTTCAGCTTCTCGAACACCTCGGGGCGTTCCCGGGAAATATCGGTCCGCTGCGTGATGTCCCGGCCCAAATCGAACAACTGGAACTGGCGGAAACCGCCGGCTTTGAGGGTCGGTATCCAACTTTCGCGGAACTCGTTCAAGCGGATGAACTGGATGCGTAGGCGTTCCGCCTCCGTGTTGTCGAAGCCGTTGAACATCTGCGTCCAAAGGTCGCCGTGGGTGAGCGCAGGATCGTTGGCCTTCTCGAGTACCGCCTTCACGTGCTCGAAGAGCTCCTGCATGCCTTCGCGGTCTTTTGGCAACTGGTAGCCGGGATAGGCGACTAGGGAGTACCTGCCGTCCCGCACCGCGGCGCCGGCGTCGGGTGAGAACCAGAACAGCGGCTGGTCACGCCTGAAGGTTTCCTTTCGGCCGGTCAGCAACGGCGTCAGATCGGTGCCGTCGAGATGGACATCGGCGGGTGGATCGATGCCGAGCAGGCCTGCGACGGTGGGCAGGAGATCCACCATGCCCGCAGGCTCGTGTTCGACGTGGTCGGACCTGATCGTGCCCGGCCAATGGAAGATCCCCGGAACCCGGTGCCCGCCCTCGAAGTTCGAGCCTTTCTTGCCGCGCAGATTGCCGACCCGGTCTTGGCGATAGCTGCCGTTGTCCGAGGCGTAGACGATCAAGGTGTTGTCGAACTCGCCGATCTTCTTGAGTCTCGCGATCAGGCGGGCAATGGCGCGGTCGGTGTTGTCGATGGTTCCGGAGTAGACCGCGGCGGGATTGTCGAGCTCGCCGTACTTCGAGACGATTTCGGCCGGGGCTGCGATCGGCGCATGGGGTTCGTGGAACCAGACGTTGAGGAAGAACGGCCGCCCGCCCGGTGTCGAGCCACGAGATCGCGTCGTCGACAACGATTTGGGCGGAATAGCCTTCGGTCTCGCCGACTCGCGTGCCATTTCGAACGAAGTTGACCGGGTTCCTGTGGCTCGGCCAGGCGTTGTTGTCGGTGGCGAAGTAGTAGTCGAAACCGTGCTGGTGTGGCGTCGGCTTGTCGCGGCCGTGAAACGGCGTGCCGAGGTGCCACTTGCCGATGTGGGCGGTGGCGTAGCCGTGCGGTTTGAGCAACTCGGCCAGCGTGACTTCGCGCTCGAGCAGGTGCATGTCGTGGGAGCGGTCGTTGATCACGTGGTAGACGCCGGCCCGGATGTGATGCCGACCGGTCATGAGAACCGCGCGGGACGGCGAACAGACACCGCTGCCGGAATGGAAATCCGTGAACCGCACACCGTTGGCAGCCAGGGCGTCCAGCGTCGGGGTCTCGACGGGTCCGCCGTAGACCCCGATGTCGCGGTAGCCGAGATCGTCGACGAACAGTACGACCACGTTGGGCCTGTTGTCGGCGGCGGTCGCTGCCGCCGATACGAGGGCTAGCACGACCGGCAGCGGGAACAGGCGTTGGAGGCGCATCGCCATCTCCTCATCGAGGTTCACGGCGAGTATAGTCGTCGGTGTCGACGGACTACGTAGGGAAGGGAATCCGCTAGGCCGAATCAGATGATCGACCCCGTTGAGCTGCAACGAATCGCCGTGGCCGCCCTGTCGGCGGGAGGCATCGTCTTGTTCGGTGCGGCCTACGCGATCTGCCTCGCACTGGGGCGCTTGAAGGGTCTCGCCATCCTGCGTCCGCTTTCGTATCTCGCCTACCTCGCCCTGGTGGCGGTGACGGTGCTGTTTGCCTGGGCGATGAACCTGACGGGCGGTTGGGCGGTTCTCGCCGTGGTATTGCTGGTCGGCTACTTCGTGGCTCCCCGTGCTATCTGGCGGTTGTCGGTGGCCACCCACGAATCGTCGGAATCCGACACCGAGAAAGGAGGCGGAAAATGAGTGACGGGGTGTGGTGGGCGAGCCAGGACTTCTGGCGCAAGTGCGCGATCTTCGTGACCGCGTTCATGTTCGTGGTGCTGATTCTGCTGACCTTCCATTCGCTGGCCGCGATCACGGCGGGACAGGATCGTGTCCCGGCCTACTCGGTGATCAACCACCGCATCGACTACGTTTTCGACGAGGAGCGGAACATGAAGGTGCCGGTGATCGGCGAGGAAGCCCCGCTCTTTGGCGAGATCCTGACTGAGGAAGAGGCCAAGGCACTGGTGGATCTCGGCAAGCTCACGGTGCAGGCCAAGAACTGCATGAACTGCCACACCCTGCTCGGCAACGGCGCCTACTACGCCCCGGATCTCACCAAGGCCTGGCTCGATCCGGGCTGGGGCAACGAACAAGCCCGCGAACTGCTGATGACCATGTTCCTCAAGGATCCGAAGACCAATGCGCGGACCTACGGCACGAACCGGCGCATGCCCGACCTCGGGGTCACGGATGAAGAGGTGCGAGGCATCATCGCGTTCCTGAAGTGGATGTCCGCCGTGGACACGAACGGATTTCCACAGGGCTTTGAGCCCCTGCCGCAGGGAGGTTCCTAGTCATGGCTGAAGCAGCGATCGCCAACCCCCTCCGTCCCGCTTTGGACGCTGTCGCGGCTCGCGACACGTCATCGCTGTCCGCCGGGCAACGCCTGGCGCTCAAGTACTTCCTCGTCGCGATGGTGCTGTTCGTCGCGCAGATGCTTTTCGGCCTCCTGGCTGGACTGCAATTTCTTTACCCGGAGTTGCTCTACGGCGTCCTCGACTTCAGCGTCAACCGCATGGTGCACATCAACGCGATGATCGTGTGGATGCTGTACGGCTTCATCGGCTCGATCTATTGGCTGGTGGAGGACGAGGCAGGGGTCGAACTGGTGGGCGCCAAGCTCGCCAACATCAACTTCTGGGTGCTGACCTCCGCGGTCGCGGTCGTGGTGGTCGTCTACCTGGTCGTCCAGGTCGGGCCGGGCAACAAGATGAGCATCTGGCTCATCAACGAGGGCCGGGAGTACATCGAAGCGCCACGCTGGGCGGACATCGGCATCGTGGTGTGCATGGGTGTGTTCTTCTACACGGTGGCCGGCACCTTCATGAAGGGACGCTGGAGCGGCATTTCCGGCACGCTCGTGCTCGACCTCATCGCGCTGGCCGGGCTCTACCTCGCCGGCATGTTCTACACCACCAACCTGTCCGTGGATCAGTACTGGTGGTGGTGGGTCGTGCACCTGTGGGTCGAGGCGACCTGGGAGGTGCTGGTCGGCTGCATCATGGCCTGGGGTTTGATGAAGACCTTGGGCGCACGCCGGGAAATCGTCACCACTTGGCTTTATATCGAGGTCGCTATGATGTTCGGCGCGGGCATCCTCGGCCTCGGGCACCACTATTTCTGGATCGGCACGCCCGAGTACTGGCTCGGTATCGGCGGCTTCTTCTCCGCCCTTGAACCGATCCCGCTGGTCGCCATGGTCGTGCATGCGGTCTACGATGCCGGCCGACACAGCTTCCAGAGTCGGAACCACCCGGCACTCGCCTGGCTGATCGCGCACGCCTTCGGCAACTTCCTGGGCGCGGGCGTGTGGGGATTCATCCACACGCTGCCGCAGATCAACCTCTACACGCATGGAACGCAGTGGACGACGTCCCACGGCCACCTCGCTTTCTTCGGTGCCTACGCGACCATCGTCATCGCCTTCATATACATCGCGCTGCAACGCTGGCGGGGCGACGTCTGGATGTCGGGGGACCTTCCAGACCGCGGCTGGAAGTGGAAATGGTCGCTCGCCCTCCTCAACGTCGGGATGCTCGGCATGACCGTCGCGCTGCTCATCGCAGGCTACGAGCAGTCGTTCATCGAACGCGCCATCGGCGGTTCGACGTGGGCGGCGTACTTCGAGGGCCAGACCCAGCCGTGGTTCGTTCAGGGTATGCAGTGGCGGATGGTCTTTGGCGTGTTGATGACCGCCGGCCTCGTGCTGCTGCTTTGGGATTTCCTGACCATCGGCCGCGGCGAGACGCGTCCCGCGAAGGAGGTCCATGCACCTGGTCCCCACGTCGGTTAGCATCGCGCCGTCATTCGAGGAGCCCGCCATGAAGAGTCTGTCCGTGCTTTCGGCATCCGGAGCAATCGCCGCGCTGCTCGTGGTTGTCGCGGTTGTTGCCGTCGGCGCAGAGCCGGTCGGGAACAAGGCCGACGGCGCGACCAAAGCCGCCGTATGTGCCGCGTGCCACGGTCCCAAGGGCATCAGCGTCAACCCCCTCTGGCCGAGCCTTGCGGGACAGCAGGAAGCCTATCTCGTTAAGCAGATCAAGGAGTTCCGGGACGGCGTGCGCGTCGAAGCTACGATGCAGCCGTTCGTCGCGAACCTGACGGATCAAGACGCTGCGGACCTGGCCGCGTACTACGCGTCGTTGTCGCCCTGTCCTTGATGGTCTGGCGACGAGTGATGGTCAAGGCGGTGCCCCGATGGTGATCTCGTCGGCAAAGGGGACCAAGTGGCGGACGTTCCAGGTGAGGATCGTCGATGCCCCGGCTTTCAACGCCGCCACGGCGACGAGCACGTCGTAAATTTGACCGCCGGCCAACGAGCGGCGCCGTGCCTGGTGCAACGCTCCCCAAGTTTCCGCCGGCGTGAGGTGCACCACGGGCGTTTCGCGCCAGTTCCCTTCGATTAGGGCCATTGCGTCCTCAACCCGCAGTCGACCCTGTCCGGGTAGTCGTGTCAGTACGGCGTAGGTTTCGACCAACGAATGGGCAGCAAGAACCAGCTTCTCTCCGGCGTCGGATCGCCGTTGTAGTTCGGTTCGGGTCCTGTCGTGGTGTTCGTGCCAAGTGCAGACCGCGGCGACCAGGCCGCTGGTATCGCAGAGATAACGGGTCACTCCGGGCGGGTCGACGATGTCTGCGCGCGGATAGCCGAGATTGCCTCGGCCACATCGGTTTGCGTCAAGACCGGGGGCCGCCCCTCGGTCGGAACGGCAACCACGAGCTCTCCCGATCGTTCGAGTGTCACTGACATCGGCACGGGTTCGATTTCAACGTGACCATCCGCAAGACGGAATCGCACTTGCGTGCCGGGGCGGAGGTTCGCCGCTTCGCGGATCGGCTTGGGCACGACCAGACGACCGGCGCGGTCAATGGTTGCGTTCATGGGTACAAAAGTACCACTGAACCTGCCATACGACAAGGCAGAACAATCGTCCCGCGACGCACGCCGCAAAGTGTCGCTCCGTTAGGCGACCGAGTACCGTTCTCGGATTTCGGGACCCAAGGCGTCCTTCAACGGATCCAGCCAAGGCTCATAGTTGCGCCACTGCTCGAGGCTCGTCCGGAAGATGGGTTGCCTCACCTGTTCGGAACTCGGCGTACGGATACTGCGCTCGGTTTGGTGATAGTCGATACACGCTTGTTCAAACGGCAGGCCGCAGAACTCGAGAAGCCGTTGCACTTCGCCTTCCAGATTGTCGACCACGTCCTCGTGCTGGACGCGTAGCACGAACCCGGGCAGCACCCGGTCCCAGTGGTCCATGAGCTTGACGTACTGCCGGTAGTAGTTGCCGATCTCGGCCAGGCCGTAGGAGAACTCCTGGCCTTCGCCGAACAACTGCTTGTAGCCGCTGAAGCAGCACGCCATCGGATGCCGGCGGGCGTCGATGACCTTGGCGTTCGGGAGGATCAGGCGGATGAGACCGACGTGGAGGAAATTGTTTGGCATCTTGTCGATGAAGAATGCCGAGTCGCCCCGGTAGGCCCGGGTGTCGTCGATGAACTGCTCCCCGAAGCGCCGGAAGAAGTCGTTCTCCAACTCGGCGAGGATCGCCGGATACCGGGGTTTACCTCCCGGTTCGTCGCGACCACGAAGACGCTTGGCGAGGTTCAGGATGTTGTGCAGCTCCATCGTGCCGTCCACCTGGGAGTGGGACGATAGGATCTGCTCCAGAAGTGTCGAACCGGCACGAGGCAGGCCGACGATGAAGATCGGGTCGGGGGCGGGGCAGCCGACACCTGGCTTGGATTCGAAGAGCTCCCTGGTACAGACCTCGATCTGGCTGTCGATTCGTATCTGTAGATGCTTCGCACTGTGGTAGGTGTGCGGTTGCTTGAGCCCATTGCCCTGGCGGTAGTAGCGGAACGATGGTTCGTGCTCGCCGCGACGTTCGTACGCGTCGCCCAGGGCGAAGCAGACTTGGATTCGATCGGATTCGTTGGTGTCCGGATCCGCTGCCAGTGACTCCATGCGGGACAGTTCGTCGTCCGTGAACTCGTAGGACTTGGTGTTCGCGAGGCTCCAGTACGCGTCCCCATGATCGGGCTTGATCCGGTACGCCTTGCGATAGTGCGCAACCGCCTTGTCGAATTCGCCGTCGGCCTTCAGCACATGGGCCAGCGACGCCGGGAAGATGTGGTTGTCGGGATGCTCGCGCATCAGCAATTCGTAGCTGTCGACGGCTTCGGCGTTTTTGCCGACTCCGGCGCAGGCGGAGGCGTAGAGCGCGCGGATGTGCTCGGTGTCGGCGGGATGGTCGTCGAGAAGCCGTTGGGCTTCGTCGTACGCCTGGGCGAATTTCTGCATCCGCATGAGGATGTTGACGTACTGGATGCGCGCGTTCTTGTGCGCCGGATGGAATTCGACGCAGCTCTCGAGCAGGAACTCGGCTTCGTCGTAGGTCTTGTTGCGCGTGGCGATCTCGGCGAGCAGCCGCATGCCCTCGGCGTGGGTCTTGTTTTGGCGCAGGAAGTGCTTGCACGCTCGTTCGGCGTCGCCCAGACGGTCGTCTGACAGGTAGCTGATGACCGTCAACAGTTCGGCGGGCAGAGACTCGAGGAATACAAGCTGATCGGAGACGGTGGCGAGTCGTTTTGCGTTGCCGCTGTCCTGGTACAGCTTGGCGAGGCATTTCCAGCTGTTTACAAGCGAGGGGTCGTTATTGACCGCGCGCTCGAACGCCGCGCCGGCGCGAGGAAAGTTCTGCATGGCGATGTGGTTGTAGCCGACCTCCTGGTGGGCGCGTCCGAAGTTAGGCTTGCGACGGAGAACCCCGGTGAGCGTATCGAGTGCGTCGGTCCACGCGTGTTGATGTCGCTGGGCGACCGCCAGCGCGTAGGCGGCTTCGACGTTGTCCGGTTCCTCGGTCAGCACGTCGCCCATCAACTGGGCGGCCCGGTCGGGTGCGCCCCGGCTCAGCAGGTGTTGCGCTTGGCGAACGCGTTCTTCGTTACGGGACACGGGGACGGCTGTCGTTGCGATGCCCAAAGCCTACACCGATAGAAAAAGGGCGAACCTAGGAGGCGGTCGGACTTGCCGCGCAAGCGGCACGTCCGACGGTCTCTTGGGGCGCTTGGGCCGAGGCAAAACGCGGCACCCCGCCGGGCGACGGGTTTTGTGGCGCAAGGTTCGCTCCCCGATCCCTACTTCTTACGGTGGGTCATTCAAGTGCGAAGGAGAACCTCATACCCATGGTCCGGGGCCGCCGCTCGGACACCACCGGGGT
>JAPPND010000094.1 GCA_028818795.1 Gammaproteobacteria bacterium | reverse complement strand
CCGAAAACCCCGCGTTCCCGGGGGTGAGAAAAATACGCGACCGCCGCAGTCCCTTACAATCCGCGGCCTTCAGACAGCGCAAATCCCTCCAATGTTCAAATAGGATCCCCTAATTCATTGATTAATGCTTGCTAAATACGCCATGTTAGCATATTTTCGACACTATGAATGCGCTGCCCCGAAACAGGAGGATTCTGATCCTCAAGTGCCTGACCGAAGGCATGAGCATGCGGGCCACTGCCCGCATCGCGGACGTCTCGCGGCAGACCGTCAACAAGCTCCTCATCGACGCCGGAAAGGCTTGCGCGGCCTATCAGCACGAGACGTTGCGCGACCTGCCCTGTCGGCGGTTGGAGGTCGACGAGATTTGGGAGTTCGTATGCGCCAAGGAGCGCAACGTGCTCCGCGCCAAGTCGGCGCCGCGGGAGGCGGGCGACGTTTGGACCTGGGTTGCGATCTGCGCCGAGACCAAGATCGTGCCGTCCTGGCTGGTCGGCGACCGGACCGACGCGACGGCAATCGAGTTCATGGACGACCTGCGCGGTCGGCTGGCGAACCGGGTCCAGCTATCGAGCGTCGGCCACAAGGCTTACCTCGAGGCCGTCGAGGGCGCGTTCGGCAGCGACGTTGACTACGCCCAAATCATCAAGCTGTACGGCAAGGCGCCTGGCGTTGACGACGAGACGCGCTATTCGCCGGCAGTCTGCACGAACATCGAGAAGCACCGGGTCGAGGGCAACCCCGACATGCGGCTCGGCAACACGTCATACGCCGAGCGGCAGAATCTGACGATGCGGATGTCGATGCGACGGTTCACGCGGCTGACCAACTCCTTCTCGAAGAAGGTCGAGAACCACTTCCACGCGATGGCGCTCCACTTCATGCATTACAACTTCTGCCGGCTGCACCAGACCTTGCGGATCACGCCGGCAATGGCGGCCGGGGTGACCGGCAAGCTATGGGAGATGGGCGACATCGTAGATCTGATCGACGTCTACGCTCCCGCGCCCAAGAAGCCGGGGCCGAAACCCGGCACGAAATACAAGCCCCGTCAAAAGACAGACTGAGCCACTACCGAAGGCTCGCACCGGTTGGATCGCAGTCGGGGTCTGATAGCATCCCTTGCTAGATTTTCGTCGGGTGAAATCGAGCACAGAGGACGTCCGTCAGGTCAAAGAACGCGAAGCAAGGACTTCTTCAATGTCAGGCAACTCTGCCGTCATCACCCCGATCAACACCGCCAACGACGCCTTGGAAACCGTCGGCGGCAAGGGCCGTTCCCTCGCCCAGATGACCCGGGCGGGGTTCGATGTGCCGGGAGGCTTCCTGTTGTCGACCGGCGCCTACCGGGATTTCGTGGCCGACAACGAACTCGGTTCGCGCATCCTCGAGCTCGCCAGACCGGAGATCATCGACGGTCGCACGTCCTTCGAGTCGGCGTCGCGATCGATCCGGGCGCTCATCACCGGGTGCGAGCTTTCCAACGCGCTGAAAGCCGACCTCGTGGCGGCCTACCAGGCGTTGCCGGGCGACGATCCCGCTGTGGCGGTGCGGTCGTCGGCAAACGCCGAAGACCTGCCGGGGCTGTCCTTCGCCGGGCAGCAGGAGACCTATCTCAACGTCAGCGGAGGCGAAGCCCTCCTCGAAGCGGTGCGCAATTGCTGGGCTTCCCTGTGGACGACCCAGGCGATCAGCTACCGCAACGAGATGGGTATCGAGTCCGATGCCGTTGCCATGGCGGTGGTGGTGCAGATCATGGTGGACGCCGATGTGGCCGGCATCCTCTTCACGGCGAATCCGGCAACGGGCGAGCGCGGCGAGATGATCGTCAATGCCAGCTTCGGGCTCGGCGAGGCCGTGGCGGGCGGTCAGGTCACGCCGGACACGTTCATCGTCGAGAAGTCCACGCTTGCCGCCAAGGAAACAATGATCGGCAACAAGGAGCAGAAAATCGTCTCCGACGGCAACCAGGGAACCCGCCTGGTGGACGTCGACGCGGGCGAACGCGACACGTCGTCCCTGTCGGACGAACTGCTCGCCGAGTTGGCCGGGCTCGCGGCCCGGGTGGAGGCGCACTTCGGCGGCCAGCCCCAGGACATCGAGTGGGCTGTCGCCGACGGCAAGCTCTGGCTCCTGCAGTCGCGGCCGATCACGAACCTGCCGCCCCAGCCCATCGAGGTGGAATGGGAGGCCCCTGCCGAGGTCTTCGGCCTGGTGCGTCGGCAAATCGTCGAGAACATCCCGGATCCCACCTGCCCGCTCTTCGACGAGCTCTACATTCACGGCGGGCTGGTCAGCGCGAGAACCGGCAGGTCCATGTACACCACCCTTCATGGCTTCGCGTTTCAGATCTTCGGCTCCGGTACGGAGAAAACCGACGAGGAGTTCCGGGCCAACCTGAGGCGTCGGCGGGACGACGAGGCAAGAAAACCGGAGGTCAAGGCCCAGGAAGCCAACGATCTAAACCTGTTCCTGGCGACGCTTTCCGATGACGAACGCGCCGAGTTCAACGCCATGGCAACCGCGCTCGGCAGTGACAATCTACCCCACGCGATCACCATGCCGGAAAGCGACAATCCCACCTACATCGCGTTCAACAAGACCGCCACCAACGACAATCAACACAAGGACTTCTGGGATCGCGCATGGCCCGAGCTTCAAGGCGCCGCCAGGAAGTGGGAGGCCGCCGATATCGCCGCCACCGACGATCAAGCCCTGCTCTCTGGCATCGCCGAACTCGCCAATGCGGAAGGCCACCTACCTCGCGACGTACGGCCACCAGGGCTACAGCCTCGACTTCTGCGAGCCGA
>JAPPND010000118.1 GCA_028818795.1 Gammaproteobacteria bacterium | reverse complement strand
CGAGTCCGAGATGGTAGACGCCCCGAAAAGACCGGCCGGCACCGATCGGCCAAGTCATCGGGGCGCACTCGACCTGCAGGATGTCCTCGATCTCGTCGATGAGCTCGAGCGGTTCGCGGATCTCCCGGTCGAGCTTGTTGATGAACGTCATGATGGGCGTGTCGCGCAGCCGGCAGACCTCCTCGATCTTGATCTGCGGATTCGGCCCGAGGCAACGGTGGACTGGCTACTTTGACAGCTTGACACTCAGCCTTAACTTCAGCTTTGACGGCGCGCTGTCGCTGTGTAGGCGGTCATTCTGAGCCGTAGTTCACGCGGCATCCGACTCCTTTCCGATTCCCCACTGATGTTTTTTCGGTGGAACTTGGAGGTTCGGATGGCGATCTGGAGACGCGAAAGCGGACGCGGCGCTCGGCTGCGGAGTGGCGGGCGATCATGGCACGCTACGAGGCGAGCGGTCTGAGCGGCGAGGGTTTCTGCAAGGCGGAGGGCATCGGGAAGAGCGCGTTCTGGCGCTGGCGCAGGCGGCTGGCGAAGCGGGGACGCCGGGGGTGGCAAGGCGGTGTTCGCGGAACTCGCGGGCCGTGCGCCGTCGTCGTGGGACGCCGAGCTGGACCTCGGTGGCGGCGTGGTGCTGCGGGTGCGCCGTCCGCGGTGCTGATCCCGGCGGCGGAGCGGCGCATCTGGCTGTGCGTCGCGGCGGCGGACATGCGGCGCTCGTTCGACGGCCTGGCGGCACTGGCGCGCAACCACCTGGGGGAGGATCCGGCGGACGGGTGGTGGTTCGTGTTCGTGAACCTGCGCTGGACGGTCGCGCCGGACCGCGAGGCCGGGCTGTCGGTATACCTGTCCGATGCCGATGTGCCGATCGACACGAACCATCTCGTACGCGCGCAGCGGCCGATCCCGGCCGGCGCAACTGGCTGTGCGCGTGGGCGGAGATCGGCGCCGAGCGCGTCGGCGTGGTCCAGGGCCTGCTCGCGACCTGCACGCTGCAGCGCTGCAGGGCGTGGATGCGTACACGTACCTGGTCAACGTGCTCCAGCGCGTCGGCGAGCATCCCGCCTCGCGCGCCGTCTATCTGACGCCGCGGGTGTGGAAGACGCTGTTCGCCGACGACCCCCCGCGCTCCGATCTCGAGCGCGGACGGGGCCCGCCCGCCTCCTAGCCGATCAACGGACCGAACAGACGGCGCCGGCTACGACGCCCTAGTCATCCTTGGCTGCGCGTCAACAACGGCCCAGTTTGACCGAGTTACATCGCTGTTGTGGTGGCTTGAGTAGGCGGTTGCAGCAATCACACCTGGGGTGCGCTTCCACGCTGCTAGCAGCAGCGTTGGGGATATTGCTGTTCCTCCTCCTTACCCCTCAATCCAACAAGCACGCGGTTCGCCAAGAATCGACCAAGGGGTTGACGGCGGCGCGGCAGACATCGGAGCGAGCGGCGGACCTCTGCTGGGCAGTCGTCTGGTGGACAGGAGCAACGCCCGACCTCCGGCATGCGTCCGCCAGGTCGCGCATGCCGTCCGCATCAAGGGCATCGGGCCCGAAGCCATGGGCTTCGACCCCACCCCCGCACAAACGGTCGACCATGCGCGGCAACTATGCTCCACCGTAGTTGACGATGTTCCATACGATGAGAGACACCATAGCGACCAACATCACTGCCTGCGCGATGCGCCAGCCCCGAGTCGAAAAGTTGGGCCACAGAGTTTCGTAGCGTTTCATGATGATTTCTCGCAGTAGTCTGCATCGTGAAGGTAGTCTACGACGGCTACGGCCACTCCAACAGAACCGAAGAGCGCCGACACTATCCATCCTGGCGGACCGAAAAAAGCGGCCACCGTAGCGATGCTTCCGAACGTTATGGACACAAACCCCAAGGGATCGTCAATCCCAGAGCAGTCTCCAGATGGGTTCTCAGCCAACCAGACATCAAGTTCTGTCCAGTTGTTGGGGATACGTCGAATTTCCCCTGCGTCGGCATCGTAGTAGTGCCCCCAATCGTAGAATTCAGGATGACCAGGGTCGCCCGGTCGTATCGATTCATATTCGTTGAAATACTCACCCGTCCATTTGTCGTAACAATACCCGGAGTGATTGTCTTCTTCATAGCGGTCCGGATCGTCGTGCGGGCAGAGTGCAGATGCCTTCATGGTCGCAAGGCCAAATGACACAAGAACCAAAGCCTGTAGTAGATGTCTTGGAGTTCCCATTGTGGATCTCCCCCTTAGCTGAGTCAACAAACCCCGGACGCCGCACCTCACTGGCCAAACGCCGGGCTGTTGTCTAATTCCGCTTAACTGGGTAAGTGGGACTCCGCGTGTTTGCCGCACGGCTGTTCCGTTAGACAGGCCGTTACCCGACAGCGAAAGCAGATCGACACCGCCGCAAATTACGCTCCAGCGCGGAGCGCAAGCCCTATAACGGGCTTTGCGCTCCGCGCTGGAGCTCCGCTCCAGCGCGGAGCGTGTCAAGCGTTCGCTTATGCCAATTCGGCATTAAGGCAAGACTCTATACTCGGGATCTGGCCTTGCGCGGTCCGGACAGTGCCTAGAACGCGGCGTACTGGTTGCGAACGCGGTCTCGCCGCCCGGCTCAGCAGCTCGCGGCGGACAGGTCGAGATGGCCGCCGGGCGCTCGTCGAAGTTGGCGTCGGCGATGCCGCAGGCAGGAGCAAGGAGGACATTCTTAGAAGCAATACGCATGACGAACGCGGACTCCGTCCGATCAGTTCACGACCGACTGCAACCGGCGTGCCTGCTCGGAATCCCTGTCCCGCGAACTGTTCGACGACGCGGCGCGGCGTGACCTCGCC
>JAPPND010000099.1 GCA_028818795.1 Gammaproteobacteria bacterium | reverse complement strand
AGAGCGCATAGCGTTCGACGAAGCGGCGGCTCAGGTCGACATAGCTCGCGGGCGTCAGTCTTGTCGAAGTCGGCTTGTACAGACGGCGAGCAGCGTGAATGAAACGCAACGTCGCCCAGTCCGGGGCGCTCAGCATGACGTGGGTAATTCGCTCGCGCAGTTCCGCCGTGAGCTGGCGCGCCGTCCCCACTTCATCTCGCTGGTAGGCCTCGAGGAGCGCGTAGTGCTCGACTTCTCAGGGCCAGCGCTCGCTGGCTTCTGGGAGAAGGCCGAGCAAATCCGTGTCGGTCTCCGATCCGGCGCGGGCTGCTACCTGTTCGCGGTTCGCGCGGCCAAGGGCTTTACGCCGTGGTACGTCGGGCAATCCAAGGGAGCGTTCGACACCGAGTGCTTTGCCCTCCATAAGCAGGCCATCTACAAGGACGTGATGGACGACAGGAAAAGCGGCACCCCCGTGCTGTTCCTGATCGCACGGACGACACCGACGGGCAGACTATCCAAGCGCGTTTCGCCACGCGAGGCGAACTTCGTCGAGCGGAGGTTGATTCACGATGCCAACAACGCCAACCCCAAACTGAAGAACATCCACAACGCCGTTCTGGCCAAGACTCTCCAGATTCCGGGCGTGCTGAACAGTCCGAAGGGAAGGCGAAGCCCTGCCGTAGCCCACCTCATGAAGGCGCTTACGTCGAGCCGACCCTCGCGCTCTCGCGGCGGCTGACAAGGCGAATACCGCAAGCTCGAAGCCGGAACGGCCTTACTAGTCCCGGTACTATAAATGCTCAGGCTAGATGGGCAACGACTTGGGGGCACTCGTATGGCAGAGGCGATGACCGTGGAGCTCGTAATCGAAGCAGAGTGGATACTCAAAGGAGGCTACTGGACCAAGCTCCGGTTTCCGTTCCAAACCGAAAAAGGGGGTTGGAGCGATATCGACGTGCTCTCGTACAACCCGACCACGAAGCACTTGGTCGTATCCGAGTCCAAGGTTCGTGGTCAAAGAGACCTTGTAATGGGCTACACCCAGGAGTCCAAAGATCGGTGGGGCTCGATTCTTGCCTACGACGGTCCTACGACGGTGACAACTATTTCTCCTTTCTTGGCCAGCTGCCACAATACTGCGTTGACGGTGGCCCTATATTCGAGCGGTTTTCCAAGGAAGTCGACCGCCTCACGATTCAGCTCGTGTCGAATTATGTCATCCAGCTGTCTCTCATGGAGGAGGCCACGCAGACCGTTGTTGATCGGATTAGGGAGCTAGTCCCGATTCCGGGACTAGATGTAGCGGTGATGCTGGACACCACCTTGGACGTGCTGGCAAGGGTTGTTTGCCATGAGCGTCGTCTCGACCAGGGGCGTCGTCATGGGCACCCTGTGATCGACATCGCAAGAGAGCTCAACCGGTACATTCATCCGCGAGTCAGACACGCTGGACGCGGGAAGTCGAAAACCGAGGCTGTGCGGCAGCGAGGGCTTGAGAGCTTCTGGACTGCAATCCGTGGGCCCGAGGTCGCCGCCTTGCTAGAACAAACACAATGACATTGGGGAGTCGCAAACTCAAGTCACTGCTTCTCGAATACGACGCGTGGGAGCCGGGTGCAGACAGGCACCAATACCAGTGGCAACTTCGCCTGCTCCAATCGGCCTGGCGCATCGAAAAAGGCTTCCCCGCCAGACAGGACGGAACGAAAACGTGCGGAGCCGAGCTACCCGTGGCTTACGCCAACGAACCCTGGCCAACTATCTGACGCCCACGACCCGCCAAGTAGTCCGGAGGTTCTGGATTCCGCCAGAAGCCGGGGCAAGCTCTACGGCAAGCCCCGCATCTTCAACCACCTTCTTTCGAGCCAGCCGCTTTGCTTCAACCTATTCGCCGAACTTCGCGACGACCTCCCACGCGCATCCCGAACTCTCGCGGACATGTCCCAAGGACGCGTCGCGGACGTGACCGCGATCGAGTTCGAATGGTCGCCAGGGCGCGGCGACGAGCGGTACACCGGCGACAGAAGCGCTTTCGACGTCTACGTCCGATTCCGCGATGCCGAAGGCGGCAAGGGGTTTCTTGCGATCGAGGTCAAATACCACGAGGATCTCGAGGCTAGCAAGAACGAGTATCGTCCGCGCTACGACGAAGTCGCAGCACGCATGCGCTGTTTCCGTACCGACTCGCTCCAGCGTCTGCGGGAGCCAGGGGCTCTTCAGCAGATGTGGCGCGATCATCTGCTTGTCGGCGCACATGCCGACGTGGATGCGTTCGACGACGACATCTTCGTCTTTCTCTACCCCGAGGTGAACACGGCCTGCGCTGCAGCCGTCGACGCCTACGACACTTGCCTGACTGATCACCGGACCTTCCAGGCATGGACGCTGGACGCAGTCGTGGCCAACCTGATGGTCCGCACGCGCGCCGGTTGGGTCCGGCAGTTTCACGCGCGCTATCTCGACCTCGACCGTCTACCCGGGGCCGGGACAGTACGATGAATCCATCGTGGCCCGAGGCAGAAACCTGCTCGGCGAAGACTACGAAACGGTCAACGGGTACCGCAGTCCCGGTGTCACGGCAAATGCGAAGGCCGGATCCAATCCATGACTGCGAACAATCGAACCCAACGGTTCGGGAGCTACGCTAGCCATCCAGTCGGGCGAGCCTCGGACGCCGCCATCGAAGCCGGATAATCCGTGCAAGTATCGATCCTTCCAGGCAGTCGCGTGGACCAAGCCGCTGCTTGGGCGACTGCGCATCGGCCACCGCCGCAGTCGCAGAGCGGACTCGACATCGAGGCCGGACCCGATCTGCGTGACCCGCTACGGGTCGGCGGCTTGGCGACGTGGCGGCG
>JAPPND010000171.1:8443-31150 GCA_028818795.1 Gammaproteobacteria bacterium | reverse complement strand
CACTTCCCCCTTCGCCAAGCTTCGCCTGGCGCAAGACAAGCCCGTCCCCTACAGGGGCCTCTGTCCGGGTTCGAGCCCCAGAAGTTCGCGTACCGCGTCCGACCGCTCCGCCGTGATCGCCACCTCCTTGGGGGTGACGCCGTTGGCGTCGATGAGGTCAGGATTAGCGCCGCGTTCGAGCAACCACGCGACCACGTCCGGAAAGTCGTTCCGCACGGCCATGTGCAACAGGCTCGTGGGCTCGGCGTCGCGCCAGGGGTACAACGCGTCGATCCGATCGCCCAGCTCCTCCTCGAGTCGGTCAAGCAATTTGAAATGCGCGAGGTGCAGCGGGTTGTACTTGGCGCCACGGTCCATCAGCACGGTCGCCGTGGCGGCCACGCGAACACCTTGCCCCGTGCTCCATTCGAGTGGCGTGCGGTCCCTGGCCAGCGCGTTGGGGTCCGCGCCCGCTTCCAGCAGTAGCCGGGCGACGCCCACGTTGTCGTGGTTGGCCGCGATGTGCAGGGGTCTGCCACCCGAAGACCATGCATAGCCGCCGAAGCCCTCGATGTCGGCGCCGTTTTCGACCAGTAGCCGCGCGATAGCGACGTTGTCGGCACGGAGTTCGGGCGTCCACCGCACCCAGGGATCCATGTTGCGCGTAAGAAAGGTGGCGCCGGTGCTCGGCGAGTCTTCGGTGTAGTAGCGAACCTTGGCGAGCTCGGGGTTGTCCTTGAGCATCGTCTTGACGGTCGCCAGGTCGACACGGTCGATCGCCATCAGGAGGGCCAGGCGCTCGGAGATCGTGTCCGCCGCGAACGTCTCGTGCTCTTCGCCGCCGTCTAGGGTGAACTCGGCAAGCACGACATTGGCCAGCGCCGCCTTGAGGGCCACGCCGTCCGCACCGTAGGGCGGGTAGTATTCCGCCAGAAACGGCGTGATGGCGAGATCACGGTACGCCTCACCAGCCACCTGGGTGCGGTCGCGGCCGGCACCCCGGATCCCGATGTTGGAAATCAGCGTGAGCGGATCAGTGTAGACGCCGGGATCGAGGTGGATGGTGTCGCCGTCGTTGGCGGCTGTGAGCGCGGCCTGGATCGTTTTGTGTGGCCTGCCCGGTCCCACGCGATGGGCGCTACCAAGGTCCGCAATGGCAAAGTCCTGGACAACATCTTCGTCCACCGCGACCTCGGCCGCTTGCGGCTCGTACCCCTTCGCCGTGACATCGACACGGTATCCGCCCGGGCGCAGGTCTGCCTCGTAGCTGCCGTCGGCGCCGGTGATCACCACGTACGTGACGCCGTCACGCTGCAGCGCGACGTGGGCGTAGTCGACGGGCTCGCGCGTGTCCGCATCGAGGACCGTGCCTGAGAGCCGTCGAATGGGGTCGTCGGTGCTACCCGTGTTGATGGCCGCTACGGGTGCCACGTGGCTCTCAGGGTTGATGTCGCGCGGTAGTGCTTCCGATTCGATCACCAGCGAGCGCAGCCGACCGGCGCCAGCGTCGAACGGCGTGCCATCGGCGGACTCCGTCCAGAGGGCCATGGCGGTCAGCGTGCGGTTCGGCCCGATGTCCTTGATGACGTTGGGCTTCACGGCGAGCGTCCCGTTGACGTCGGGGTGCACGGTGGCGTCGGCGCGCTGACCGGCAGCGGCGATGAAACTGCTACCCCCCGACGCCGTGTACAACTGAAAGACATCGCCGCGCCGCACCAGGGTGATCGTCTCCGCCGTGCCCGTGACGTCCCGCAAATCCACGTAGTAGGACCAATATCCCTGTCCGACGAGGGCGAAGGGGCGGTTGCCAGGCCCTTTCTTGCGAGGGGCAAGCCCCTCGCGCTCCCCGGCTGAAGGCTCCGGCGCACCGATCATGCCGTCGAATCCCATGATCAGATAGGCTCCGCCATGCACCTGGCCGCGGTCGAACTGCAGGTAGACGCCGAAACGCTGCCCCGAGCGGTTCGTGTGAGACCGAAGCCGCGTGCTCTCGGGATCGAGCGTCAGCGCCAAGGTGAAGTCGTTGGCCCCGATCGCCTCGACGAGTTCGGGGTGGATGTCGCCGTCGAGTTCCGGGAAGAAATCGGGCCACGTATCGCTGTAGCCGGTCGGCCCTATGCTGTGGTCCGCAAAATCCCGGTAGGGGTTGTCGCCGTTGACGATCTGGAAGCCGGTGTCGTAGAGCACGAGGCTGTCGCGGCGGAAACCGGCATTGATCGGCTCGGCGTCGTTCGCGCCGGTGAACACGGCGCGACCAGCCTGCGACGACATGCACGAGAGGGTCAGATAAAGCGCTGTCGCGACGACTCTCGCGTTGGTTCGCATTGCGATTTCGAAATCTGCCTTCAGCTACTGTCGCGCATTCGCGCCCCGATGCCACCTCGGCGGCTGGCGCTACTGGCGTACGAGGACGGAATCGCGCGGAACGGCTAACGGGCACACACACCGTATCGTGTAGGCTTCGCGGCGAGCAACATGCGTCACGAAGCACCGCGAACCGTCGAGGCAGGGTTCGACGTGGCGCCAACGAGGTACCCCCATGGCCACTACGACATCTGTTGCACGCAGGATTCAGGCGAGTCGCCGCCTTGTGAGGGACGGTGCAACAACCGACGACGTCGACCGGGCGAAGGGCCGGATTGATGCGGTGTTGTCCGCCTTCCCGGGGATCGTCGCGGAACGCAGCGGATCGCGGGCGCAAGACGACGGGTTCGTCGTGACCTGCGCCATCGGCACGGGCGATCTCGGACGCGCGGCCGCGCTAGCCGTCGACTTCATCGCCGAGCGCGTCGGCGCTGCTCCGGCGACCGACGCCGACACCACGCGGGTTCGATGTTCCGCCACGCAGTTCGTACAGTTGCAGAACTCTCTGTACTACGCCTCGGAACTGCAGGTTGGACGTCGTCCGACCGCCACGTTGTCCGAACCCTCGCTGCCGAAGTTGCTTGGGCGGGCATTGGGCGCGTTCGTGTATCACTACGACTCGGCGCGCGGCGAGGACCGTTCGATCCCGCAGCTCGCCGTCTGGGCGAACGCCCTGCGCGCCGTCGACGCCGAGGGAACGGATCAACGCCAACTCGGTCGTCGGACGGTCATCTCGAAGCGCGTGGCCGAGGTCGTGGTCAGCCGACTCGAGCGGCGAGGCCGGGTCTCGGTCGAGGCGAAGTCGTTGCCCGGGCGACGCGGCAAGGCGAGGATCGTGCACCTGACGCAGGACGGCAGGGCGGCGCGGAATGCCGCTGCCCGTCTGGTCGACACCGTACAGGAGGATTGGCGGCAGCGTTTCGGCAACGACGGCATCGTTCAGCTTCGCGAGGCCCTGTCGTCCGTTGTCGACCGACTACCCCTCGAGCTGCCGCATTACGTCACCGGCTACGGGGCGGGCGACCCCAGCGTCACGGGCGGTGACTACGTGCTTGAAGATCCTGGGCCACCCCGGATTCCCGCCCACGGCCAGGAGTGGCCAGTCGTGATCCGGGAACCCGGCAGCGTCGCCGCGGATCTACCGCTGCCGGCGTTGTTGTCACAGGTGCTCGCCGCGTTTGCCATCGACTACGAGCGCGAGCGCCTGGGGCACCTGTCGGTGGTGTCGAACTTCCTCCGCTTCGTCAGCGACGAAGGGGTCACGTTGGAGCGCGCGCAAGCGCTCGGCGGGGTCTCCGGCAACGGCAAGACCCTCCACGAGCGGCACCTCGACGTCGTCGTCGAACCCGGCCGCGCGCGCGACAAGGGCCGCCGCGTCTACCTGACACCGAAGGGCCGGCGGATGCGCGACGCCTACCCGCACCTGGTCACGGAGGTCGAGCAGGGATGGTGCGAGGAATACGGCGATGCCGTCGCCGCGATGCGGTCGAGGCTCAACGCGATGAACGAGCAGTTCGACGACGACCTGCCCGACTACCCCGACACGAACGGCTGGATCCATCGGCTCTGGTTCGACTGACGCTCTTACGCACGAACGACAGGACCAGAATGACACGCCCCTTCTACACCGCCCCCAGTCCCCAAGCCGTCCGCGACGAGGCGAAATGGATCGCCGAGAGCCAGGCCGCCTGGTCCGACGAAATCGTCGAGCTGATCCGGAACCTGAACGAGTTCTCCGGGCGTTCCGCGCTTGAGATCCGCTTGAGCCGCGTCTCGCGGGCCCAGGTCCAGCACGCGTTGGCGCTGGAATACGGCGCATCCGACTGGCAGGACCTCCTGCACCTGTGCGAGACGATGGAGCACGACGACTTCATGCAGATCCGCAACCGGGCACAGTTCCTCGTGGAAGACCACTCGAAACGCCATCCGGTCGCAGCGGTGCGACTGCGGAAGGCGCTGCCGGAACTCGCCGGCAAGTCGGACCGTGAGGTCTTCGATGCAGCGGTCACGCTCGCGGATGCCCAGGGGACGATCGCGAAGGAATACGGATTCGGCTCGTGGCGAGCCCTGCGCGAGTTCGTTCGGAGCCATCCCGCGACCGACGGATTCCTGAACACGCCGGACGCCGTGCCGCCGGATGTCGCCGCGATGGTCGACGCCGTCGATGCCGGGGACGCCGAGAGGCTCAAGCCGCTCATCGAGGCGAACCCGTCGCTGGTCCACGCCCGGGTCGCCAGCGACATCACCTGCGGCGACACGGTGCTGCATCGCGCGGATCCCCGGGCGACCAACGGAGCGCGGATGACGAAGGGCCACCTCACGGTCGCCCAACTGCTCATCGACAACGGCATCGACATCAACGCCATGGGAGGGTGCGGCGACTCCTGCTTCACGCCGCCCATCGACGCGTCGTCCTGGATCGGCAATCAACGCATGGCCGCCCTGCTGCTAGAGAACGGCGCAGACCCCAATCGCGCCTATTGGACGATGGGGAAGCCCGTCCGGACGGCGGCGAACCACAAGGGCAAGGCCATCTTCAGGATGCTGCTGAAGGCCGGTGCCGACTACACCTTGTACGAAACCGTTGCGCTCGGATTCCTGAAGCTGACGCGGGAGCTGCTCAAGGAGGACGCACAAGGGATCAACGAGACCGACGACGGCGCCTTGCCGATCGTCCAGGCCGCGCAGGATGTGAAGATGACGCGGCTCCTGCTGCAATTCGGCGCCGACCCCAACGGGCAGGACACCCGGGGCGTGACGGCGCTAATGGAAGCGTCGCAGGCAGGCGCCAAGGATGTCGTCGAGGCGCTGCTCGGGGGCGGCGCCGAGCCGGACATCTTCTTCGCCATCGCCTCGCGGGATCGGGAGGCGGTCGATAGGATGCTCGCGGCGGACCCGGACTGCCACAGATCCGAGGCTGTGACCCCGGTGATCCTAGCGGCGACCTCCGGCGAGGCGGCGATCGTCGAGCGCCTCCTCAAGGCCGACGCGGACCCGAACGAGGCGCAACACCGATGGATGCAGGACTCGCCGCTGGTCACGGCCGTGTCGCATCGCCACGAACACCTGGTACCGCTCCTCTTGGAATACGGTGCGGACGTCAACCCGCCGAAGGCGTTCAAGTGGAACATCCCGTTGACGGCTGCGGTGCGCTGGGGGAACTACGCGGGCGTGGAGATGCTGCTCGCGGCCGGCGCCGATCCGAGCATCGTCAGCGACTCGGGAGGGATCGGCAATCCACTCGGCTGGACCGCCTACGTCGGGGATCTCCGCTGCGCCAAGATGCTCGTCGACGCGGGCGCGGACAGGGCGGCACGAAGCCACGCGCTGATCGGGGCTGCACACCATGGGCGTTTGTCGATCATCGAGTTGCTCGGGACCCTCGACACGGACCTGCACCATGCGCACCCCGGCGGCAATGCGATGCATCGCGCGCGGGCGAACAAGCATCCCGAAGCCCTCGAACTCCTCGTCGAGTTAGACAAGATCCACCAACTGCCCAAGGGAAGGCGGGACGACATCCTTAGGCCCCGCGCGGAGTTCCTGAACGCGTTGATGAGCGACGACGGCGAGGCGCTCGATACGCTGATCGCCAAGCACCCCGCGTTGGTCGACCGCGACCTGGTTCGCAATGAACTGTTCCACCACGCAATCGGCAACCTCCAGGGCAAGGCGGACTTGAGACCCTCGCTTGCCGCGGTGGACGTGCTGGTGAAACACGGGGTGCCGTGGACGATACACAGTGCGGTCGCCTGCGACCGCGTCGAGGAGATCGAACGACTGGCGAACCGGCCCGAGACGCTCCGGCAGGGTCTCCATACGGCGGCCAAGTTCAACAACGTGCAAGCGATGAAGTACCTGCTCGATGCGGGCGCCGATATCAACGCGAAAGAGGGTGGCTGGGGTACGGCGTTGCACGAAGCCGCGCGCTACCGGGCGCTGGAGGCGGCCGAGTGCCTGATCGAACGGAGTGCGCAGGTGAACGCAACGGACCAGCACGGGAACACGCCCCGAGCGTTTTGCCGTCCCGGAACCGAGCGGAGCGACGCCATGTGCGACCTTCTGGATTCACATGGCGCAACCGCGTAACGTCGATGGTCACCGATAGTCCAGAGACGGTGGCCGACATGTATCGGGACTATGCCAACGCGGACGTGCAAGTACGCCGGTTCTACCAGCTGAACCACGAGCGCCAGACACTTGAATTCGCCCGCGCGAAACGAGCGCACTACGGGGCCTTGAACACCACGCGGATGGGAATCTGGGAAGCCTGCGAAACGCTCAACAGCCTGGTCGACGAGAGCGATCCGGACACCGGTCTGTCCCAGATCGAACACTGTCTGCAGACCGCCGAGGGCATCCGCCGAGACGGTCATCCGGACTGGTTCGTCCTCGCCGGGCTGGTGCACGACCTCGGCAAGATCCTGTGCGCATTCGGCGAGCCGCAGTGGGCCGTTACCGGCGACACGTTCGTCGTAGGCTGCGCGTTCCGCGACGCCATCGTCTATCCCGAGTATTTCGCCGCCAACCCCGACGCTCGGGATTCCCGCTACAACACGCCGCTCGGAATCTACGAACCCGGCTGCGGCCTGGAGAATGTCGCCCTGTCCTGGGGCCACGACGAATACATGTATCTCGTCGCCCGCGACTACTTGCCGGAACCGGCGCTCGCGATGATCCGCTACCACAGCTTCTACCCCGGTCATTCCACCGATGCCTACCGCGAACTGCTGGGGCCCGGCGACGAAGACCGGCTGCAATGGGTACGCCGGTTCAACCGCTACGATCTCTATACCAAGCACGACTCACCGCCCGATGTCGACGCCTTGCGTCCGTTTTACGAGGATCTGATCGGCAGGTACTTTCCGGCGGAGATCCCTTGGTAACCCGGCGCAAGTCGTAGGGGACGCCCTTGTGGCGTCCCGTACCTGTTGAACGGTTCAACGCGGAGCCCGCCGCACGCGACGACGCGCCCTACGGGCGCGTTAGGGTTGAGCGGGCGACCGCGCGCCCTGGCGGGCGCGTTAGGGTCGCCCCTACGCACGCCAGCGATCGAGGATGACGGCCAGGATGATGACCGCCCCGGTGATGACGCGCTTGGTCGGTTCCGTGATTCCGATTTGCGCGAGACCGATCTGGAGTACCGACACGATCAGCACGCCGACGAAGGCGCCGATGACCGATCCTCGACCGCCCATGAGGCTGGTGCCGCCGATCACCGCCGCCGCGATCGCAGACAGTTCCAAGCCTATGCCCGCGTTCGGGTCCGCGGAACCCAGGTAGGCCGCGTTCATCAGACCGCCGAGTCCCGCGAGCAGGCCCGAAATGACCAGGACCGTGCATCGGACTCGTCTCGGATCGATTCCGGAAATTTCGGCCGCGCTTTCGTTGCTGCCGACGGCGACGATCTGGCGTCCGAAAATCGTCGATCGCAGCAGGAACTCGAATGCGACGACCAGCGTCAACGCGACCAGGATCGACGCCGAAACGCCGCTCCCGCCCCAAGGGATCGCAAAGGCCTGGATCTTCGCGCCGATGTAGACCGTCTGGGAATCGGTGACGAGATACGCGAGACCCCTCGCGACTTCCAGCATCCCCAGCGTGACGATGAAAATCGGCAAGCGCAGGTAGGCACCGAGGCCGCCATTGGCGAGGCCGGCCAGGGCTCCAGCCAAGATGCCGAGGCAGGCCGCCAGTGGAAGCGGCAGTCCGAACAATGAGATTCCCGCGCCGATTACGCCGGCGCTTAGCGCAACGACGGATCCTACCGATAGGTCGATTCCGCCACTGATCAGAACGAGCGTCATGCCGATCGATACGACGGTGAGCGCGGGCAATTGGTTGAACAGCGTCGAAAGCGTCGTCAGCGAGAGAAAGCTGTCGGAAATCACCCCGAAGAAGGCCACGATCGCCAGCAACGAAACGAATATGAGATTGTCTTCGAGAACTCGAATCACACGGAAGCCGGTTTCGATCGCGAGATGCCTCCGTTCGAGCGTCATTTACGGCACGGCGACGGACGTGGGCTCGTCTTCCCGGGCATATTCGCTGAAAGCCGCCGCGAGTATTTCCTGCTGGCTCCAATCGCTCCGGTGGAACTCCGCGACGAGGACTCGCTTCGACAGGACGAGGATTCTGTCGCAAAGACTCTGCAACTCCTCCAGTTCGCTGGACACGGCGATGACGGTAATGCCGGAGTTTCGCAGGCGGACAAGCTCCTCGTGGATCGCGAGTTTCGCGGCTACGTCGACGCCCCGGGTTGGTTCATCGAGCAACAACAGCCGAGATCCGCAGTGCAGCCATCGGGCCAACATCGACTTCTGCTGGTTCCCGCCGCTGAGTTCGCGCATTTTCTGATGGACGCCGTTGCTCCGGACCCGTAGCGCGTCGATCAACTTCCCCACCGCGCTGGCTTCCTTCGAACGAACCAATCTTCCGGTTCGATCCGAGATCCGTCCGAGTCCCGCGACGGTCACATTGAACCCGAGCGTTTGATCTCGGAAAACGCCATCCCTGGATCGGTCTTCGGCGACCAGACCAATCCCGCATCTGATGGCTTGGCGAGGGTTTCTCACTTCAGTAGTCCGGCCGTCCTCGTGGATCTTGACGGATCCGGCAAGCCGTTTGTCCAGTCCAAAGATCGCGTTTAGGAGTTCCGTTCGACCCGAGCCGGCGAGCCCGGCGATTCCCAGTAGTTCGCCGCGTCGGCAGTTGAAGTTGATGGCGTGCGGAAGCTTGGACGTTCGCAGACCGTCCACCGAGAGGTGTAACGGAGCGGGACTCTCGGCCGAACGCCTAGGCGCCTCGAAGTCTGCGTCCGCGCCCGCCATCTCCCGGATAAGGGCTTTCTCGGACAACGCGCCGCAATCCTCGGTCAGTCTGACCTTGCCATCGCGCAGCACCGACACGCGATCGCAGACGTTCAGAACATCCCCCAAGCGGTGGGAGATGTAGATCACGGTGACACCATCGCGGGCCTTGTCACGCAGAATCCCATGCAGCCTTTCCGCTTGCGGGGCCGTCAAGGCGGAGGTCGGTTCGTCCAACACCAAGAGCTTCGCATCGGTTGCCAAGGTCTTCGCGATCTCGACAAGCTGTTTCTCGGCAAGGCTCAACTTGCCGACGCGGGAGCGGGAATTCGCACTCTCGAGCCCGACTAGGTCGAGCAGCGTCCAGGCCTTCTCGTGTGTGGAGTTACGCCTGATCCGTGCCCAGGACGACGTCGATATGTGCAGCAGGATGTTCTCGGCGATGGACAAATCGTCGACGAGACTCAGTTCCTGCGCACATATGGCAACGCCCGCGCCAAGCGAGTCGGCCGTGTTGGTTGGCCGGTAGGGCTGGCCGTCGAGAAGCAGCGATCCGGCGTCCGCACCTTCGAGACCGACAATGATCTTCGCCAACGTCGTCTTTCCGGCCCCGTTTTCGCCAACCAATCCATGGATGCAGCCCGGAGGAATCTCCAAGCCGACATCCCGCAGCACGGGAGCGGCAAACGACTTGCAGACTCCCTTGGCGACAATCCTCGGGTTAGGCGCAGTCATACCCTCGGGTACAACGACCGGTCACTGCGTAGTGGACGGTTCGTTCTGATCCTCCAAGTCAGCCTGTGTAACAACGACAAGGGGGGTCTCGCGGTCCACGAGTTCCGACGTACCCTCAATCATGTCCAGCGCCAACTCGATGCCGTTGACGGCGAACTGGTCGCCGTACTGCTCGACGGTGGCCAGGATCCGACCATCCTTCAGTAGCGGATGAACCGCGGAGATGTTGTCGAAGCCAACGATCGTGACGTCGTGGTCCAGATCGGCGAAGGACACGGCCGACGCGGCGCCCAAGGCCATGTTGTCGTTGGCCGCGAGTATCAACTGCACATCCGGGTGACGAACGAGAATCGCGGCGGTCACCTCGGCGGCCTTGGTCTGATCCCATGCCGCGCTTTGCTTGGTAACCAGGTTGGCTCCGCTGGCCGCCACCGCTTCTTCGAACCCCATGCGCCGTTCGATCGCGTTTTGGGCGGTGGTTACACCTTCGAGGATGACGACCTTTGCGCCTTCGGGGAGTTGCTCCAAGGCGAACGCGGCGGCCTCCCTGGCACCCTTGCGGTTGTTGGGACCGATGAACGGAATCGCAAGGTCGTACTCGGCCAGCACATCGGAATCGAGCCGGTTGTCGATATTGACGACGTGGATTCCGTCCTTCCGAGCACGGGCTAGCGCCGGAACCAAGGCCTTCGAGTCCGCGGGAGCGATCACGATGGCATCGACGCCGACACCGATCATCTGATCCACCAGCGCGACCTGCTGCGCCAAATCGCTCTCGTTCTTTATGCCGTTTACGATGAGTTCGTATTCGGCTTGGTGTTGCTCCTGGTGGTCTTCGGCGGCCGCGGCCATGGTCACGAAGAACTCGTTGGCCAGCGACTTCATGATGAGCGCGACCTTGGGTTTCGCCTCGTCGGTACGTCCCTCCTCCTCCGGACTACAGCCGACGACGGCAAGCAATGATGTCGCTAGCGCGACCAAGCCGAACCGCCGGGTAAATTCCCGCCCAGACATGCTCTTCATGCGATTCCCCCTAGACGGTTATTCTGGCAGAGCAACCAGGGGAATCACCCACTGATCGTCACGGACCTCGCCCTTGATCTCGTCCACGACGACACGATCGACGATTTCCAGGCCTGCGGCTGCCATGGCCGGGAAGTTGTCGATGCCATCCGGCACCGGGAATCCCGTCCGGGTTCGGTGGATGTGGTACCGATCCGAGAACTCCTGGCCGAATGCCTCTTCGACTCCCTGCTTGCCGATCATGAATCCTAAGAGACCGCCCCAGGTTGCTGCCGGGTTGTCGGAATCCCAACCCGCAAGCACGGCGATCTTGACGGTCTCCTGATAGTCGCCCTCACCGAAGAAAAGGCTGACCATGCTGGCGGCGAAATTGATCCCGGACGCGACGGGATTGCGCGGCGCCGTGTCGTAGCCGTCCTTCTGTTCCACCTGGTAACGCCTGTACACATCGTCCCGGGCCTCCTCCCAAGGCACGCCCGCTTCATAGCGCTGCTTGACGAAGTCGTACATCTTCGCCGTCGTTGATTCATCGGGTAGATAGGATCTCGCGAGCGCGGCCAACGCGTGGACCTGCGCCTTTCTCGGGGCCGCTGGATCTGCGGCGGCGGCGAGCGCGTGCATGATCACGTAGAACTCCGACGCGAGAGCCGCCTCGGCGCTGGCGGTCGTCCGGATCGGCAGGTGCGCGATCTCAAGCGCGATGTCCGGTCGACCCGGGACATACAGGCCGAAGATCTCGGTCGTCAGCTGCGCGTCGATCATCTCGTAGTGCTGGTTGTTTGCCGGATCGCTCGTTGCCGGCGGGACCATGCCGGCGAGCATCAAATCGTGTGCGCGCTGGTTGGAAACCCACAGGAAGTTCTCGCCCCTGGGAGCGTTCTTCTCGTCGTAGATGTGCGCAATCCAGCCGTCTCGGATCTGCTCGCCGCTCAACCGGGTCGTGGCGTTGTTCGTGAGCAGGTACTGGTACATGTACTCGATGTCCGTATCGTCATCGGCACCCCAGACTTCATCTGGCCCCTGGCGAACCCAGTCAATTGTCTTTTCCCAGGTCCTGCCACCCCAACGTTTTGATTGAACCGTCGTTCCCCAATCCTCGCGTGTGTAGAAAACTCCCCGGTCGCCTTCGCCGCCGACCTTGTCCATTTCCGTGAGGATGCCCGTCCAGTTGGCTATGCATTGGCCAAGCCAGAAGCCGTGCAGCTTTTCCGCGTATTCCGACCGGGAAACGGTCAATACGTCGGCCTGGGCCATCATCGACCCGCAGAGCACCATGATCGTCAGGGCAGAGAAGAGTCGTCTCACGTAGCCATTCCGTTGCCGGGATTGCCCGGCATTATGTCACGCCTCGGCGAGGCGCAATGCGCGGGGACGGCCCTCCCCACGAGGCCTGGCGTTTTTTGACGGCTAGGATGTCTGCTCGAAGAAGATGCGTGCGCCGCACGCGGTGACGGATTACCGATCCGCCTCTGCGTGCAATATCAGCGCGTAGAGGCCCTCGCGTTCATCGAGGAAGCCTGCGACCTCGCGCGCGAACTCACGCTCCCCGTCAATCGGGCTCACGAATTCAATGACGCCACCAGTCGGGGGTCTGCAGATGAATCCGCGAACGCCGCGCGCGGCGTCTTCGCGCTCTGGATCGCACGCAAGCCCGAATCCGGTTTGGTAGACCCTGCGTGCATGGCCCAAGTCGCGGACCGCGACGACCACTCGCATGATCCCGGAAAGACCGCTCGTGCTCGGTGCCGTCGCGCCGGAGAACGAATTCACCGGGTAGACGCGGATCAAGACGCCGTGGGTCGAATTCGGGTGCAGGTCTCGACCGCTGGCACCGGCCATGAGGGGAAGCACATTCAGGCCTCGGTCGCCGAGGCCCTTCGCTTCCTCGTCGGGGTCGGGGGCTTCCAGCATCAGCGCGAACAGACCCTCGCCGCGCCGCTCCAGGAAGCGCGACAGACTCTGCGACAACGGCGCATCGGGGTTGGCGGGCGACATCAGTTCGATGTTGCTGCCGCCCTCCGGCACGCACATCGCGAGCTTCGCGCCGAGGCTCTCGACGCTGCCGGGTGACATGTCGACTACGGGCATACCGAACTCGGTCCGGAACCTGTCGACGCACGCGTCGAAGTCGTGCATCGCGACGGCAATGCGCGGCATTCCTGTGATCATGGGTCTATCGCCTCGTCGTCGGATCAATGGCTAGCCAAGCAACGTCCCACGGAGTCTACGCCGACTTGGGTATGATCATGCCGCGATGAAGGGCGGGGATACATTCGAAGAGCGTACCGTTCGCTTTGCGCAACCGGCCGCCCACTACGCCATGGTCGTCGCACCGGATGGCCGCTTTCTCGGTGCCGACGAGGACGGTGCAATCCATGTCACCGAAACCATCTCGGACGACCTGATGTGGTGTCGCCGGGGCACGCGCCTCGAACACGCAAGGTCGTCGGTGGCTTTGGAATGCGGGGCAGCAGATGAACGCCGCTGCACCCTAACGCGTGGTGGAACGCCGTTGGACGCAAACGGCCACCCCGCTTCCACCGGCACACCGTTCTCCATGGTGCGGGGGCCCGAGCAGTTGCCGTCGGCCTACCTGGCACACCTCAAAGCCCACGGTTGGGCGTGCCTCGCGGCCATCCTGCCGCCGGACATCACCGATTCACTGCAGTGTATCGCCTGTACCGACGGATACTCGCAGCGGACACCCGACCGTTCCCGACGCCAGATCAGTCAAGGCAGCGCGTTGGCCAAGACGGCCGTGGAACCAATCTCGGTTTGGCTGGCGCGGCAATACATGCAAACCGACGACATCCGCCTGGCCCACGCGCCCGGCATCGGCGTGATGACTCCGGACGACGGCCAACGCACCGTGCAGGGCTGGCACTCCGACTATCCCTATCACTGGGGCATCCATGCCGACGGCAAAGTGCCGACGCCAAGCGGCGAGACCGTGATGGGCGTGCAGCGAATCATCTGCGTATCCGAGTTCACCAAGTACCGCGGTGCGACGGCATTCAAGCTCGGCTCCCATGCCCTCGACCGGGGGCCGCCCAAGGATTGGGGCATTGCGGCCGCGGCCTACCAGCCGGGCTACCGCGCCGAGAACGGCCTACCGTACAACGGGCCCGACGCCGATGTGATCGAAGCGCCGGCCGGAAGCATGATCCTCTTCGACACCCGGACGTGGCACCGCGCGGGCATCAATCGGAGCGATGAGAACCGCGCCGCGATCCTCACGGACATCACACCAGCGTACATCGTGCCCTATTCGGACACGACGGCGGACTACCGCGCACTGGTCGAGAGCGAGGCCTACGACGAACTCAACGAACGCGAACGACGGGAGTGGGAGCGGTTGATGATCCATCGCTTCTTAGGACCCGCCGGGCCGCGTTCGGTCATCGGAACCGACACGGAACTGACACAACGCATTCCGCGCCGCTGACTCCACATCACTGGACAATGTCACAATTGGCCTTGACGGCCGCCTCGGCATTCCTGCAGCGGCGAGAGTCGGGGTCGCGCGGGCAATACCGGCGCACCCGCTTGCGAGCGTTCTCGCACGCGCGCTCCTGCTTGGCGGCCGCCCTTGCCATGGCAGCCAACATCCTCTCAAGCTGCTTGCCCTCACCTTTCGCCAGCACCGCGGCACGGTCACCGACCGCGGGCGGACGCCGCGCGTAGATGATCTGGGCGACGGCGGCGCGCGGCCCCACGGCCGAGACGGCGATGTAGCCAACAACCGGGGCGCCGTCCCCGGGTTCGCCGACGCTCGAGGTCTCTGCAACGACCTTCAGTTGGTCCCCCTCTGAGAGGAACAAGTCACCGTAGTTGAGGGTTACTTCTGTAGCCGCGACCCGGATGAGTTTCATCGGGAACAACGCTAGGGTCAGCTTGCGGGCGATTTCCGTTGCCACACCGTCGCGCGCCGCCTCCAGGGCGCGCCACTTGCGGCTGCGGTTCGCGTACCGGCAGGGGTTGCTGTAGTCGGCACCCGGCGGATAGACGACCTCGACGGGCTCCCGATGCGTAACTTTCGCGCCGAACGCGGTGTCCCCGGTCCCGAGGTCGACTACTTCGACATCAACCCCGACCGCGGCCGTACATTCGGAACCGGAACCCAATACCCGCAACAACGTTCCCAGCGGAGACAACTTGCTGGAAACGCTGGCCTCCACCCGACCGGTGAGCACGTAGTCGATACCGCTCGCCTCGCGCAAAGCTGCATTTGCACGGACGCCGGCGAGAGAAATCCCCGCATCTTCGACGAGGGCAGCGAGATCCTTCCTCTTCAGTGTCGTGACGCCGGGCATCTCCATTAGCGCCGACTCGATCGCAACTCGCACGGACGCCGCCGACAGCAGCGCACTTCCCGACTCGACTTCCACCACCGCAATGACCGGCACGTTCTCCTGGCCCGCTGCCGGCCACACGTGCAGCGCCGTGCCCACGAGGCATGTCACAACGGTGCGTCTCATGGCCACGCCGCCAACTCGGTGAGCGCCGTCTGGGCCATGAGGAACGCCTCGTCCTCCGACCGCGCGCGGTTCTGAATGCGGGCGAACGCGGTCAAAGCCAAGTCGTTACCGCTCTGGCCGGGATCGGACTGGAGGTAGCCCCACATGTGCTCGATGACGTTTCTCATATGTCCCGGCCCTGGCGGCCGTCGAAGCCAGGACACCAACTCCAAGGCGAGTTCGTCGAACATGTCCCGACCGCGCAAGCTGCTGACACGCCTGCCGAGTTCCCGGTAGGCCACTTGGCTCCGAGCCATCACCGAATACTTGTGGTGGCTCCAAAGCTCATGGGACGTGCGGGGCAGGGGGATTCGTCCGGGCTGCTTGTCCCGGTACTTCTCCCCCAACAGGGCGAACTGCCGGCCCGGGCTGTCGATGAACGTATCGGGCCACTCGCCGGCCGCGGATCGAAGTCGCACCGGCGTGCGATCGCGGTAGCCGCGAAACGCCATCTCCGCCGCCAACAGGCGGTGCCGTTGGCGAAGAGCCCAGCCCCGCTGTTTCCAGCGCTTCGTCTCGGGATGGTTCGAGTAGCCCCGTGTGGCTTGGCGCAGGATCGAGACCACGCCGTGCAACTCCCGATGCTCGCCGAGCAGGCCCTCGCGGTTCAGGTAGCCGGGATGGATGTCCCAGACGCGCACGAACGGATCAGGGCCGAAGCGCCGGTGGGACCATGCCGGCGCAGTTGACTACTCCCAACGGTCCCAACGCATGGTTTCACGAACGCGCATCCGCGTAACCGGACCGAAATTGCCCATGGGATAGCCCACGGGGACTAGGCAGAACGCCTCCATGTCGTCCGGAAGACCCAGGATCTCGCGGGCCGCCGCGCGGTTCGCCAAGGCGAGCGTGGTCGGCGCCGCGCCCAGACCGAGGGCTCGTGCCGCCAAGAGCAGGTTCTGGACGGCGGGCCAGATCGACCCGCCGCCCATGGCTTGGCCGTGGCGTACTGGCTGGCCGAACTGGTAGCAGGCGATGACAAGCGCGGGGATATCCTGCATGTGCTCCGCCTGCCACAACACCGCCGCCAGCATGCGCTGGCGCTTTCCGGCACTTTGGTGCGGCAGCGCGGCCGCACGCCCGCCGCCCGGCGCAATGTAGGACTCGACGGCGGTCTTGTTCAACGCCGCGAGCCTGGCGCGCTGATCCGGATCGCGTACGACGATCCAGCGCGCGCCCTGGGCATTGGATCCGGTGGGTGCCTGGTTGGCGGCGTCGATGAGTTTGAGAAGCAGTTCTTCGGGGACGGGATCGGGCTTAAGCCGGCGCATCGCTCGGCAGTTGTACATTGTCTCGAAGACGCCCATTTCGTCGGCCATGGCCGATCCTCCTCCTGACATCGAAGCCCCCGGAACATACCACGCCGGCCTCAGCCGGCGCGCTTCACGAACCGATCGGCGTTGACGATGAACGTGTTCCAGGGCTGGGTCGGCTTGGTGCGCTCCGCATCCTCGAACTCCCGGGCGAGAACCCAGACCGTGTGCAATACGCCGCCGTGCAAACGACCGGTGAAGTTGGAGATCGAGTGCAGATTGTCGGCGTCGTCCGCAAAGTCGACGGCGAAGGCCAGCAGTTCGCCGTTGACGGTACCGCGAACCGGGTAGCCGCGGTTCCGGACCGCGCGACCCTTGGTCGATACGAAGGTTCCCTCGAAAGCGCCGTCCTCGATCGGGCCGATTCTCAGCACGGAACCGTTCTGGTTCTCCCACTCGCCACTTAAGCTCATCGCAGGTGATCTCGCGTCAGTAGTCCCATCCGATATGGGGCTGCGGTAGCCGCAGGGCACGGTCGAGGTCGGCGAGAAGGCTCGGTTCCCCGTTGAGGTCATCGGTACGCGCCAGGACGGAGGGGCTCCTTACGCCCAGCCAAACGCGGGTGAAGGCACCCACCGACGCGCGCAGGGACGGCAACGACGCTTCCCTCCCGGCTCGGGCAGAGGACTGCTCGCCCAAGGTGACCACGTAGTCGCCCGCGACGCCATTCCAGTTGCACCCCGCTTCGACGTGTTCGGCGATGGGATCGCCAAGCTCCAGGTTGAACGCGACGTCGTCGGTCTCGAGGTGGGTCTTGGCGAGGCACTTCGGAACATCCAGCATGCGGGCCTGCCACCATGCGTGCGTGCGGTGCGAACCCGCGTACTTCGAGCCGTCGCTCAGGCGCCGGTTGCGAAACGGCGCCTCGAGGATGTCCTGGAACTGGATCTCCGCCGGCTCTTCCATGCCCACAACCGCCACCTGGTCGCCCAGCGAACGGATCAACGCCAGGAGTTCAAGCAGTTGTTCCGGCGTTCGGTATGCGTACCACCAGATCAGGTAGGGTCCGTGCTCGCCTTCCGTTCCTCCCCAAATGAAGTGCGACAGCGTGCCGCCGTCGTAGTAGCCGAGTCCAATGGGATTGCGGGTGAACGCCAATTCGCCGCGGATGATCTCGGGCGTGTGCAGCACGCAGCCCCCGTGGCCCCGCAGACGCTCGTGCATGGCGTGGTGAACATCGCGCCAGTTGTCCTTGGTGAGACGCTTCGGCGGTCGGAATCGGCGGTCAACCTTTAGGGTTGCCGGATCGAATTTCACGATGCGGGAGTAGGCTCCGCTACCGAATCCTAGCCGGTCATAAAAGCCTTGTTCGAACATGCCGAGGCTGGCCACCTCGCTGCCCGATTCCGCCCGTTGGGCAATGGCAGCAGCGGTGACCCGTTTGGCGGCCCCGAGCTTGCGTGCCACGCGGCTGGTCGTGACGCCGGTGACGACGGCGAGATCGAGATCGGTTTCGAGGTGGCGCATGGCCCCAAGCGAGGTCGTCGCCGCGCACTCGGCCTCCCCGTCCAGGCAAAACACGACCCCCTCGTAGACTGCCCGAGCGAGTTCCTCGTGGGCCTTCGTGTCGTCTTCCGACTCCAGCCAGCCAACTTCGCGGTAGATGCGGTCCACCGCCTCGAAGTCGCGCTCGTGGTCGTAGTTCCTGATCTCGACGTTCATCGTCGGCTCAACGCGCCTTGGCCTCCCGCCGACGTGCGTGCAGCACCGGCTCGGTGTAGCCGTTCGGCAACTCGCGCCCCTTGAACACGAGATCGCACGCCGCCTGGAAGGCAATGCTCGAATCGAAGTCGGGGGCCATGTTCCGGTAGTCCGGATCGTCCGCGTTCTGGCGGTCGACGACCGCGGCCATGCGTTCCATGGTGGCACGGACCACGCCTTCTTCGACGATGCCGTGGTGCAGCCAGTTGGCGATGTGCTGGCTGGAGATCCGGCAAGTCGCGCGGTCCTCCATCAGGCCCACGTCGTTGATGTCGGGAACCTTCGAGCAGCCGATGCCCTGATCGATCCACCGCACGACGTAGCCCAGGATGCCCTGCGCGTTGTTGTCGAGTTCGCGCTGGATGTCCGTCGGGGCGAGGTTCTCGCCGGCAAGCAGGGGAATGGTCAGGATGTCGTCGACGCTGGCCCTCGCGCGGGACGCCAATTCGTCCTGCCGCGCCGCGACATCGACGCGGTGATAGTGCAGCGCGTGGAGCGTCGCCGCCGTGGGCGACGGCACCCAGGCGCAGTCGGCGCCTGCCGTGGGATGGTTGGCCTTGGTCTCGAGCATCTCCCGCATCTCGTCGGGCTTCGGCCACATGCCTTTGCCGATCTGCGCGCGTCCCGGAAAGCCCGCGGCGAGTCCCGCGTCGACGTTGGCGTCCTCGTAGGCGAGGATCCACGTCTCCTGCTTCATCGGGTCCTTGCGCACCATGGCGCCGGCTCTCATGCTGGTGTGGATCTCGTCGCCGGTGCGATCCAGGAATCCGGTGTTGATGAATACGATCCGCTCCCGGGCCGCGCGGATGCACTCGCGCAGGTTCAGACTGGTCCGGCGTTCCTCGTCCATGACGCCGACCTTCAGGGTGTTGCGGGCAAGCCCGAGGACATCCTCGACGCGGTCGAACAGTTCGCAGGTGAACGCCGTTTCCTCGGGGCCGTGCATCTTGGGCTTGACGATGTAGACGCTTCCCGTCCGGCTGTTGCGGTACTTGCTTAAGCCCTTCAAGTCGTGCACGGCGCAAAGACTCGTCACGACGGCATCGAGGATGCCTTCGAAGATCTCGTTGCCGTCGGCATCGAGGATGGCGTCGTTGGTCATCAGGTGGCCGACGTTGCGCACGAGGAGCAGGCTGCGACCGGGCAGGGTTAGTTCGGTGCCGCGGGCATCCGTGTACGTTCGGTCGCCTAGCAGTGTGCGGTGGACGGTCTCGCCGCCTTTCTCAAACGTCTCCTCGAGCTCGCCGGTCATGAGGCCCAGCCAATTGCGGTAGACGAGGGTCTTGTCCTCGGCGTCCACGGCGGCCACGGAGTCTTCGCAGTCCTGGATGGTCGTGATGGCGGACTCGAGCACGACGTCCTTGACCCCCGCCCGATGCACGGCCCCGACGTTGTGAGACCGGTCGATCTGGATCTCGACATGCAAGCCGTTGTGGCGCAGCAGCACGGCAGCGGGCTCGCCGGATCCTTCACCGACAAAGCCGACGAACTGCTCGGCATCCGCCAACGTCGCGGTGCCGACCCTCGTGTTGGCGCGCAGGGCGTAGCCAGCGCCGTCGCCGACAATCTCGTAACCCGTGACATCCGCGTGGCTTGTGCCGTCGAGGGGCACCACGGCATCGAGTTCCTGAGCGGCCCGTTCGATCACCACCTCGCCACGCGCCGGGTTGTACGAGGTCCCTTTCTCCCGCCCCGGGGATTCGGGAATGATGTCCGTCCCGTAGAACGCGTCGTAGAGGCTGCCCCAGCGCGCATTGGCGGCATTCAGCGCGAAACGGGCGTTCATGACCGGCACGACAAGCTGCGGCCCGGCGGTATGGGCGATCTCGGCATCGACGTTCGCCGTCGTGATCTCGAAGTCGTCCCCTTCCGGCACCAGGTAGCCGATCTCGGCGAGGAACGCCTTGTAGGATGCCGGGTCGTGGCGCTGGCCACGCCGTTCGAAATGCCAGGCGTCGATCTGCGCCTGGAGTTCGTCGCGCTTGGCCAGCAGGGCGCGGTTCTTGGGCGTCAGATCGCGAACGATGGCGCTGAATCCGGACCAGAACGCCTCGCCGTCAACGCCCGTGCCGGGCAGTGCCTCCACGGCGATGAAGTCGTCCAGTACGCTCGCCACCCTGAGTCCGTGACGGTCGACTCTCTCGGTCATATTGCCTCCCTGTGCAGCCGAAGAATGTTAACTGCTTGGGGAAGCAATTCCAGCCGCGCTAGTCGCACGCAGTCGCCGCGTTCAGTCGCGTTAGTCGCGTTAGTCGCGTTGTCGTTGCGTTTCCAAAGCTGCCGGGTTCTGCGCCGAAGGCTTGACCACGCCGTCTATGCGACAATCGGATTCTCACGGATTTGGACGAGCGGCGGATTCGGGCGATGGGCAACGAGCACTCCGAGACCAACATGCGCCCGCCCTTCGGCATGGTCTTCCAAGTGATGCCGGAGGGGTTCTGCCTGCAAGTCGTGCGCACCGCCCTGCAACACCGACCCCAAGCGAGTGCGGGCGCGCGCGACCGCCTGAATGGACGCCTTCGACGGCTGAACTTACCGGGCTTCCGCGACGGCAGCCGGGCCAAGCCCGCACAGCTCGAACTTCCCGTGCTCGATCGGATTCTCGACGGCGACGACCGGCTGGCAGGCGCGGTGCTGCGCTGCTGGGAGGAAGCCAGTGCGGGGTTGCGCAAGGTGGTCGCGGCGTATCTGGCCGACGAGCACATCGAGGTGTGCACCGAGCGCCGTTCCGACCATTTCGCTGCCACCTGGCCGGAAGCGGAGTGGAAGACGCATCGCGCCAAGGTGCTCGAGGCAAACGGCGACCTGTCGTTCGACGCGGTCGGCCTGATGCTGATTCTGCAAGTCGGCAAACACCCGTTACCGAATCTGGACGACGTGCCCCAAGTCGTGTCGCCCCGGTTCCACCGCTGGCTGGAGGAACTGGACTCGTTGCTGCCAACAGCGCAGGAGTGGGGCGACGCCGAAGAGTTCGGCGAGTCGGTGATCCGGCTCGCCCAAGCGAAGGGCGCCGAGCTGCTGCTCCTCGTATTCGAGCGCCGCAAAGCCGCCGTCGCCGCAGTGGTCGACGGTTATGTCGACGAGCTCGCCTACCTGGGCATCGACTCCACCGCCTGGAAGGAACTCGACGGTCGCGACCCCTTGTCGGAGGCGCGCGTTGCCGAGTCTCTCGCCAAGGCGCTTGCCGCGTACAGACCGGTTCGACCGCAGGCGGCTTCGCGCGAGGTGGAAATCAAACGCGCCGTCGAGCGCACCCGCTGCGAGGAGGCCGTGTTGAAGTTCGCTGCCGAGTGGAACGCGCTGCCCAAGAACGCGTTCGCGGCCGAAGCGGAGGACGAAGACGATGCCGAGCCGCCGGTTGATGCCGGTCGTCTGGCCGAGGAACTCGCCGAGGCCCGAGCCGAACTCCTGCGCGTGACGGTCGCCCATTCGGAACTACGCGAGAATCACGAGGAGGTCAGCGAGGCCAACCGGGGACTGCGGCTGTCCCGGGAGCAACTGGACGGCGAGCTCGCCGAACTGCGCACCGAACTCGACCAACGCCGGCACGCCGAGGAGCGCTGGCGTCTGGCCTATGTCGAGGCCCGCAAGCTGCACCCCGCCCGTTCCGACGCCGCGCCGGAAGTGGCAACCGTCAAGGATGCGGTGGAGCTCGCCGAGCGCGCCTTCGCCGACGAACTTGTCGTAGCCCTGAACGGCAAGTCGGATGTCGGCATTCCCTTCGCCAAGCCAGCGGAAGTGTTCGACGCGCTGGCCTGGCTCGCAACCTGCTACCGCCGGCCGGGCTCGCCATCCATTGCCGAAGCCTGTCCCGGCTGGTTCCACAAGCCCGATCAGACGGGCACCACGATGGGCCGATTTCGGCAATGGTACGAGACCTCGTTCGGCGGGCGGAACTTCGAGGTGTCGAACCACATCGGCAAGGGAGCCTCGTTCGACCCGAAGAGCACCATCCGGATCGGTTTCGCCTGGGACGACCAACTCGGTCGCGTCGTCGTGGGTTTCGTCGGTCGCCATCAACGCACGAGATGACGACCTTCCACCGCAATCCCATCCTGAACCCCGCTATGAAGTGCCTGTCTGGAACTGGGTTTTCGACGGATCCCGGCACACCACGGATCCACGGACTTGCTTCACGAAAGGGAGCCGGTCCTCGCTGTTAGAATCTTGAACGGCCCTTCTTACTCGCAGTGGACATCGGCATGCAGAGGATGACTCTCACCATTATCGGGCTATTGCTTCTACTAGCTGGGTGCGACGAGTTCC
>JAPPND010000171.1:0-8343 GCA_028818795.1 Gammaproteobacteria bacterium | reverse complement strand
ATGACTCTCACCATTATCGGGCTATTGCTTCTACTAGCTGGGTGCGACGAGTTCCTACCGCCCCCAACGATTACGGTACCGGACAACTTCGAGCCGGACGAACAATGGATCTGCCGCGACTCCCTCGATATCTCATGGTCGGCACCTAGCCGGAGTTCCGGTGAGCCCAACGTGGCTGTAGCTTTGTTGGCAGATTTCGATGCAGGTGTCGGGTCAATCGAAATCGGTGGGTCTGCTGCGACCGCCGAATACACAAGGTTCCAAATCGAAGGTCTTGATAGGCGATGGGACTGGTGTCCTCGGAGTGGCGGTATTTTAAGGTGCTCTTTTACCATCGATCCTACAGGCGATGGGAGGTACTACAAGTTCGCGCCGGGAGAAAAAGAGACCAAAGCGTCCGGGCTGTACAAGTGCAGCACTGTTGAGGCGTGGAAGGCAGAACATTCCGTTCATCGGGGGCCCAGAATCAATCGGAGTACACCTTAGTCCAGCCGTCGGACTGTCCAAGGAACCAGGACCACCTCACGAGACGAGGAAAGCCGACTGCGGAACGCAAACGGAGTTCGCCTTCGATGCCGACATCCCAAAGGCTTGCATCGGCCAACCAGCAACACGAGCACACGAGCTGACTGCCCTGATCGACAGCCTGCGGCAGGAACTCGCTGCCTGGTGGGCATTGCCGGAGACGAACTGGCGATTGCGTGCGGTGAGTCCCTACCAGCCCATCGCGTCGGCTCTCGCCGCGATGTCCCGGCTGGTCTGGATGGCGCTCCTGCACGACGCGAGGCGAAACTCGTCGTTGATGTCGTAGTCGGCGCGGTTTCTCAACCTTCGGCATTGGTCGAGCATGTAGCCCACGCCGACAGCGGCGGGCCCCCTTGACCTTTCGCTGAGTATGTCGAATACGAGTCGGTGCGTATCGGAACGTCCTAGCTCGACATGGGGTTCGAAGGCCGCCGCGATCTGACGGCAACGGTGGAACGCGGCGAAGTAGGCACGGCTGCAAGCGTTGCGCCAATCCACTTCCGCTTCGCCGCGCCCGAGCGTGATCGCCGAGTCGAGAATCTCGTCGGGTGTGACCGGCATTTGCTACACCCGTGCGCCGATGAACACTGGCACGAAGTGGGATCCCGGATCCTCCATCAGGTCGGCTTGCGAGATGACTCTGTCCACGAACATCGTGTTCAGCCGCGCTGCCTCGGCCGTAGTCGCGTCGACCAGCACCTCGTGCAGGAACGAACTGGGTTCCTTGGCATCTTCCCAGGTTGCGGTTGCCACCGTACGGACATGATCGTCGCGTTGCAGCTCGGACATGATGCCGAGCAGGCGCTGGACACCACTCTCGGTGAAGACGTTGGATTCCACCGCGCTCGCAAGCCGTGTCATCCTGGGGGTGAGAGGATGCGGGGTGTCGGGCGCAAGCGCGTTCCATCGCTCGCACAGCCGCCGACCGTCGGCGAACCGCCCGGCGTGCCCCGACAGGCGAATCGCGTGTTCGAGAAAGGACTTGTCGTCTGGAGCCCGGTCGTGAGCGGTCGAGACCTCCCCGTAAGCGGCCTGCAACTCCTCGACGTTCGAGAGCGCGACGGCGTAGTTGTTGTGCGTCGTCGCCGCGTCCAAGTGCTGCAGCGCAATGCGGAAGTGATGGCGAACCCGATCGAGGTCCCACCGTAGCGAGGCGACACCCCCGAGCACCGTGTGGGCACCAACTACATCGGCCTGCATAAGCTGTTGCGCTTCCTGCTCTAGTCGGAGCAGAACTACGTCATTGGCGGTGCCGACTTCGCTGGCTTCGGAGAGGCGATCAACCAGCCCGCGGGCCCTGGTCTGCGGCAATGGTGTATAGGGGGGCACTGTCTCGACTGATCGAGTTGGTGAGCCGCGAGCCTACCATGCTCAATGGCCCCGCTGGGTGGACGAGCGTGTGAGGGATGCACGGTAGATCCGGTGAATGTCGTAGCGGCGACCCTTTGCTGCGCTTCCTCGATCATGGACGATGTTGCATGCGGCCGGCACGGGCCGGCAAACAAGGGTGGCCCCTACGGTACCTCGCTGGTCTACGGATCGTCGTGGCGAACCTAACGTGTCCGCACGATTGGCAGGTGGTCAGGCAACAAGGTCCGCATGCGGTAAGCTCAACGCCCATGGACGCCGGAAGCTTCCACCGCAGCCCCATCCTGAACTCCCCCTATGAAGTGCCCGCTCGGCACTGGGTTCTCGACGAGTCCCGACAGCCCACCGACAAGGTCGGTGAAGGTCGACGGGGTGTGTCCTTCATTTCACCGATACCCAAGCCGAGGAAAGCCGGACGCGGCACCCAGATTCAGCTCGACTTCGACGACGACAGCCAAGGGCTTGCAACGGCAAACCAGCAATACGAACTGACTGCCCTGATCGACAGCCTGCGGCAGGAACTCGCTGCCTGGCGGGCACTGCCGGAGACGAACTGGCGCGTAACGCCGGAGACGGGTCGACTGCTGAAGCACTGGCGCCACCACTCGTTCGGCGGCATCCGGCCGTTTTTCTGTCAGATCGAAGCCGTCGAGACCGCCATCTGGCTTACCGAGGTCGCGCCGCAACTCGGCAATCAGGGACGACGCTTCCTGGATAGGATCGAGGCGGCAAGCGAACAGGCCAACCCCGGCCTTTCTCGTCTGGCTCTGAAACTCGCCACCGGTGCCGGCAAGACCGCCGTGATGGCCATGCTGATTGCCTGGCAGACGGTGAACGCCGTGCGCCGCCCGAACAGTCCGCGCTTCACCCGCGGCTTTCTCGTCGTCACGCCCGGCATCACCATTCGGGACCGTCTGCGCGTCCTACAGCCCAACGATCCGGATAGCTACTACTTGAGCCGCGAGTTGGTGCCCCCCGACATGGCCCGCGATTTGGATCGGGCGAAGATCGTCATCACCAACTACCACGCCTTCCAGCGGCGGGAGACGATGGAACTGGCGAGGGGCAATCGAGCGCTGCTCCAGGGTCGCGGCGAGGAGCTCGCGACGCGCGAGACGGAAGGTCAGATGCTCGCGCGTGTCTGCCCCGGTCTGATGTCCATGAAAGGCGTCCTCGTCCTCAACGACGAAGCCCACCACTGCTATCGCGAGAAGCCCGGGGAGGGCGACGAAGGCAAGCTGACCGGCGACGACCGCAAGGAGGCCGAGAGCAACCGCGAAGCGGCCCGGGTGTGGATCTCCGGCCTCGACGCCGTGCAGCACAAGCTGGGTGTGAAACGCGCGATCGACCTTTCCGCAACGCCTTTCTTCCTGCGCGGCTCCGGCTACGCAGAGGGAACGCTCTTCCCTTGGACGGTCTGCGACTTCTCGCTGATGGACGCCATCGAGTGCGGCATCGTCAAGCTGCCGCGGGTGCCGGTTGTGGACAACGTGCCGGGCGCCGAGATGCCGATGTTCCGCAACCTCTGGGAGCACATCGGCAAGAAGATGCCGAAGCGACGGGGCGGCGCGACGCTCGACCCCATGGACCTGCCGAGCGAATTGCAGACGGCATTGGAAGCCCTCTACGGCCATTACGAGAAGACGTTCAGCCTCTGGGAGCAGGCAAGCGTCGACGAGCCGCCGTGCTTCGTCGTCGTCTGCAACAACGTGGCGACATCGAAGCTGGTCTACGACTACATCGCGGGTTTCTATCGTGAGGCCGAGAATGGTCGCCGGACGTTCCATAACGGGCGTTTGGAACTGTTCCGCAACTACGACGCAGCGGGCGACGCTCTACCGAGGCCCCGGACGCTGCTCATCGACAGCCGCCAGCTCGAATCTGGCGAAGCGCTCGACAAGGGCTTCCGGACGGCCGCTGTGGACGAAATCGAGCGTTTCCGCCGCGAAATCGTCGAGCGCACTGGTGACCGTGCCCAAGCCGAGAAGATCACCGAGCAGGATCTGCTGCGCGAAGTGATGAACACCGTCGGCAAGCCAGGTCGTCTGGGCAGCGGCATCCGTTGCGTGGTCTCCGTCGCCATGCTCACCGAGGGCTGGGACGCAAACACGGTCACCCATGTGTTGGGCTTGCGAGCATTCGGTACGCAACTCCTCTGCGAGCAGGTGATCGGCCGTTCGCTGCGCCGCCAATCCTACGAACTCAACGAGCAGGGCCTCTTCAACGCCGAATACGCGGACGTGTTCGGCATCCCCTTCGACTTCACCGCCAAGCCGGTAATCGGCCCGCCGCAAAAGCCACCGCAGACCGTCCAGGTGAAGGCGCTCTCGCCGGAGCGCGACCACGTCGAAATCCGTTTTCCAAGGGTGGCCGGCTACCGAGCCGAGTTGGCGAACGAGAAGCTCGAAGCCGCGTTCACCGAAGAGTCCCGGCTCGAACTCACGCCCGCGCTTGTGGGCCCGACGATCACCCACAACCAGGGCATCATCGGGGAAGGGCACGACCTCACCGTTGAGCATCTCGACCGCGTACGCGACTCGACCCTTCTCTACGAACTCACAAGGCGGCTGCTCTTCGAGCACTACCGCGACGCCAACGGCGAGCCGGAACTTCACCTCTTCGGCCAGTTGAAGTGCATCGCCCGGCAGTGGCTGGCGGAGTATGTGGTGTGCAAGGGCAATACCTATCGAGCACAGTTGATGATCGCTGATCTTGCCAATCGAGCATGTGAGAAAATCTTCGCTGCGGTCACACGGGCACAGCTCGCGGAGCGGCGACCGGTGAAGGCCATGCTGGATCCGTACAACCCGACCGGTACCACGCGCCACGTGAATTTCACGACGTCGCGCATGCAACGTTATGCGACGACCGGACGCTGCCACCTCAACTGGGCCATTCTGGACAGCACCTGGGAGGGGGAGTTATGCCGCGTGCTGGACTCGCACCCCAAAGTTCTGGCCTGGGTGAAGAACCGGGCCTTGGGTTTCGAGGTGCCGTACCGGCTCGGTGGCCTGACCCGCACCTATGTGCCGGACTTCATCGTACTGCTCGACGACGGCCAAGGCCCGGAAGACCCGCTCCATCTCGTGGTGGAGGTGAAGGGATTTCGCGGCGAGGACGCCAAGGCGAAGAAGGAGACCATGGACACCTACTGGGTGCCGGGCGTCAACGCACATGGCTGTTACGGCAGGTGGGCGTTCCTGGAACTCACCGATCCGCACGAGATGGGCGACGACTTCGATGCATCGGTGGATGCGGCTCTGAAATCGCTGGCGGAGGCGGAGCGGGCTCGGGAAACCGCACATTTCGTCGAGGCTATCGGCGGTTCCATGCCGGATGCCGAATACATCCCTAGGCGTCGTAGCGCGGAAGCCGAATGATTCTCGTCGACACGTCCGTCTGGATCGACAATCTACGCAGCCCGATCCCAGAACTCCGCGACCGCGTGGCGGCCGGGGAGATTCTCTCCCATGACATGGTGATCGGCGAACTGGCATGCGGCCATCTACCACAGCGGGAGACCTTCCTACGTCGTCTACAGGCACTTCCGATCATTGAAACGCTGACGAGCGCGGATGTGCTTCGGCTCATCGAAGACCATGCCTGGATGGGGCGACGTATCGGCTACGTAGATGCCAACCTGCTCGGCTCCGTCCTCGCACACGGCGAGGCATCGCTCTGGACGGGCGACAGAAAGCTCAGCGAACTCGCCGACGAACTCGGGGTTGCCCACGCCGAGACCGGAGGAACATAGACATGGCCAAGAAGCAGAAACAGGTCGAAGCGTTGACCCACCGCAAAGCCAAGCGTCGCAATATTCCGACTGCCGAATACCAGCCCGTGATGCGTGCGGACGACCAAGACCCCATCCGCATCGCTTACCGACGACGCAACCCGGACCTCGACCCGCAACTGGTCTGGCGTGGCAAGGACGTTCAGGACTGGTCCGACCTCGTTGTACAAGCGCCGCCCCTGTTCATCCAAGAGAAAGTCCACCCGAAGGTGTTGATCGACGATCTCACCCGCATGACCCGCGAGGCCCGCGCCGAGCAGCAAGCTGCCGAGCACGGGGTGCAACCCGATCTGTTCGGCGACTTCAACGGCTTGCCGAACGAAGACGCTAGGACCGAGTTCTACCAACACGACGCCAACTGGTCGAACCGGATGATCCTCGGCGATTCGCTGCAAGTGATGGCGTCCCTTGCCGAACGGGAGGGGCTTCGAGGCAAGGTGCAGTGCATCTACATGGATCCGCCGTACGGGATCAAGTTCAACTCCAACTTCCAGTGGTCCACGACCAGCCGGGACGTGAAGGACGGGAAGGCCGACCACATCACCCGGGAGCCGGAACAGGTCAAGGCGTTCCGCGATACGTGGCGGGACGGGATTCACTCGTACCTGACGTATCTGCGGGACCGGCTGACGGTGGCGCGGGATTTGCTGACGGAGAGCGGGAGCATCTTCGTTCAGATTGGGGATGAGAACGTACATCGCATCCGGGTCTTGTTGGATGAGACATTCGGTGAGGACAACTTCGTTTCGATCATCTCAATGAAATCCTCTGGAGGATCCACAGGGGTCTACCTTGGGAGTGCGGTTGGATTCGTCGTCTGGTACGCGAGAAACAGGGACAGCGTGAAGTTCAATGCGCAGCTCAGAGCCAAGGCGGTTGGGGCGCGGGTACCGGCAAATACAACAGAGTGCGTTTTCCTGATCTCTCTAGTCGAGTGTTGACGCCCGACGAACGAGCCGGAGCAGCAAACGTGCCTGCCGACGGGCGAGTCTATCGACAGGACAATCTCACAAGCCAGAGTGTGGGTCGAACAAAGGGAGAGGGTGCTTCGTCTTGGTTTCCTGTCCAAGCCGAAGGACGGGCAATCAAGCCATCGCTCAGAGTGAGGTGGAAGACCAATGAAACTGGAATGCGGCGCCTTTTGGCCGCCAACCGCGTGGAAGTCACCGGCAACAGCCTTGGCTATGTCCGACACATTGACGATTTCCCTGCGATCGAGGCCAACAATCTGTGGGATGATGTCGGTGGGATCCAAAGTCGCAGCGATCCCAAGGTCTACGTCGTTCAAACGCCCACAACGTTGATTCAGCGCTGCCTCCTCATGGCGAGCGACCCGGGCGATCTCGTCCTCGATCCAACCTGCGGGTCCGGCACCACCGCCTACGTCGCCGAGCAGTGGGGCCGACGGTGGATAACTATCGACACCTCCCGCGTCGCATTGGCACTCGCCCGTTCCCGCATCATGGGTGCGCGCTACTCCTACTACCTGCTGGCGGACAGCCCTCGCGGCCAACGCAAGGAGGCCGAACTCTCCCGCAAGGTGCCGTCCGAGTCACCCACCTACGGCGACATCCGCCACGGCTTCGTGTATCAGCGCGTGCCGCACATCACGCTGAAGTCCATCGCCAACAATACCGAGATCGACGTCTTTCACGAGCTGATGCAACCGGTGGTGGAAGCTGCGCTCGCCAATCTCAACGAGGCCATGCGGGGGCAGGCCACGTCGTTCAAGGTCGATAACGGGGGCCGAGAAGGCGATACGCTCGATTTCACCGCCGCCGACGGCGAGACCGTGACGCTGCCGTCCGGCGAGTCCGCCCCGGCCAACGGCTTCCTCGAGTGGGAAGTTCCCCGCGTAGCGCCGGACGACTGGAACGACGCAGCGCGCGAGGCCCTGAAACGCTTCTGGGAAGCGCGCATCGCTCAGCAACGCGAAATCGACGCCTGTATCGCCGCCCGTGCCGAGTACGAGTACCTCTACGATCAACCCTACGAGGACAATGCCAAGACCCGAGTGGCTGGCCCGTTTACCGTCGAGAGCTTGTCGCCGCACCGTCTCGCCGCACTAGACCAGAACGACGAGCTCGTATTGGGCGACGATCGCGCGGACTACGCTACCGGAACCGATGCGCCGCGTCAGGACTTCGCCCACATGGTGCTCGAAAACCTCCGCACCGCCGGAGTCCAACAGGCTGACAAAGCCGGGCGCATTGCGTTCTCGTCCCTCGATCCTTGGCCTGGCGAGTTGGTTTGTGCCGAAGGCCGCTACAGCGAAGGCGAGGACGGCCCTGAAAAACGCGCCGCCATTCTCGTCGGCCCCGAATTCGGCACCGTTGGTCGCCTCGACCTCGTGCGCGCAGTGCGCGAAGCCGCCGATGCCGACTTCGATGCCCTGATCGCATGCGCCTTCAACTACGAAGCCCACGCCACCGAGTTCAACAGACTCGGCCGCGTTCCCGTGCTCAAGGCCCGCATGAACGCCGACCTGCACATGGCCGAGGACCTCAAGAAAACAGACAAGGCCAACCTTTTCGTGATCTTCGGCGAACCCGATATCGACATCGAGCCCGCCGCCGACCCAGAGGACGCAATGGAGTGGCTACAAGTGAAGATCAACGGCGTCGACGTCTTCGACCCGTCAAGCGGCGAAGTGCGGA
>JAPPND010000031.1 GCA_028818795.1 Gammaproteobacteria bacterium | reverse complement strand
CCTGAAAAAACTTGACTCAGGTGTAAACTTGCGCCCCGCTCAAGGAATCTAGAGCAGGTCTCGGCCCGGCTCGCGCACGTGGCTGGTGGCGTTGGCGTGCCGCAAGCCGGCGGAGCTGGGCTAGGCCGAGGAGCTGTGGACCGCACGCTGGCTGGCCGGGCAAGCACGCATGCACTGTCGGGAGGCCGGGCACCCGGACTGTACACTTGAGCAAAGTTTCTCATGCGGCCGTTCTACGGCCCTCCCACAGGCGTTCGACGTGGTGGTCGAAGCGCCGGACGAGGCGGCCGAGGTCGGGCGGCGCGCGGTCGTCGGCGACGGCGGCCAGCGCGGGGGCGAGGACGCGGCGGTGCGCGCGGCAGTAGCACAGGGCGACGCGATGCCCGAGGGCGGTGACCCGGTAGCGGTGCGTGCGCGGGATCCTCTCGACGAGTCCGCGCCTGCGCAGCCGGCCGAGGTCGTAGGTGGCGCGGCCCGGTCCGTAGGCGGCCGCCCGCGCCTCGAACAGCGGTCCCGCGTGCTCGCGGAAGTCGCGGTTGGCGAACCCCGCGGGCAGCAGCCGGAACGCCAGCAGCGTCGCGAGCAGGGCCTGAACGCGGGGGTCGCCGAAGCGCAGCGCGCTGGCGCGGCGGTCGCCGACCACGGCGGGACGGTGCAGGCCGTCGGACGTCTCCTGGCCGAGGGGCGGGTCGTGGCTGATGCGTTGGACGCCGAGCAGGCGTCGGTTGGCCGCGAAGCCGATCCGTTTCAGATCGTCAAGGTTGATCAGCTTTCTGTTCACCCCGATTTCGTAGGTGTCGTTGACCACCGTCTCGGTGCGCAGGGCGCGTCCGCCCTTGAGGTACTGCTTGACGTGGGAGTGCTTGTAGTCCACGAGCAGCGACGGGACCACCCCGTTGGTGACGACGCGCAGCCGGCTGCGCGTCCTGGTGCGGCGCAGGATGCGCCGGTCGAAGATCAGCTGGGCGCGGTCCGGACGCCCCAGGTCGAGGTTCTCGCGGATGGTCTCCTCCAGGAACACGCGTCCCTGGACGGGACGGTCGAAGACCTGGGTGAGCGCGAACTCGGGTAAGCAGCATGGAGAGTTCGTAGCGGATGCCCGCCGCCCGGTCGTCGCGCGCGAACGGGTGCGGCAGGCGCTTGAGCCACTTGCGCAGCAGGTCGTCGATCCGCTCCGCGGTCAGCGAGTCGGCGAGTTCCTGCGCCAGCGCCGGGTCGGCGCAGGACAGGAGGCCGTTGTCGAGCGCCTCGAAGGCGACGCCGCGCTTGGCGAGCTGGCGCTTGACGTACTCGTGGCCGTTGACGCACAGCCGCGCGGTGTACGGGAAGTACGAGGAGAACTTGAGGAAGAACGGCCCGAAGTCGTCGTCGACCAGGTAGAAGTAGTAGTGGTTGACCATCGCCGTGGCGTGCACCAGCTGCACGTAGGGGCGGCCGCTCGGCTGGTGCTCCCGGCGCTCCGAGCGGAGCACCCTGCTCTTCTCCTGCGCCTTGCCGACGAACAGCACGCCCTCGCCGCCGGCGAAGCCCCGCAGACGCTCGCGCATGCGCTCGTCCTTGCGCTCGCGGCGCTCGAACGCCACCAGCTCGACGGCTTCGAGGAGTGGGGAAGCGTGCTCGGCGACGAGGTGTGGGCGCGGCGCTCATCGACCGTCGCCGTCCAACTTGGCTGGCGCCTGGCCCCATGCCTAGCGAAAGCCGGTTGCCGATTCATCAGTCCTTCGCCAGCGGATGGGGCGCTACCGGCGGTTTGCGGATATTTCCCGGCGGACGCCGCACGGTAACATCCTCGAACAACAACGCGGGCGTGATCACCGAAATCGGCCAGATGCCGCCGCTCGCCGCGGGAACTCCGGGCGGGATGGGCGAGAAACCCGTTTCGTGACGAGTCGTCGCATCGGATACGGCGACGATATCCCGGAAGTCCGACTCCGAGAACGCCGACAGGCTCGCCAGCCGGATACGTTTCTCCGACCCGTCGGGATAGACCTTGTAGACGCCGATCAGCGGTTCGACGTTGGACGCCTCCGGACCGAAGAAGCCGAACGTCCCAGCGCTCAATTTCGCCAACCGGGTGCCGATCCGGCGCACAACGATGGCATGGTCCAGCCCACGATCCTCCGCCAGGAGGAACAACTCCTCCTTCAGTTCCTCGGCACTCATGCCCCGGGTCGGCTGCACGATGATGTTGCTCGGCACCGGCGCATCCCGCCAGCGGCTGCCGCTGCTCGCCGGAACCTCGGCAAGCGGCGTACGCGTGGACAACAGGGTTTTCAGCATTCCGCGTTCGATCAGCGCGATGCGCCGGGCGGGCACACCGTCGTCGTCCACGGGCTGTCGCCCATGCAACGGAACACCCTCGTGTGCCTCGAGGGTCGGATCGCTAACGATGGACAGGAACCGGGGCAACACCCTACCGCCGATTTTGTCGAGAAACGGATTGCGGAACTGCGCGAAGGCTTGTTCCATCTGCGGATTGTCCGGCGTCGGCAGGCGGAGCGCGATCAGGCGCGGCCCGAGAACCTGCGTGACGAGTTCCGCCGCCGCTTGATCCTCGAACAGCACGGGGCCCGAGTAGCGGTCGGCCACCGGCGCTTCCCGTCGCTCGAGCAGATGGTTCGCCATGGCTTGAACCTTCGCCGTCAGGGCCGTCGAGTCCGGCATCTCGTCCCAATGCCTGACCCAGACGTGAACCCCGTCCTGTAGTTCGGCGCCATCGTCGGCTTGGGATGCGGCGAGCGCATACAAACCGATGAAGGGCGTCTCACGGACGAAGGCCGAGCCCTCGCTGTTCACGAACCAACTGCGGTCGTATGAGGTGAGGACACGCACTTCGGAGCGCGAAAGGTGGGGCATCCCCTGCATGACTGCCGACACCTGGACCGCTAGGTCGGGCGCCGGCGAAGGGTCGATCCGGGACTCGGTCCATCCGTCGAACCGGTACGGCTCCTCCCGGGTGAAGTCCGCAACCTCCTCGACCTGGGTCTTGTTCTGCAGTGCGGCCCGTTTCCCGGCAAGCTGGTCCAGGGCCCGCTTGTAGGCGGTGTCGGTGGCCAGCCAGATCTGCCGACGCAGCGTGTCGTAGTCGTCGTCAACCGAGATCGCTGCAATGGCTGGCAGCATCGCCGAGGCGTTCCGAAGGGACATGAAGTTCGTGTTGTCGAAGTCGTAGTCGCCCACGCGCAGTTCCACGACCAACTGGCGGTTCTGTCCATTGTTCACGTTGAGGAGTCCGCCGAGGCTGGCCGTCGCACTGCTGGCGGCGTTTTCGAACACGCGGTAGGCGAGGAAATAGGGCCTTTGGGCATCTTCCAGTTGCAGTTCCTGCATCGACCGCGCCAGCTCGTCTCGCAGCGCCTGCATCAGGACGCTGTCCTTCGCCACTTCAGTAGCGGTCGCGTCGTCCTGCGCCATGGGCGTCGCAGCCAAAGCCAGCGCCGTGGCCGCAAACGTGGTCTGTGCCCACTTCATCGGCGTGCTCCCGCTGAACCGGGCAGCATTGCACCAAACGCACTCGCCGGATTCCCGGGCGGCGACAGGATCGGCAACCTCGTCTGGGACTTGTCCTTTTTCTGCACCTCGATCTGCGAGACCAGGATCGACGGCGAGACCGCCGAGACAGGCACGGGGCCCGACTCGGCACCGCATGTGCCGTTGAACACCGCCAGATCGTCCCCGGCCGCAACGATCCGGCTGAACGCGGTGAGCGGCGTGCCGATCAGATCGACGCCGCGCACGAGTTCCTCGGACCCGTCGAGGTTGATGCGGTAGACCACGGTGGGCGTCACGTTGAACGCGTTCGGCAGCGACCGGCCGGTGATGGTGAAACCGCCCTGGATGCGATCGAACAACAGGCCGAAAGGCTTGCCTTCCTTCTCCGCCATGGCGAGCAGCTGGGCCTTCAACTCGTCGCGGGTCTTCGTCTGTGACACCTCCACGATCAGGTTCGATTGCCTCGCCACCGGCGCGAATCCGGTGTTCTTTCGACCGTGTCCATTGGACTTCGGGAAGCCTTCGATGGGGATCCGCCCCATCAGGAAATTGGTCAAGACGCCGTCCTCGATGACAGGAACCCGCCGCGCCTTCACGCCCTGGTTGTCGTAGCGGTACGCCCCGACGAGGTCGGTGCCACCCAATCGCTTGATGGTCGGGTCGAACACCACCGAAAAGGTCTCCGGCAACACGGCCTCGCCGACCATCTTGCGAAAGGTCTGGCCCTCCGTCGCCCCTTTCTGCCGGTGTCCCTCCAACCGGTGGCCCAGGATTTCGTGGAAGAACACGCCGCTGGCGCGGCCCGATAGCATCGCCGGCCCGGTGTAGGGCTCGACCAGCGGCGCTTCGCGCAACGCTTCGAGGTCGCTGACCATTTGGCGGACGGTCGCCATCACCGTCTCGTCGTCGGGCAGTCCTTCGGGGGTCAGCGAGAAGAACTGCTCGGTGCGCGGCAACACCATGCCGTCCTCGGCGCGCGTCGAGGCGGATATCGAGATCCGGTAATAGGCGCTGGAGGTCTTGATCGCGGAGCCTTCGGTGTTGACGTACCAGCGGGTTTCGGCATCGGCCCAGATCGTCGCGTTCGCCTGGAAGACGTGCGGCGACGCGGAAAACGGCGCGGAAAACCGCCGAACCCTGTCTTCCCAGGCAGCCCGATCGACCTCGATGACAGCCGTCTCTTCGGATGCCTGTTCGGCCTTCTCGACCGAAAAATCACCCGATTGGTCGTCCGCCTCGACGCTCACCTGCTCGTCCGACCGGACCATCGTGAACCGCTCCAACGCGTCCTTGTATTTCCGGTCGGTCTGGTACCAGAGGATGGTTCTGAGCGCCTCGTCCGCCAAGGGCACCTGGACAATGGTCCTGAAATTGGGAAACCCCCCGCGCTGCGAGCGCAGTTCGCGGGTGTTGTCGAAGTCCGGGCTACCGACCCGGAGGTCGATGTCGAGTCCTCGGGTCTCGGCCTGGTTCCACCCCGTCACCGCGCCGAAGGATCCATTCACGGATGCCGTCTTGTCCTCGGTGATCTCGTAGCTCAGGTAGTAGATCGGCGTTTTTTGATCGCTCAAGACCTGGTGCGAACGTTCAAGTTCCCCGCGCATGACATCAAGCACATCGGCGAGCGCGCTGGTGGCGAACAGCGCGACCGCAAGCGCCGGTGTCACGAGGTGACTTCCCCGGGCCCCGAATCCAACTGCGGTTCGCGTTCTGTCCATGTCGTTCTCCATCGCCGAGAGGCACACCCTATTTGGCGGCGTCGACCCCGTCAAACGCGGGGTCCTAGGCGCGTGCCGCGCCGTAGCGGGGTCGATCCCCTGCCACCGTGACACGCCACATGCGGCGGATCTCGCCTTGCGGGCGATTCAGAACCGGGTAGTGCTGCGCGGCCCGGTTGTCCCACATCACCACGTCGCCGGGGCGCCAACGGTGCACGTAGCAAAACTCCGGGCGGTGGGCGTGGGTGGTGAGGTACTTGAGGAGCCCTTCGCTCTCTTCCGTGGTCATACCCGAAAAGCGCCGGGTGAACTCGCTGTTGACGAACAGTGCCGTTCGACCGGTCTCGGCATGGGTACGCAGCACCGGGTGCGTGGTCCACTCCTCGGGACGGTTGTGCGACGCCGCGTCGTGCACGGCTTCCATGCCGGCAAGCAGCTTTTTCATGCCGTCGGACAGTGCCTCGAAGGCGGCGTACTGGTTGGCGAACGCCGTCTCGCCGCCCCGGCTTGGCAGTTCCCGGGCGGACAGGATGGAGATGGCCGGCGGGCGTTCGTCGAAGGTGGCATCGGAGTGCCACCGGCCCCTGCGCACACCGCTCGGCAGGTTGATGGGCAGGACCATTTCGTGGTCCTCCATGCCGGGACCGTGTGGGTACCGGTAGAGGTCCCCGAAACGACGGGCGAAGGCAAGTTGATCGTCGGGGGAGAGTTGCTGGTTTGGAAAGACGAGGATGACGTACTCGAGGAACGCACCGTGAATCCGTTCGAACGCTTCATCGTCGATGTCGCGCAGGTCGACATCGATTTCCGCACCAATCAACCCCGCAAGCGGAGTCACGACCTGCTCAAGAGGTTCGACCGGCGATCCGCTCGCTGCTTCACCCATTGGTCCCTGCCGTCGAAATGGGGTTCCTAGCATAGCCGAGTGGCCCTTGCGGGTTCGTCAACGTCGGTGCGTCACCGAAACGCAGCGTCCGACGTCCAGCAGTTCGGCACTGCGGGCGAAAACGTGCTCCGGCGTGCCGATAGCCCGTTTGAGCGCCACATCGCGATCCCACTGATTGCGGATGGAACCCACCAGGCGTGCCGTGCCAACCTCGATGTGGCGCAGATGCCACAACGACGAAACCAGCGGGAAGAACTGAAGGGGATAATCCGAGCCGTAGAGGAGACGTTCATCGAGACCGGGAACATCCAAGGCCCGCTTTAGGTAGTTGAGCTTGTTGATCTGCGTCAGGCTCGAAATCTCCGAGTAGAGATTCGGGTATTCGTCGAACATCGGCAGAATGCGCTCGAAGTTGTCCTCCCCCTCGTTCTTCCCCGTTGTGGCGATATGCGCCGCGATGACCGTCACCCCCAGCGACAGCGGAAGTTCCAAGCGCCTCGGATCGCCGTAATCGTCCCGGGCATCCGGGAACGCCTGTTCCTTGCCGGCATGGCTCAACAGGGGTAGATCCAGTTCGACGAGCTTCCTGTAGAACGACTCGAACGCGGGGTCCGCCGGGTCGAAGTGCATGACGTTCGGGATCCACTTGACGAGCAGCGCCCCGTCGGTCTGCGCCTGCTCGAGCCGGGCAAGCGCATCGTGTCGCTGGGGGTTGACGCTCGCCCCGAAGCAGAGGTTGTCGTAGCGCCCTACCTCGGCCGCAACGAAGTCGTTGGGAACGTAGAACTGCGTGGCGTCGCGATCCAATTCACCATCGGCGACCACGCCGTCCATGGCCAGGATCACCGCCCGGGCCACCTGCTCGGACTCGGCAACCTGGGTGCTGATGTTCCGGATGACAAGCCCATCGCCCTCGGCCTCAAGCTGCTCTTCGCTGACGCCGAAAGCACGCAGGTAGAAGCGAAACCGCAGGTCGCTCCGCATCTCGGCGCCGACGAACGCACCGCTGCCACCCGCTCCGATCCCGGCCGTATGCACGTGCATGTCGAGATAGCCCTCCGCCGCCGTCGCAGTCCCCGCCACAAGGCAAAGCAAGTTGCATGCGGCTCTTGACCTACTCATCGTGGTGATAGCGGCACGAAACAACAGTGATCCGACTGTCGTCTATCTATCCGCCAGAGGCTTCGGCCGCGTCGGCCGCCCCGGGTAGCGTGCGCTCGGCGGCTCTAGGACGGTCATCTTGCGGTCGTCCATGTCGGGGTAGTCACGGAAGTCGTCGGGATCGAAATAGTTGCCCGACCACGATGTGGCGTGGGGCGAGAACTTGTAGAAGACCGTCCTGCGGATGTCGTCGACGGTCCATGGCAGCGTACCGTGGATCAGCGCTTCGGTGAACACGATGGCGTCGCCCGGCTTGGCGGCCACGCGCGCTACGAAGTCCGGTACGCCCTGGCTCAGATCACGCCACGGCGCGGGCAAAGGCAGGTTCGACTTGTGCGTACCGGGAATGCAGCCGAAGCCGCCGCCATTGGCGTGGCTGTCGTAGAGTTCGAAGGTCACCGACACCAGGCCGTTGTAGAACCTGCCATCGTGGTAGCGGAAGAACTGGCTGCCACCGGTGCCGAGCGAGCCGCCGTGCAGGACGCCGCCTTTGAAGCCCTTGGCGATGTGGGTGTGCACGTTGATGTGATCGAGCCGGAACGTCGGCAGGACCGGAGCTGCCGCGTCCTCGCTTGCGCGCTCTTCCTGCGCCTTGCGGAGCCCGTGGTTGCCGATCAGCTCCTCGAGGACCGGACTCAAGGCCGGCAGGTCGAGCATGTCCCGCCACACCCTGGACCAATGCAGGGGTATCACCTTCTGATCGGAGGAGTTGAACTGCTCAGTCGGTTGCCTGAGCGTGGCACGCAGCTCGTCCACCTGCGCGTCGGTGAGCACGCCGGGAACAACCACGTAGCCGAACGCATCGAACAGGTAGCGCTGCTCTTCGTTCACGTTGGGACCTAAGCGAGTAGGCTAGACAGTATTCCACGCACCGCGGAGACGCGTCGAGGAGTCTCCGCAACGATACGTACCGATGACAAAAGTCACCCAAGACGATTACGGGTGTCAATTACCCTTACGCCACGCGGTAGCGACACTACGCCGCAGCTACAACTCCGGAGAGGAAAATGTCCAGCGCAAGCGTCGCAAGTACGGTCGAACGAGGTCGAACCATGGTGGCAGAAGGCACTTCGCGATCCGCTCGACTGTGGCGAGCGGTCGAACCCTACATCTACCTGTGCTTCCTCGGTTTCCTCGCATTCGAGCCGGCCCTTTCGCCGGACGGGCGTTGGCTGCCGACCGTGCTGCTGGTCGCCGTCTTCGTTCCGGTCTATGTCGCCGCGGTGCGTTGGCAAGGCGTCGCCGAGCGAGGCAAGCTCAACGTTGCCTGCGGGGCCATGGCGACCCTGGCGATCGTCGGTGTCGCGTTTCAACTGAACGTCAACGCCACGATCTTCCTCGTCTATGCCGCCGCGTCGGCAACCCGCAGCAACACGACTGCCCCGCGGGCCGTCGTTGTGGTCGGTCTGGCCTTGGCGATCCTTGCGGGCCTGTTCTTCATAACCGATTTTCCGCTCGCCTTCCGCTGGGCGTCGTTTCTTCCCGTCCTTCTGCTGGTACCGGTCATTGCCGTCACGCAACTGCTGGATGCCGAGCGGGAGCGGCACAATACACGGCTGAAACTCAGCGAGGACGAGATCAAACGCTTGGCGACCATCGCGGAACGCGAACGCATCTCCCGGGATCTCCACGATCTTCTTGGCCATACCCTGTCCACGATCACGTTGAAGAGCGCACTGGCCACCCGTCTCGCGCCCAGCGAACCGGATCGCGCCGGAAAGGAGATGCGCGAGGTGGAAAAGATCTCCCGGGAGGCACTAGACCAAGTGCGCGAAGCAGTGCGAGGCTACCGAGAATGCGGCCTTGCGGAGGAGCTTTCGGGCATCCGCAAGACACTGGAGACCGCAGGCATCGGCTTCCACGTGGAAGTCGAGCCCGTCGATCTGGCACCGGAACAGGAAAGCGCGCTTGCGCTTGCCCTGCCCGAAAGCGCCACCAATGTGCTTCGCCACTCGGGTGCCACGGAAGTGCGGGCCGCGCTACGCGCTGAAGGGACCGACATCGTGCTAACCATTGCCGACAACGGCCAAGGCGGCGGCAGCGAAGGCAACGGGCTGTCCGGCATCCGGCTGCGGATGCAGGCCTTGGGCGGGACATTCTCCCGGGTGACTGAGGAAGGCACGGCACTCACGGTTCGCCTGCCCAAGCGCATTCGGCACTCCACCGCAGAATCGACGCAGCGAAAATGATCCGGGTGGTCATCGCCGAAGATCAGCAAATGGTGCTTGGCGCCCTCGCCCCCTGCTCGAACTCGAAGGCTTCGACGTGGTCGGACAGGCGGCGGATGGCCACACGGCATTGCGGCTCGTCAAGGACACGACGCCGGACATCCTGCTCACGGACATCGAGATGCCCGGTCTCACCGGACTCGAGCTGGCCCGGAAGGTTGCGACCGCGGCACCGTCGACCAAGGTCGTCATCGTGACCACGTTTGCCCGCAGCGGCTACTTGAAACGCGCCCTGGACGCGGGAACCGCGGGCTACCTGTTGAAGGACGCGCCAGCACCGACGCTCGCCGACGCATTGCGCCGTGTCCACGCCGGACGTCGCGTGGTGGATCCCGAACTGGCGGCGGCGGCATGGGGCGAAGTCGATCCGTTGACCGATCGTGAGCGCCCGGTCCTCCGGCTCGCGGGCGAAGGATTGAGGAGCGCCGAGATCGGTCGTCAACTGCACCTGACCGAAGGCACGGTCCGCAACTACCTGTCGGAGGCGATCAACAAGCTTGGTGCGTCCAACCGGATCGAAGCCGCGCGGCTGGCGCGCTCGCGCGGCTGGCTCTGACCGGCGCGACCCGCAAGGTCGGCCACCATTCGCTGCCCTTTTGCCGCGGGCGAGTCCGTACCATAGCGGAACACCAAGCGAGGCCCCGGGCAGGACATGAAGAACAAAGGACCCCGTACCCGTGCCGTGCACGCCGGCGAGACCCCCGACCCGACAACCGGCGCGTCGACGCCGAACCTCGTCATGTCGTCTGCCTTCACGATGGACGAACCGGCCGGCTTCTCCATCAATGCGTTCGAAGGCGAGATTCCGTACATCTACACGCGCTGGGGCAATCCGACGATCCGCGTGCTGGAAGAGAAGCTGGCTGCCCTGGAAGGCACGGAGGACTGTGTCGCGTTCGGCTCGGGGATGGCGGCCACGGCGGCAGTGATGTTCGAATCGCTGAAGTCGGGCGATCACCTCGTCATCAGCGACGTCAACTACGCCGGCACCGCCGAGCTTGCCCGGGGAACGCTGCCGGACTATGGAATCGCAACCAGCGCGGTGGACACCACCGATCTCGCCGCCGTGGAAGCCGCCATCCGCCCGGAAACGCGGATGATCTGGATCGAGACGCCGGCGAATCCGATCCTTCGCTTGACGGACATTGCCGCCGTCGCCGCCATCGCCAAACGGCATGGCCTGGCCCTAGCGGTGGATTCCACGTTCGCAACACCCATCGCCACGCGACCCGCCGAACTCGGTGCCGACTTCGTGGTGCATTCGCTCACCAAGTACATCGGCGGGCACGGGGATGCGCTCGGCGGTGCCGTGCTCGGTAGTCGGAAGCGCCTGGAACCGTTGCGGACCCATGCCCTAATCTACCTCGGCGGTGTGATAAGCCCCTTCAACGCCTGGCTGATCGCCCGGGGTGCCGCCACGCTGCCCATCCGGATGCGCGCCCACGAAGAGGGTGCCCTACAGGTGGCAAGATTTCTTGAGGACCATTCGGCCGTCGCCCGCGTCAACCACCCAGGCCTGAACTCCCACCCGCAACGGGAACTCGCCAAGCGGCAGATGCGGAACACCTCCGGGACGTTGTCGTTTCAGGTCCACGGCGACGGTGCTGCACTGGCGGGGCGCATGGCCAAGGAACTCGAAATCATCCACTACGCTGTCTCGCTCGGCCACCACCGAAGCCTGATTTATTGGATCGACACGGATGCCATGATGGCGTCGACCTTCAAGCTGCGGGGTAAGCAGCTCGAACACTACCGACAGTACGCCGGCGACGGCGTCTTCCGGCTCTCGGTGGGGCTCGAAGACGCCAACGACCTATGCCGGGACCTCGATCGCGTCTTGTCTTGACGGCTGTTGGCGCCCAAAGCCCGTCGGTCTCGGGGCGCTGCTAATCGCGGATTCGGTCGGCACCGCCTTCAGTCAACTGCCACAGTTCCGCGTCGATGGCACCGCGTTCAAGGTTCAGGAACCCGATGGTGCCCAAGCGCAACGACTTGTTGCGCGGCAACGTCGGCGATCCCGGATTGACGCAAAGCAGTCCGTTGACGTGGTCGATGGCCTCGATGTGCGTGTGCCCGTAGACAATGACGTCGGGCGAGACGTCGGGGAAGCGCAGCCGCGCGCGATCCAGGATCAACTCGGCGGGCCGATGCTCGGGCGTCGGGAAGTCGTGCAGCATGGCGATGGTCATGCCGTCGAAGGTCAGGACGCACTGATCCTCCAGCCGCGCATCGTCCTGTCCGAGATCCCCGTTGCCCCGGGCCACCCGCACCGGAGCGATCTCTTCAAGCTCGTCGAGAAGAACCGGTGACCAGACATCGCCAGCGTGCCAGATGGCGTCGACGCCGTCAAACGCATCGAATACCTGCGGCCACAGTTCCCCCCGTTTCGAAATGTGCGTGTCGGAGATCAATCCGATGCGCATGGCCGGGTTCAATCGACCTGGATCGGCGCGAACTTCGGCGGACGGCGCTCCACGAAAGACGCGACGCCCTCCTTGAAGTCGCCCCGAGCCAGACTTGCGTCCATCCAGGCGTTCGATTCCTCCATGGCGGCGCGCAGTTCGGCGTTCAGGTGCCGGTAGATCTGCTTCTTCATCATCATCAGCGAGTTGGGGGCGGCGACATCGGCTATCTCGCGCAGGTACGCGCAGGCGTCGTTCACGCATTCGCCCGGCTCGCAGACGCGGTTGGCCAGGCCGATTCGTCCGGCTTCCTCGCCATCGAACTTGCGGCCCGTCCAGAGGATGTCCAAGGCGTTCGCGGGGCCGATGAGGCGGGGCAGCATCCAGCTCACGCCGTGCTCGGCAATTAGTCCGCGCTGGGAGAACGAGGTCACGAAACGCGCCGTCCGGTCGGCGAAGCGCAGATCGCAGAACACCGCGTAGCTGAAGCCGAGTCCGGCGCAGGCGCCGTTGACGGCCGCGATCAAGGGCTTGCGCAAACCCAGGAAGTAGGCCGCGCCGATCTCGAAATTCGGATCCTTGTCGGGATTCCCCGGATCCGCGGCGAGATCCCCGTGTACAGCACCGAGGCGCCGGCCCGCTTCGCTCATCGCACCCAGCGCATTCATGTCCACGCCGGAACAGAATCCACGCCCCGCACCGGTAAGCACCGTGCCGATCACGTCTTCGTTGCGTTCCGACTGGTCGAGCGCATGGCGGATTTCCGCCTGGGTCCGATCCGTCAACGCGTTGAGCGTCTCTGGCCGGTTCATGGTGATCACGGCCACCCGGTCCGCCACGTCGTAGATGATCTCTTCGTACATCGTCCGCCCCTACTGGTTCTCAAGCCCTTCGAAACGACCAATTTACTCGATCCCGTCGTTCCTTTGCAGGACGCCGCGAGATCAAAGATTGCGCTTGCTGGTCAAGGTCACCTCGATGCCGCCGACACCGGGCCCGTCGACGAGGGGGAACGCCAGGTCGAGGTGGTAGACGAGGCTCCGGTTGGTACGTGTCGATTCGAAGCGGAGTCCCACGCCGACATTGGCTAGCGTGTGGTTGGCTTGCCGCGAACTCCACGCTCGACCGACATCCGCGAAGCCGGCCAGGGCGATGCGCAGTATGCGCAGCGGATAGAGGTCCGTATAGAACCGCTCTTCCGCCGTCAGCCGGAACGCTCGCGTGCCGGCCTGGTAGCGATTGGGGTAGCCCCTTAAGCCCACGCTTCCGCCGATCAGTACCTGTTGGTCGGCCGTCAGGGCGTCGCTTGCGGTTGCGTCGCCGTCCAGGATCAACGCCCACCGCGACGTCTGCCGGTACCTGTATCTAGCCCACACCCGGGCGATCGCGTTTTCCGGTCGACCCGTGGTCGTGTTCCAGTAACCCGATACGCGTGCCCCGTAGCGAAGGATGCCGTGGTCGCCCTGCCGATGGCCGTCCCTGAACTCCGCACTGGCGATCGCATGCCGGTCGCCATCCCCGGAATACCCGAGCATGAGGTCGTAGCGGCGGCCGAGGTACACGTCCTCCGTGGTCTGGACGCGATCCACGTTGCGTACTTGTGCGTATTCGTCCTCGATGCGATGAAATGACACCCACGGGTAGACGAATCGCCGGCTTCGAAACGTCAGCGGGGGGCCTGAAGCCGGCGAATGACGCCAATCCTCCAGGGTCATGCCCGCGACGACGCGGTTGACCCAGCCATTTCGCCTGCCTGCCGACCATCCCCTCGATAGCTGCGCGAGCCGGTAGTCGCGTCGGAAGGACGCGAATCGCTCCCCGCCTCGATACAACCCCTGCAGGGTGTTCGATCGGAGGACGTAGGCGTTCCAGGAACGGCGCGCCGACAAGGCGTAGAACGGTTGACCGATGCCCGCCTCCACGAGTTCGCCATCGTCGGTGTCGTCGTAGCGCAACCGCACGCCGACCCGGCTCCGCCCCAGGTTGGCGTCCGCGTAGCTGGCGCTAACCCCCTGCCGGTCCAGATTCTCGAACACCGTAAGGTCCAAACGCGAGCCGCCGCCCGCCAGGTTGATCTCCGAGATGCCCGCACGCACGCGATCCTCGCCGCCGGTGCGGGTGACGCTGAGTTCGGGCGACAGGGACCACACGTCGCGCGTAACGACGACCAAGTCGACCACGGCGACGTGACCTGCCTCCTCGCCGTTCGCCGGGCACACGCTATTGGCCACGATGCGTGCGTCGTAGAGATACGCCTTGGCCCTAAGCGACCGCTCACTCTCGGCAATCTCGTCTGCGGCTACGGAGTCCCCTTCTCGGAACAGCAGCAGATCGCGTACGGCCCCTTCCCGCGTCACGACGTGCCAGCGGTTCGCCAACCGGAAGGCGACGTTGTCCTCGGCCGGATCGTCGGTGTTGAAGACGTCCTGGCGGACCACCGCGATCGTCCGGACACGGTAGTCGCGCCCAGCGGCCAGCCCTCGTCCGGCTACGTCCTCGATGGGGACCGAGAGCAGGTCGGCGGGGGCATGCAGCGGCGTGCAGTCATCCTCGATGGCGGCGCCGGCCCAAGCGGACCACGCGATGCTCGCCAATCCCGACACGAACTGGCGCACACCTCACCCCGTGTTCCGCAATCCACTGGCAATGCCTGCCATCGTCACCTTGAGTGCTTGGTTCACCCGCTCGGAGTCGTTGCCGCCCCGGCGCCGGGCGAGCAGTTCCGCCTGCAGCAGATGCAACGGATCGAGATAGGTGTTGCGGACGGTGATCGAGTCCCGAACCTGGTCGGCATGGGCTAGCAGTTCCGGCGCTCCGGTGAGCGACAGGATGTCGTGTGCGAGCGAAACAAGGTGTTCGAAGAGCCTTTCCGCCATGGCTTGCTGATCGGGGTCGGTCAAGCGGCGCGCGTAGTACCGCGCCAGCGTCACGTCAGCCTTGGCAACCACCATTTCCAGCATGTCTGCTTGCATGGCGAAGAAGGGCCAGCGGCGCAGCATCTCGAACGCATCGCGATCGACGCCGAGTTTCCTAATCGCGCGTTCCGTGCCAAGCCAGGCTGGCAGCATGAGCCGCACCTGGGTCCAGGCGAACACCCACGGTATCGCGCGCAGGCTGGCGAGTTCCCGGTTCGGCACCCGTCGCGCGGGCCGGCTGCCGAGGGCCAAGGCCGCGAGCTCGGCCTCCGGCGTCAACGTCTGGAAAAACCTTACAAACGCCGACTCGCCGACGACCGCCCGGTACGCCTTGCGGGAGGCCGCCGCCAGTTCGTCCATCTGGGCACGCATGTCGGGCGTGGGGCTGGGCGGTGGATCGAGCGTGGCGTTAAGGGTCGCCGTGAGGTAGTGGCTAAGCGTCGCCCTGGCGATCGCCGGCGTACCGAGTTTGAAACGGATCATCTCGCCTTGCTCGGTGACGCGGAACGAACCCGCCACCGTACCCGGAGGCTGCGACTCGATGGCCTGCGCCGAGGGGCCGCCGCCCCGTCCTACGGCACCGCCGCGGCCGTGGAAGAGCGTTAGTTTCACGCCGTGTTTGCCGGCAACCTCGGCGAGCGACTCCTGGGCCCGGTACTGAGCCCACGCCGCGGCGAGTTGGCCGGCGTCCTTGGCCGAGTCCGAATAGCCGATCATCACCTGGATTCGCTCGCCGACGTAGTCGCGATACCAGGGGATCGACAACAATGCCTCGATGGTCTTCGCCGCCCCGTCGAGGTCGGCGAGGGTTTCGAACAGCGGCACGATGGGCAGCCGGGCTCGGACTCCGGCTTCCTTGAGCAGCAGTGCGACCGCCAACACGTCGCTGGGCCTCGACGCCATCGAGACGACGTATGCCGCTATTCCCGATGCATCGTATTCGGCGATGGCGGCGCAGGTGTCGATCACTTCCCGCGCTTCGTCGCTGACCGGCCAGGACGGCGGGAAGAGCGGCCGGCGACTGGCAAGTTCATCGACCAGCCAAGCCATCCGCCTGTGTTCCGGCCAAGCGGCATAGCCGTCGCCGTCGTGCAGGTAGACGGTGAGCTCGTCGAACAGCGCGGCGTGGCGAGCGGCATGTTGGCGTATGTCGACCTGCACGAGGTGCACGCCGAAGCACTGCGCACGTCGAATCGTGTCCAAGAGCGGCCCGTTCGCGATCTGCGGCATGCCGCATTCCAGGAGCGAGTCGCAGCAGAGTACGAGGGGCGCCAAGAGATCCGCGTTGGCAATGATCACGTCCGGCCCGGGTGCGCCGCCCGTCTCGGCCCATGCCCGGGTCGCCTCCAGCCGTTGGCGAAGGACGTTGAGCACCGCCCTATACGGTTCCGGCGCATCGCCTACCCGGTCCCGAATGGGCTTGCTCGCGGCCGACATCGAGAGCGACGCGGACAGCCTCGTCACGTCTCGGAGGAAGAGGTCGGCCGATAACCACCGCGCCAGCCGAAGTACCTCCCGGGTCACCGCCGCCGTGACATTGGGATTGCCGTCCCGGTCACCGCCCATCCACGAGGCGAACGCGAACGGCATGACGTCGATGGGCAAGGTCGAACCGTGGACCCGGTCCAGTTCCCGCATCGTTTCGGGAACGGCCTGCCACAGCGAGTTTTCGACGACGGCGAATCCCCATCGGGCCTCGTCGCGCGGTGCCGGACGCTCCCGCCGGATTTCGTCGGTGTGCCATGCCTCGGCGATCAGGCGTTCGAGTTCCGCCTCCAGAACGGGACGCTCGCTCCTCGGAACGCGTGACCGGGCCTCCAACACGGCCGCGATGGCATCGTATTTCCGGATCAGCGTTCTACGCAGGATCTCCGTGGGGTGCGCGGTCAGGACGAGTTCGATACGCAATTGGCGGAGAACGTCGACGTCCACAGCCCGAGGCCACGTGGCGTCCCGCGCGGCCTGGCGTTGATCTGCGATGTTGGCGAGGTTGAGGAACTGGTTGAATGCCCGCGCAATATCCGTAAGGGCGTCCTCCGGCAGTGCCGCGAGCGTTTCGCTCAATCGATTCCAGTCCGCGCCCGTGCCCCGCCTGGCACGCTTGGCGAGCGCGCGAATGGACTCGATGCGATCCACGAACCCCACACCTCTGTGGTCGGCGATAACCTGGCCGAGAAGCGCGCCGAGTAGCCGAACGTCGCCGCGCAGGGCGCGGGGCAGGCCGGCGAGATTGCGCTTCACGGGGCGGACGGGGACTTGCGGACTCATGGCTTCGACTATAGCGCAGCAGTTGCCGTCCAAATCTGCTTGCGGGACGGATCGTAGGGGACGGGATTGTCCCGTCCCGGCGCGCCGCGCGGGCGCGATCGAGAATGCTGCCGCATTCTCGGCACATGGAACCGACGCTGCGTTACTCGACGGGCGACCACAAGGGTCGCCCCTACGGCGTTGATCAAAGCTCCACACGTGATGTGAGAGAAGCGCCATCGTTTGCCTTTCTCGCCCGGTTTTCCGGGATAATCCGTCGATGCTTGATCCCGCCCGTAGCGTACTTCTCGACACCTTCGGCTATGGCGAGTTCCGAGCGGGACAGGAAGCTGTCATCCAGGCCGTGCTCGAAGGTCGCGACTGCCTGGTCCTGATGCCGACCGGCGGCGGCAAGTCGCTCTGCTACCAGATTCCCGCCATGGTCCGTCCCGGCACCGGCGTCGTGGTCTCGCCGTTGATCGCATTGATGCAGGATCAGGTCGCCGCGCTGCGCCAGATGGGCGTCGCTGCCGCGTTCCTCAACTCGACGCTGCCATGGTTCGAGCAGACCGAAATCGCCAACCGGGCGGGCAAGGGCGACCTCGACCTGCTCTACCTTGCGCCCGAGCGTCTGTTGCAGGAAGACACCCTGGCCCTGCTTGAACGCTCACCGGTCAACCTCTTCGCCATCGACGAAGCGCATTGCGTTTCCCAGTGGGGGCACGATTTCCGACAGGACTACCTGGGTCTTCACGTACTCGCCGAGCGTTTTCCCGACATTCCGCGGCTCGCGCTCACGGCCACCGCCGATGCCCGGACCCGATCCGAGATCGTCACGCGTCTCAAGCTCACCAAGCCCGCTCGCTTCGTGAGCGGTTTCGACCGGCCGAACATTCGCTACTCGGTGCGCATCAAGACCAACGCCAATACGCAGCTTGTCGATTTCCTCGACGACCACCGCAGTGAAGCCGGCATCGTCTATTGCTTGTCCCGGCGCAAGACCGAGAGCACTGCGGAGATGCTGCGCGGCGCCGGACACGATGCACTGCCATACCACGCCGGGCTTCCGAACGCACTCCGCGCCCAGCACCAGGAGCGGTTCCTACGCAACGACGGCGTCGTTATCGTCGCGACGATCGCGTTCGGCATGGGGATCGACAAGCCCGACGTGCGCTTCGTCGTCCATGTCGACCTCCCGAAGAGCGTCGAAGCCTACTACCAGGAAACGGGCCGTGCCGGACGCGACGGCGAACCGGCCGACGCATGGATGATCTACGGCCTGCAAGACGTGGTGCGGCTTCGGCAGATGCTCGACGAGTCCGACGCCGACGAACAGCACAAGCGCATCGAGCGAACCAAGCTTGACGCCCTGCTGGGCTGGTGCGAGGTCACTAGCTGTCGTCGCGCCGCCCTGCTGCGCCACTTCGGGGACGACCCGCCGGCAAGGTGCGGGAACTGCGACGTCTGCCTTGCGCCACCGAAGACCTGGGATGGCACTGTGCCGGCACAGAAACTGATGTCCTGCATCGTCCGTACCGGCCAGCGCTTCGGCGCCGCCCACGTCATCGACGTGTTGCGCGGCAAAGACACCGACAAGGTCCGCCAACACCGACACGAACGGCTTTCCACCTATGGCATCGGCAATGATCTGGCGGTCAACCAATGGCGGTCCGTGCTGCGCCAGCTCGTCGCGGGCGGCTACGTCCGTTCCGATCCGGCACGCTACAACGCGCTCACCCTCACCCCGGCATCACGTCCGCTGTTGCGTGGCGAAGAGACCCTGACCCTGCGCGAAGAGACGAAGATCGCCAAGCGTGAACGGGCGCCCGCCAAGAGCCGGGAAGACGGTTTCGAGATCGGCCTCGGCGATAGCGCGCTTTGGGAAGCGCTGCGCGAGACCCGACGCGAGATCGCCGAGGAGGCCGGCCTGCCGCCCTACGTGGTCTTCCACGACACGACCCTGAAAGAACTGGTGCGCCTTCGTCCCGACTCGCCAGACGCGATGTTGCAAGTCCACGGCGTGGGCCAGGCCAAACTGGAACGCTACGGGGAAGCGTTCCTCGCCGTCATCAGGGCGCATCCCCCAGCGGAGTCGCTTCTTCCAGCCATAGCCGCATCAGGTTCTTGATCTGGGTCTGGTAGCGCACGCCGCCAAGGCGCGCTTTGGTCTTGAACGCGGCCAAGAGCGGTTCCGGCACCTTCAGACTGATCAGCCGCGAACGTGACTCCCCCTGGCCGTGAATCCGTCTGAAGTCCTCGAGAAACCGCACGATGTCCATGGCCGACAGTTCCCGGCAGCGCGCCAGGTACTCGTCCGAGAACGTCTGCACGGGACGGGGTGCCTGGCGCGCGCTCACAGCCGCTCCAACGCGCGAACGTCCTCGATATCCTGGGGTCGTCCGCTCGAGCGCTTCATGGCGATCAAGTCCGGCAACGACAGGACCTCGACGGGTCCGGACGGCAACTCGAAGCGCTCTGTTCGCTTGCCGGTGAGGTCGTAGTTGATCACGACGTCCACCTGCTCCAGCGGGTCGTTGGGGTTGTGGAAGTTCCACGCGATCAGATGGCGCTTCTCGATGTATTCGTCCCGGAACGCGAAGACGTCGGCTGCCTCGATTGGCAAACGGGACACCAACCCGATGCCGTTCAGTGCGGCTTGTGCGTCCATCAGCGTTTGACGGGTCCAGCGCAATGCCAAGTCGATGTCGATGGTGCCCCGGACGGCGCCATGCAGAGCGACCGCGTGCCCGCCAACGACCGCGTAGCCGACCCCTGCGTCTCGCAGTGCTGTGCAGATCCGCTCCAGCGATGTCATGACACTGAGTATATATCGGTATATACCCCATGGCAGAAAAGGATTCTGCCTACGGTTGGGTAGAATCCTCGCTCTTCCGACCGAGGTGGTGTGCGTCCGTGGCGGGCAAGCCAGACCTGGATGTGATCGTCGTAGGCGCCGGATTCGCCGGCCTCTACATGCTGCACCGGTCACGCGGCGCCGGCTTCCGGACCCGCGTCTTCGAGGCGGGCGACGGTGTCGGCGGCACCTGGTATTGGAACCGCTATCCCGGCGCCCGGTGCGATGTCGAGAGCATGGAGTACTCCTACAGTTTCTCCAACGAACTGCAGCAGGAATGGGAGTGGACGGAGCGCTACGCCGGTCAGCCGGAGATTCTTCGCTACGCCAACCATGTCGCCGAGAGGTTCGACCTGCGCCGGGGCATCACCTTTAACACTCGCGTGACAGGCGCGGTCTTCGACGAAAACGAAAACCGGTGGCTGGTGACGACCGACTCCGGCGAATCGGTATCTTCACCATTCCTTGTCATGGCCACCGGATGCCTGTCGTCGACAAACCTTCCGGATTTCGAGGGCCGCGATAGCTTCCTGGGCGAGACGTACCACACCGGCCGGTGGCCCCATCAAGGCGTCGACTTCACCGGCAAGCGGGTGGGCATCATCGGAACCGGTTCGTCGGCCATCCAGGCCATCCCGGTTATCGCGGCCGAGGCCAAACATCTGACGGTGTTCCAGCGTACGCCGAACTACTCGATCCCGGCGCACAACAAGCCGCTGGATTCCGCCGCCGTCCAGGAGATCAAGGCCGAGTATCCCGAATTCCGTGCCGACAATCTGCGCATGCATGCCGGATTCGGCTCGAGAGTGCATCACAACGATGCCCCCGCCCTGTCCGACGATGCCGATGATCGGGAGGCCAACTACGCGGCGCGGTGGCGACACGGCGGCTTCACGTTCCTCGGTGCCTACAACGACCTGCTGCGAAGCCGGGAGGCCAACGAAACCGCCGCGGAGTTCGTACGCCAACGCATACGCGAGACGGTCGACGACCCCAAGGTGGCGGAACTCTTGTGTCCAGACAACGTAATCGGCTGTAAGCGCCCTTGCCTGGACACTGGCTATTTCGAGACCTACAACCGGGCGAATGTCGAACTCGTCGACGCACGGAAACGCGGGATCGAGCGCATAACGCCCAACGGCGTCGTCGCGGGCGGGCGGCAGTTCGAATTCGACTGCATCGTCTTCGCGACCGGCTTCGACGCAATGACCGGCGCCCTACTGGGCGTCGACGTCCGGGGTCGCGACGGCGTCACGCTGAAGCAAGCGTGGGACGCGGGGCCGCGCACCTACCTGGGCCTCTGTACGGTCGGCTTCCCGAACCTCTTCCTCGTCACCGGGCCGGGCAGTCCCTCGGTGCTGACCAACATGATCGTGGCCATCGAGCAGCACGTCGACTGGATCACCGACTGCCTTCGCGATCTGCGTCGGGAAGGGTGCGGAACCATCGAAGCCACCCGGCAGGCCCAGGACGACTGGGTGGAGCACGTCAACACCGTCGCCGGTTTGACGCTCTACCCGACCTGCAATTCGTGGTACCTCGGCAAGAACATCCCGGGCAAACCCCAGGTCTTCATGCCGCTGATCGGGTTTCCGCCGTACGCCCAGATGTGCGCGGAGGTCGCGGCGAACGGGTACCGGGGTTTCGATCTCGGCTGAAACCACGGAACGGCTCGAGTTTGAAAATAGCTCACGCCGTGAGCGATAATCGCTCAAGCTATGAGCGATCCGTTGTACTTTCCCCGTCTCGCCGCCCGCTTGCTGCGCAAAGCGTTGGAGGTCTCCCCCGTCGTCGTCGTCATGGGCGCCCGCCAGACCGGCAAGAGCACGCTGGTGCAGTCCGAACCATCTTTGGCGAAACACGCCTACCTCACCCTCGACGATCCGGACGTCCAGGAACGGGCCCGTCTAGTCCCGGACGATCTGGTTCGTAGTTCGCCTCGCCTGACGTTGGATGAAGTACAGCGGGAACCGGAGGTGCTGCTGGCTGTGAAACGCGCCGTTGACGCCGACCAACCGCGCCGCAACGGTCGTTTCGTCCTCACCGGTTCGGCGAACCTGCTCCTGATGCAGCGCGTTTCGGAGTCCCTGGCCGGACGCGCGACATACGTCAATCTCTGGCCGTTCACCCGCCGCGAACGGCTCGGCAGGGGCACGCCCGGCATCTGGTCGGACCTGTTGTCGAAGCCGGCGGCCGACTGGCCAAGCGTCTTGGAGGCCCAGGACGAGACGGCGGCGGATTGGCGAACGGCGGTATGCGAGAGCGGCTACCCCGTCCCCGCCCTCGAACTGGCCGATCCGGATGCCCGCGCACTATGGTACGACGGCTATGTCCGCACCTACCTGGAGCGCGACCTTCAGATGCTGTCCGCCGTCGGCGACCTGGTGGATTTCCGGCGACTCATGCGTGCCGCCGGCCATCGCCTCGGCGGTCTCGTGAATCAAACCGGAATCGCGCGTGACACGGGCATTCCCCGAGCCACCGTACAGCGCTATCTCAACCTACTGGAGACCTCGTTCCAGTCGATCCGTCTGCCAGCCTATTCGGTGAACCGGACGAAGCGCCTGATCAAAGGCCCGAAGCTCTACTGGAGCGATCCGGCACTGGCAATCTGGCTCTGTGGCACGACTGAGTTGACCGGTGCACACCTCGAGAACCTGGTATTCGCGGATCTCCTTGCGTGGCGTGACGGCCAGGTGCCCTCGCCGCAGTTGCTCTATTGGCGCACGACCACGGAACGCGAGGTCGACTTCGTCATCGAATCCGGAGAACGCGTGCTCGCCATCGAGGTCAAGACCGCCGCTGCCCGCTACGCGGACACGACGGGACTGCGACTATTCCGCGAGGAATACGCGGACCGATTCGTCGGCGGCCTCCTACTGCACGGCGGCGACGAGACGCATCAAATGAGCGACGGGATCCTCGCGGTCCCCTGGTGGCGGGTTCTTTGAGCCACCGCCGTCGACCCGTCGTTATGGCTCATTCCAACCGGCCAACCGGTACCCGTATTCCGCCGCCGCATCGGCGAGCCATTGCATGAGGTAGTCGGCAAAGCTCCGACGGAAGACGATATCGAACGCGCCGTCCTCCCTTGCCGCGACAAGTGCCGTGGCTTTCGCGAACACAGTCTGTGCGCAACGACCGGGCGGAAAGTTCCGGGGATGGAAGTCGTAGGGGCTCGACTTCTGGAGCACCTTGCCGACGTCGTGGCCAGACAGCTCCAACTGAACCTGGGCACCGGTCACGTCCGCCACCGAGAAGCGACCGTCGAGCGCATCGCGCAGCCGCCCTTCGACCTCCAATCCGTCATCGCCCTCGACGACCAGCAGCCACTCGTCGGGGCCGAGCCAATACGCCCGCGAGCGATCGGCATGGTTCCACGTACCGGGCTCATGCGGTAGATCCACACCCGCGACCTGCGCCACCGCATGTCGAAGGCGCGGATCCCCCGCATCGGCGCGGACATTCACAAATGCCCGGTCCAGGCACTCGCGACACACGACGCCTCCCGGCTCAGACACGCTGCCGCTCCTCCTTCGGGTCGTAGAAAACGGAATCGACGATCGATGCCTTGAGAACCCGGCCGTCGGCGAGGGGGCAGTAGACGGTTTCGCCCATTCGTTTCGCTCCGCCTTTCACCATGCCGAGCGCGATGGGACGCGATAGCCGCGCACTGTAGTAGCTGGATGTCACGTGGCCGGCGAAGGGCACCGGCGGCGGGCGTTCGGGATCGTCGACCAACTGGCCGCCCTCCGGCAGCACGGTCTTGCCATCGCCACTCGCGAGCCCCACCAACTGCGGACGGTCTTCGCGCACATGGTCGGCCAAGTCAAGAGAGCGGTCGCCGAGGAACCCGAACGGTTTGTTGCGGCGTACCGCCCAGTCCATGCCCATGTCCGCCGGTGTCATGGAACCGTCGGTGTCCTGCCCGACGATGATGAAGCCCTTCTCGGCGCGCAGCACGTGCATGGTCTCGGTGCCGTACGGCATGATGTCGAATTCCGCCCCGGCATCGATGAGCGCGTCCCAGACCGACCGGCCATGCTGCGCCGGGACGTTGACCTCGAAGGACAGTTCGCCGCTGAAGCTGATGCGGAACACCCGGGCCGGCACCCCCGCGACGCGCCCTTCGCGCACCACCATAAACGGGAATGCCTCACCGGACAGGTCAATATCCGTGCAGACCTTGGCGAGGACGGTGCGGGACTTCGGACCGACCAAGGCTGCGGTGGCCCAATGATCCGTCACGGACGTGAAATAGACCTTGAGATCCGGCCACTCCGTCTGGTGCCACCGCTCCAACCACGCGAACACCACCTCCGCGTTGCCGGTGGTGGTGTGCATCAGGTAGCGGCTTTCCGCCAGGCGCGCCGTCACGCCGTCGTCGAAGATCGTGCCGTCCTCGTGAAGCATGAGGCCGTAGCGACACCGCCCGATACCGAGCTTGCGGAAGCCCGTGGTATAGACCCGGTCCAGGAACTCCGCCGCGTCGGCACCCTGGATGTCGATCTTGCCGAGCGTCGACGCATCCACGATCGCCACGCCGTCCCGGGCCGCGAGGCATTCCCGGTTCACCGCCTGCTGCATCGTCTCGCCGGACTGGGGGTAGTACCACGGACGCTTCCAGCGCCCGACGTCTTCCCACTCTGCGCCATGGTCGGTATGCCAGTCGTGCATGGGGGTATGCCGCTCCGCGTCGAAGAACCCGCCCACGTCGCGTGCCGCGATGGCGCCGAAGGTGGCCGGCGTGTAGGACGGCCGGTACATTGTCGTGCCCACCTCGGCGATGTCCTTGCCGAGGACGTCGGCGAGGATGGCGACCCCGTTAACGTTGCCGAGCTTGCCCTGGTCCGTGCCGAAGCCGAGCGCGGTGTAGCGTTTGACGTGCTCCACCGACTCGTAGCCCTCCCGCGCCGCGAGTTCGATGTCCGCAGCGGTGACATCCAACTGGAAGTCCACGAACTGTCTCGGTGCGCGGCTCACGCGCTTGGGGTGCGGGACTAGGAACAGCGACCCCGTCGGTGCCTCGGACGGCTCGTCGACCTCGGGGGCCGCCCGCGTCGTTCTGCCACTGCCGAAGCCGGCGCGCGATGCGGCGGTGGCACCGGCCAGCGCCCCCTGCTCCAGACAGCCGCGCAGGGTGGGTGTCCCCGCCACCGCGCCCGCACAGAGCGTGCCTTCCCCGAGGTCGCCCGGCAGGAAGGCCGCCGCCGATTTACTCCAGCGCGGCTTGACCCCGGTCTGCGAACCGAGATGCAGCGTTGGGTTCCAGCCGCCGGAACACGCGACCAGATCGCAGGCCAGTCGCCGGGACGCGCCCACGAGTGCGTTGCGCTGCAACGGCGCGATAGCCGCACCGGAAACCCGACTTCGGCCGACGGCCTCGGTGATCGCGTGCCGGGCAATCACTTCGATACCCGAATCCTTCGCCGCAGCCACCCATCCGCCGGCGGGATTCTCCCGGGCATCCACGATCGCCACGACCTCGCGGCCTATTCGGTGCCAATCCAACGCGGTTCGATAGCCGTGGTCATTGGTCGTGAAGAGCAGCAGGCTCTTTCCGGGCGCGACCGCATAGCGGTTGACGTAGGTGGACACCGACGAGGCCAGCATCACGCCGGGTAGGTCGTTGTTGGCGAACACCAGCGGCCGCTCGATTGCGCCGGTCGCGAGAACCACCTGTTCGGCACGGACTCGGTGCAGCCGCTCCCGCGTCCCGGCCACAGCTACGGGTCCCAGGTGGTCCGAGCGCCGTTCGACGATGGTCAGGAAGTTGTGGTCGTAGTAGCCGCTGACCGTGCTCCTCGGCAGCAACTCGACATTGGCGGAGGCATCGAGCTCGGCCAAGGTGGCGTCCAGCCAGGCGGCTGCACCGTCACCACCTAACGTCCGCGTCTCCGCCAACAGGCTGCCGCCGAACTCCGACTGCTCATCGGCAAGCAGCACGCGAGCCCCCCACCCTGCCGCCTCGAGGGCCGCGCTCAAGCCTGCGGGGCCAGCCCCGACCACCAGCACGTCGCAGTGATGGTTCATCCGGTCGTAGGTATCGGGGTCCGCGGCATCCGGAGCCCTACCGAAGCCCGCTGCGTGGCGCAAAAGGCGTTCCCATGCCATCCAGGCCCGCGGCGACGACATGAAGGTCTTGTAGTAGAAGCCCGCCGGCAGCAGACGACCGAATGCGCCAACGGCACGCTGGAATACCGACGACCCGGTGGAACGGGCTTCCAGACCGTCGTACAGCTCGACCTGGGTCGCGCGCAGATTCGGCACGCACGACGCGCCGGTGCCCACCTCGACGATCGCGTTGGGCTCCTCCGCGCCGTGACCCACGATCCCCCGCGGACGCCCGTACTTGAAGCTCCGGCCAACGACATCCACGCCGTTGGCAAGTAGCGCGGAGGCAAGGGTGTCGCCGGCAAAGCCGCGAAGGGCACGACCGTCGAACACGAAATCCAAGGCTTGGTCGCGGTCGATCCGACCCCCGGCAGCCAAACGGCGTACGTCTTCGCTCACCTAGCCTCTTCCCGTTCCGGCGGCATCTCGCCCACCAAGTACACGGCTAGGATCTCGTAGCTTAGGGTGTCGCGCAGGACGTTGAAGTATCGTCGGCAGCCCGCCGTGTGAACCCACATCTCCCGGTGCGGGCCCCGGGGGTTCGTGCGGGTATGCAGGTATTCGCCCCACTCGGCGTCCGACAGCGACGACGGATCCTCGGGTCGCGGGATGTGTGCTTCGCCGGCGTAGCTGAATTCCTCCTCGCTACGCAGCTCTCGACAGTAGGGGCAGCGGATCCGGAACATTAGTGGGCGACGCCGGCGGCACCGTGCTCGTCGACCAGCGCGCCGGTGGCGAAGCGATCGAGCGAGAACGGCGCGGCAAGTGGATGGGGACGTTCATAGGCCAGCGTCTCCGCGAACACGTAGCCCGAACCCGGCGTGGCCTTGAAGCCGCCCGTACCCCAGCCGCAGTTGAAATAGAGGCCGCGAACGGGCGTCTCGCCGATGATGGGGCAGGCGTCCGGGCAGATGTCGACGATGCCGCCCCAATGCCGGTTCATGCGCACCCGGCTGAACGCCGGGAACAGCTCGCAGATCGCCTGCAGCGTGTGTTCGATGACCGAGAACGAGCCGCGCTGCCCGTAGCCGTTGTAGGAATCCGTACCGGCGCCGATGACGAGGTCGCCCTTGTCCGCCTGGCTCACGTAGCAGTGCACGCCACTCGACTGCACGACCACGTCAAGACACGGCTTGAGCGGTTCGGAGACCAACGCCTGCAACGGTCGCGACTCGATCGGCAACTTAAGCCCTGCCATCGCCGCCAGGACGCCCGAATTGCCGGCTGTCACGCACGCTACCTTGCGTGCGCCGATGAAGCCCCGGGATGTCTCGACACCCGCGACCGCCCCGTTGTCGCAGCGAACTCCCGTGACCTCGGTGCGCTGCAGGATGTCGACGCCCTGCGCGTCGGCGGCACGCGCGAAACCCCACGCCACCGCGTCGTGCCTGGCGATCCCGCCCCGGCGTTGCAACGAGGCACCGAGTACCGGGTAGCGCGCATTCGGCGAACAACTCATGAGCGGCACCAGCTTCTGCACATCGGCGGTGGAGAGCAGTTCGGCATCGATGCCGTTCAAGCGGTTGGCGTTCACCCGGCGTTCGATCTCGCGCATGTCGTGGAGGTTGTGACCCAGATAGAGCACGCCGCGCGGAGAGAACATGACATTGAAGTTGAGCTCCTGGCTCAAACCCTCCCAGAGCTTGAGCGAGAACTCGTAGAGGTGCGACGACTCGTCGCGCAGGTAGTTGGACCGCACGATGGTGGTGTTGCGACCCGTATTGCCACCGCCCAGCCAGCCCTTCTCGACGACCGCGACGTCGGTGACGCCGTGCACCTTGGCGAGGTAGTAGGCGGTCGCCAGCCCGTGGCCGCCACCGCCGACGATCACGATGTCGTAGGCCTTCTTCGGCGCGGGATCGCGCCACGCCCGCTGCCAGTTCTCGTGGTAGCGACGGGCGTGACGGACCAGGCTGAGGAGCGAGTATCTCTCCATTCGTCCGGGGTTCGAACCCGCGCATCTCGTTTCGCTAATCGAGGCGTATTTGACCATAATTCGTTTCCGTCAAAGGGCGGAGAACCGACCCATGAATGACACGGATGCGACTTCGGTCGTCGGCTTCACCCGCATGGACCGAGGCACGGCCCGTGACTACGCCCTGCTCGACGAGCTAGCGAAACCCCATGTCGCCAAGACCGGCGAGCGCGTCCTCGCCTACCTCGAGAGCCTCAGGGGCGGATTCCCCGGCTACCAGGTAGACCGCTACGAGCACTCGCTGCAAACCGCGACGCGGGCCTTGCGCGCTGGCGAGTGCGATGAGATCGTCGTGGCCGCGCTGCTCCACGACATCGGCGACAACCTGGCACCGGAGAACCACTCGGCGGTTGCGGCCGGCGTGCTGCGGCCCTACGTGGCCAGGCACACCTACTGGATGGTGCTGCACCACGGCTTGTTCCAGGGCTACTACTACCTCGACAAGATCGGCGGCGACGCCAACGAGCGCGAGCGGCACCGGGATCACCCAGCGTACGAGATGACCGTCCGTTTCTGTGCGGACTACGACCAACTGTCATTCGATCCTGAGTACGACACGTTCGCTATGGGCCACTTTGTACCGATGGTCCAAGGGGTTTTCGCCCGAGAGCCTTGGGGCGAGCATACCCAGCGGGACTGGCCGACTGGTGGGTGACGCGTTACCGGCCCTCTCTATCGACATTGAAAATTGGACGTCTGTCGTCCAATTTTCATATAAAATCGTTACCAATGATCCCTCGAAGCGACCATCTCAGGGCGGTTCAGCGGTTGCTGCGCGACAATCCCGTCGTCGCTTTGATCGGTGCCCGCCAGGTCGGCAAGACGACGCTTGCGAACGAGGTTGCACAGCGTCGAAGCCAGACGCATTTCTTCGATCTCGAGTCGTCCGCGGATCGGGCGCGTCTCTCGGATCCGCTGCTTGCCCTGTCGCCGCTGACCGGCTTGGTCGTTCTCGATGAGGTGCAACGCCGACCCGAACTCTTCCCGACCTTGCGCGTGCTCGCCGATCGACGCCCGATCCGCGCACGATTCCTGGTTCTCGGCAGTGCTTCTCCGAACCTCCTTCGCCAGAGTTCGGAGTCGCTGGCCGGTCGCATCGCCTACTACCAGTTGCCCTGTCTCTCGCTCGCCGAGACAGGTTCCGGAAAGGCGGCGGAGCTTTGGCTTCGGGGCGGGTTTCCGCGTTCCTTCACCGCCCGAAGTCATGTCCAGAGCTACCGATGGCGGCAGAACTTCGTAGCGACGTTCCTTGAGCGGGACATGCCGGGACTCGGCATCTCGGTCCCCAGCCACACAATGGAGCGTTTCTGGACCATGATCGCCCACTACCATGCCCAACTCTGGAACGGCTCCGAGTTGGGCCGCGCGTTCGGCATGTCGCAACATGCAATGCGCCGCTACCTCGACGCCCTCGAAGCCACGTTCATGGTGCGCGTGTTGAAACCTTGGAGCGCCAATCTCGCCAAGCGCCAGGTCAAGACGCCCAAGGTCTACATCCGCGACTCCGGCGTGCTGCACCGGCTTCTCGACATCCGCGATCGCACGGCGCTCGAACGCCACCCCAAGGTGGGTGCGTCCTGGGAAGGCTTCGTGATGGAGAACATCATCCGCACGCTCGGGGTCGAGGAGCGCCAGTGCTACTTCTGGGCCGCACACGCGGGCGCAGAGGTCGACCTCGTGGTGCCCGACCGTGGCGGACGGCTACGCGCGTTCGAGATCAAACGCACGAGTTCCCCCGGCGTCACTCGTTCCATGCGCACGGCAATGGCCGACCTTGATCTGCGTTCGCTGGATTTGATCCACGCCGGAGACGAGACCTTTCCCCTGGCCAAGGGAATCCGTGCGGTGGCGGCAGGTAGGATACTCGATGATCTGTAGCGGGACCGGTTGCGGTCGGTTTCGGACACGTCAAAACCAACTGGCTAGCAAGATGGCTGACCCACGACCTCGGGCGGTCCATCCGTATGTGCGTGTGGCTCAGGTGATCTCTTGGACACCCGACAACGTTGGACAGGTGCGGTACGCAGGTGCACCTTATGTTAGGTTCTGACCGCCCATGTCACCCAAAGGACAGCATCGCCAACTCATCGCCGACGTCGCACGGCTCAGGGAGCGTCACCAAGCGGGGCGCCCGCTACCATTCAACGTCTTCGCGGTCCTACGTAAGCCAAGCGATGAGAACCACCTCCATTCCCGGTTCCTCCACGCCCTTCTGGACCATCGGGATTCGACCAGCGGGGAACGAGTCAACCTTGCCGATTTCGTCCACCACGTCGCTCGCGTACCACAATTCGCCACCAAGAATGCGCGTGCTTACCGCGAGTCCGACCGAATCGACCTCTTGATCGCCAACGCCCGAGAGGCGATCGTGATCGAGAACAAGATCTATGCGGGGGACCAAGAGAAGCAACTCCAACGCTACTACCGGACCCTGGTTTGCGACCGGGGCTACAACGCCCCGACCGTACATCTCCGCTATCTCACGCTTTTTGGCACTCCTCCCGTAGCCGACAGCATCGAACCGTTCAGCGACCGACTCGACCTTCTGTCCTACCGTCATGACCTCCCTCCTTGGCTCACGCGCTGTCAGCAGCGTGCTTTCGACGATCCACCCCTACGGGAGACTATCGCACAATACTTGGAGCTCATCCGCCGCCTGACCGGCACCGACTACAACGACACATACATGAATGAACTGAAGAAGCTCTGCAAAACCGGCGACAACATGCTCCTCGCGCGAGACCTCGCCCGAGCATTCGCGCAGGCCGAGGTCGACCTAGTGGTACAGCTTTGGGACAGAATCGCCAGCAAACTGAAGGCCAAGGTTCCCGACCTTCCCCGCGATCCACAATACACCGATCGCGCCAAACGACCGGCTGTCGAGAAGACCATCAGCGGCAAGCAGCGGTATGAATCCGGCATCCACTACCGCGTGGCGCAGGATGTCTGGATCACCATCGCGGCCACGGAAGAGCTTTGGTACGGCGTCTACTGCGAACGCGCGAAGCGAACCGACGTCTACGCCCGTCTCGCGGAAGCAACGACGAACGTCGGTCCTACTCACTACACCGCGAGTTGGACGCCATGGGGATGCACCCCCGAGCCCCGCATCAACATCCGTGATCCTGATGACCACACCTTGGCACTGCTTGCCTCAGACCGTGCGGTCGACGAACTCGCAGACCAGCTCGCCAAATACATCGCCGAGCTCTGGAAGACTCTCATGGACGGTGGATTCCAAGAGCCTATGGCGTCATAGCACCCGTGTGGGATTAAGGGAAACCCCATGATCGGACCACCGGATCAGCGTTAGTTAGCACCGATGGTGTAGGATTCGGCGACACGGATGGTCAATCTCGCGGCTGCTCGGGAACTCGGCGTCTTGACCTTCACTGAACTCGGTGAG
>JAPPND010000225.1 GCA_028818795.1 Gammaproteobacteria bacterium | reverse complement strand
TTGCCACGAGAATGCGCGAGCATTCTCGAAACGCGCCCGAAGGGCGCGCCGGGACAAGCCCGTCCCCTACGAGTGGCTATCCCGAAGCGTCGGTAGGAGTCGACCGTCGCGGGGGGGGCGCTCAAGGGATTGCCAATGGAGAATGCGCAGCATTCTCCCAACGCGTCGCATAGCGACGCGCAGTTGCTCCGAGGTCCCGACGCTCCTACAATCCCTCACCCGCGTTGGGCAACCAACGCATGACATCGGCTCCTTGCCTCACGTCGGCGGACAACGCCGAGCGGAGGCGAAAACCGAAAGGAGATCTAATGAGACATTACGAAGTCGTGATCATGGTGCACCGCGATCATTCCGATCAGGTGCCCGGCATGGTCGAGCGCTATCGGTCGTTGATCGCCCGGGGCAACGGCCATGTCCACCGCGTGGAGGATTGGGGTCGCCGTCAACTGGCCTATCCGGTGGCGAAGATCCACAAGGCCCACTACGTCCTGATGAACATCGAGGTGACGAGCGAGACCTTGGCGGAACTCGAAAGCGCCTTCCGCTTCAACGACGCTGTCATACGCAATCTTATCATCAAGCGCCAGGAAGCGGATACCAGCACCTCGAAGATCTACGAAGAGGAGTTGCGTGAGCAGGAGAAGGAGCGTGAACGGGATCGCCGAAGGGACGAGGAGGTGCGCGCCCGGGTGGCACGTCGCCAGGAGGAACGGGGCGACGACGCCGACCGCGACGCCGTTGCCGAGCCCAAAGAGGCGGAAGAAGCCGCGGAGGTGGAGTAGACGATGGCACGCAGATTCTCCCGCAAACGCTACTGCCGGTTCACGGCGGAAGGCATCAAGGAGATCGACTACAAGGATCTCGACCTCTTGAAGCAGTACATCACGGAGACGGGAAAGATCGTCCCGAGCCGGATCACCGGCACCAGCGCAAAGTACCAGCGTCAGTTGGCGACCGCCATTAAGCGGGCGCGCTATCTTGCGCTGCTCCCCTACACCGACCAGCACAAGTAGCCATGAACGTCATCCTGCTCGAACGAGTCACCAACATCGGCGACCTAGGCCAGGAGGTCTCGGTCAAGAACGGTTTTGCCCGCAACTACCTCATTCCGACGGGCAAGGCGGTCCGCGCGACCACGGAGAACCGGGCGGTCTTCGAGGAACGCCGGGCGGAACTCGAGAAAGCGGCCAACGCGCGCCTCACCGACGCCCACGAACGGGCGACGAAGCTCGTCGAGGCGAGCGTTACCATCGTGGCGCGCGCGTCGGAAGAGGGCAGGCTCTACGGCTCGGTGGGACCCACGGAGATATCCCGCGCCTTGACGGATGCGGTACTGCCCGTGGCGAAGAGCGAAGTCCGAATGCCGGACGGCGTCATCCGCGACGTTGGCGAGTTCGAGGTGGATGTCCAGTTCCACGCCGACGTGGTCCAGTCGATCCAGGTGGAGGTCGTCGCGGAATAGTCCACATGCACGCCGCAGTGATCTACAGGATCTTCGTTAGGAATGTGCTCTTATACCGAGTTGATCAGAGCTTGTTGGATTGACTGAACTGGGCTGATAGCCCAACGTCAAGGCGTCGCGACCAAGGGAATGGAACGCCATGGCTGAACCCGCACCGGTTACTCCGGCACCCGTCCGCCTAAAGGTACCTCCCCATTCCAACGAGGCCGAGCAGTCGCTGCTTGGTGGCCTCATGCTCGACGAACACGCGTGGGACAAGGTGGCCGACAAGCTCGGGCCGGCGGACTTCTACCTGCCGCAGCACCGGATCATCTTCGAGGTGATGGCGGACTTGGCCAACACCAACAAGCCGTTGGACATCGTGACGCTGTCGGGTGCGCTAACGACCCGCGCGATTCTCGAACGCGTTGGCGGCAACCCCTATCTCACGGAACTCGTGGACGCCACCCTTGGCACGTCCAATCTCGAAACCTACGCGGAGATCGTCAAGGAGCGGTCGACACTTAGGCGACTGATCCATGCCGCCAACGAGATAACCGATATCGCCTTCCTGCCCGAGGGGCGGAGTAGCGCGGAAGTGCTCGATGCAGCCGAGCAACGGGTCTTCGAGATCGGCGAGGACCGGCTAAACGAATCGGGCCCGCAGGGCATTGGGACGCTCGTGGACGAGACCGTTGAACGAGTGCACGTGCTCTCCAAGACGCGAGGTGAGATCACCGGACTGGCGTCCGGCTTCACGGATCTTGACCGCAAGACTGCCGGTTTCCAGGACTCCGAACTAATCATCGTTGCGGCTCGCCCCTCCATGGGGAAAACGGCGTTCATGGTGAACGTCGCGGAGCGTGCCGTTATCGCGGACAACTCGCCCGGCGCGGTGCTCATCTTCTCGATGGAACAACCCGCTCACCAGTTGGTCATGCGAATGCTCTCCTCGCTTGGCTCAATAAACCAGAACCGCATGCGGACCGGACGCCTTCGGGACGATGACTGGCCCAAGTTCGACAGCGCCCGAATGCTGCTTCGAGACAAACCGCTCTACATTGACGACTCGGCATCGCTGTCGCCTAACGACCTGCGCGCCCGTGTCCGACGCGTCAAGCGCGAAGTTGGCGGCTTGAAGATGATCATGGTGGATTACCTGCAACTCATGCATTCGTCCCGGCAACCGGAGAACCGAACGAACGAAATATCTGAGATATCACGTTCCCTCAAGGCGATCGCCAAGGAAATGAAGTGCCCGTTGGTGGCCTGCGCTCAACTGAACCGCAGCCCGATGAATCGATCTAACAAACGGCCCATCCTTTCCGACCTACGGGAATCCGGTGCAATCGAACAGGACGCCGACGTGATCCTGTTCCTCCACCGCGATCAGGATCTCGAGACCGACGGAGATCAGGACGACAAGGATCAGAACGTGGAGGATGACAAAGACACCGTCGTCACAGAGATCATCATTGGCAAGCAGCGCAATGGGCCAATCGGCAGGTTCAAGCTGAATTTCAGGCGGAATCTCACGAAGTTCGAAAACTACATTGACGACAGCGAGGTCTACGACACCAGAATGCCGCCACCCGGGCCGGTTGACGACGACTACGGCGCGGACCCCGTACCCCGGTAATGGCCAAGGCCAAGGTCGCATTCGTCTGCGCGGACTGCGGCGCCGAACACACCAAGTGGCAGGGCCAATGTGCCACCTGCGGCGAGTGGAATACGCTGCGCGAGTTCATCCTGCCGAAGACGAACCAGGCCGCCGGGCGCGGCACGCCTCGAGGTGGCTACTCGGGTGAATCGCCACGCTCGGCTCGGCTCGTCGAGATCAACACCGCCGGCCATCGGCGGATTCCGTCTGGTTTCGCGGAACTCGACCGCGTTCTAGGAGGCGGCTTCGTGCCGGGCTCCGTGGCCTTGATGGGCGGTGACCCGGGCGCGGGGAAGAGCACCTTGCTATTGCAGGTTTCCACGGCTCTCGGCAGAGACGTCCGGGTTCTCTACGTCAGCGGCGAGGAGTCGCTCGAGCAGATCGCCGATCGCGCTCGACGGCTGGAATTGGCCGCCGACGCCCTCACCGTGGCGTCCGAAGTCACCGTGGAACGAGTCGCCGAACTCGTGCAATCCGAGAAGCCTGCGCTGGTCATCGTCGACTCCATCCAGGTCATGCAGGTACAGACCTCCGAGAGCCTGCCGGGCAGCGTTACGCAGGTGCGTGAATCCGCCGCGGAACTCGTCCGACTCGCCAAGCAGACCGGTGTCGCCGTGGTTCTGGTCGGACACGTCACCAAGGAAGGCAATCTCGCCGGCCCCAAGGTGCTCGAGCACATGATCGACTGCTTCATGATGCTCGACGCGCCGCCGGGAAGCCGCTACCGAACCCTCCGGGGCCTGAAGAACCGTTTCGGCGCCGTGAACGAACTCGGCGTGTTCGCGATGACCGACGCGGGAATGAAGGAGGTATCCAATCCCTCGGCCATTTTCCTGCAGCGCCCCAAGGAGATGGCGCCAGGCAGCGTCGTGACCGTGACATGGGAAGGCACTCGCCCGCTCCTGGTGGAGATCCAGGCCTTGGTCGACGACGTCCAGGGCGGCTACCCCCGGCGCGTCGCCGTCGGCCTCGACGCCCAACGCCTGGCCATGCATCTCGCCGTGCTGCATCGGCACTGCGGCGTGTCGCTCGCGGACCAGGACGTCTTCGCCAACGTCGTAGGGGGCGTGCGCATCGGCGAGACCGGGGCCGACCTGGCCCTGCTCGCCGCCGCCATGTCGAGTTTCAAGAACCGCGCACTCCCTAGGGACCTCGTGGTTTTCGGCGAATTGGGTCTCACCGGCGAGGTCCGTCCCGTGCCGAACGGCCAGGACCGCCTCCGGGAAGCGCAGAAGCACGGCTTCACGCGCGCGATCCTGCCCCGCGCGAATCGTCCGCGCGAGGCGATTTCGGGCATCGAAGCCCATCCAGTGGCCTCTCTGGCACAAGCCTTGGGGGTGATCAACGAACTGCCACCGGTCGACGCCACGCCGTGAAGGGAGCCCGTGGGGGCACCTCCGTTACAATCCCGACCATGCATTGCCCGTTCTGCAGCGCGGTCGATACCAAGGTCATCGATTCCCGGCTGGTGTCCGGGGGCGATCAGGTGCGGCGTCGGCGGGAATGCCTGACCTGCGCGGAGCGTTTCACCACGTTCGAAAGCGCGGAACTGGTGATGCCCCGGGTCATCAAGAGCGACGGCGCCCGGGAACCGTTCAACGAAGAAAAGCTCCGCGCCGGCCTCGATCGGGCGTTGGAGAAGCGCCCGGTTTCGACCGAGCAGCGCGAGACCATGATCAACCGCATTCAGCACGACCTGCGCGAGACCGGCGAACGTGAACTGCCCTCGCGTGTGGTCGGCGAAGCGGTGATGACGGAACTCAAGAAAGTGGATCAGGTGGCGTACGTGCGCTTCGCCTCCGTCTACCGCGACTTCCAGGACATCAGCGAGTTCTCCGAGGAGATCGCGCGACTCAAGGTCGAGCTAGCGGTGGCACCCCAGCCCGACGAATGATGGCGACGATACGGCATCGAGGGTTGACTCGAGTGGGAGCCACTTGCCGCGGACTCGAGATAGCGTCGTGATCGGCGAGGTTGACCGCCTGTTCCTGCGGCGCGCTGTCGAACTGGCGAAGCGCGGCCTCTACAGCACCACCCCGAATCCCCGGGTCGGCTGCGTGATCGTCCGGGACGGCCGCGTAATCGGACGGGGCTGGCATGTCCGCAGTGGCGAGGCGCACGCCGAAGCCAATGCAGTCGCCGACGCGGGCGGCGATGTCGAGGGCGCAACGGTCTACGTGTCCCTGGAGCCCTGCTGCCACACCGGCCTGCAGCCGCCGTGCACCGACGCGCTCATCCGGGGTCGCGTCCACCGTGTCGTGGGGGCCATGGGGGATCCTGATCCGCGCGTTGTCGGCATGGGCTACCAGACCCTGCGCGAGGCAGGGATCGTGGTGGACACCGTGGAACTGCCCGAGGCAGCCGAACTCAACGCGGGTTTCGTGAAGCGTTTCACAGCCGGCCGGCCCTTGGTGCGGGTCAAGGTCGCGGCCTCTCTCGATGGGCGTACGGCCATGGCGGACGGCGAGAGCCAATGGATTACTTCCGAGGAAGCTCGTGTCGACGTGCAGGCGTGGCGCGCCCGGAGTTGCGCCATCGTCACGGGGATCGGCACCGTGCTCGCCGACGATCCCAGGCTCAACGTCAGAGACGAAGCGTTCGGCGTGCGCGGCATGATCCGCCAGCCGATGATCGCAGTGGCGGACAGCGCCGGGCGCACCCCGCACAACGCGCGGCTATTCGAGGGCGACGCCCGCGTGGTGATTTTCGCCGGGGCACGAGCGACGAGCGGTGCCTCGCCCGGGGAGATCGTTCGTCAAGAAGGAAATGCAGTCGATCTCGCCGCCATGCTTGGCTGGTTGGCGAACGAAGGCTGCAACGAAGTCCTCGTGGAAGCCGGCTCGCGGCTCACGGGCGCGTTTCTCCGTAGCGAACTCTGGGACGAAGCGGTGATCTACCAGGCACCCAAGTTCCTTGGCAGTACCGCACGGCCGATGGCGGCGATGTCCATCGAACGATTGGCCGAGGCCGTGCGCGGTACAATCCGCGAGACCCATGCCGTAGGGCCCGATCTCCGGGTGGTCCTCGCCCGCGAACCGCAGGGGTAGCAACTGGCCGCCGACAAGAGGATCTAGTCGTCCGATGAGTCGTTCCTCCATCAATGTCTGGGCGCGCCGCCGCGCCCGGCGCACGCTGCTGCAGGCTCTCTACGCGTGGCAGATGACCGACGCCGAGTTCGACGAGATCGTTCGGCAATTCACGCCGGATCAGTTGAAAGGCGCGGATACGGACTACCTCCACGAGTGCCTGCGCGGGGTCATGGATCGAGTGACGTCGCTCGACCCGGTCTTCGAGCCCTACCTGGATCGCCGAATCGCCGAACTCGACTACGTCGAGCGAGCGATCCTGCGGGCGGGAAGCTACGAGTTGAAGGAACGGCTCGACGTGCCGGCACGGGTGGTCATCGACGAGTGGGTGGAACTCGCCAAGCGATTTGGCGCGGCGGAGAGTTTCCGCTACGTCAACGGCGTGCTGGATCGGGTCGCCCGAGACCTCCGGACCGCGGAACTCGGCGACACAGCATCCGCTGAGGACGGCACCCGGTGCGGGCCGCCCGGAGGTGCCGATGGCTGACGCCGTGCACGAGTTCGAACTCATCGAACGAATCGTTGCCCGCCTGCGCGACACCGCCCGTGGTGACGGCGTCGTACTCGGCCCCGGCGACGATGCTGCGGTGCTTGAGATTCCGACCGGGCACCAGTTCGTGGTTTCCACGGACACGCTGGTGGCCGACCGCCACTACCCCGGCGGCGCCTGCGCCGATGCCATCGGCTATCGCAGTCTGGCGGTCGCAACCTCGGACCTCGCCGCGATGGGCGCGACTCCCGCCTTCGCCACGGTGTCGTTGACGGCCGAGAACCTGACTGTCAACTGGGCGGAACACTACGCCGGCGGTCTCGCGACGGCGGCGCGCGACTTCGGAATCACCATCGTCGGCGGCAACATCGCGCGGGGTCCCGAGAGCGTGACGGTGACGGTGCACGGTCACACGCCTGGCGGCATGGCGATCACGCGTTCGGGGGCAAAGCCGGGCGAGGTGCTATACGTCACCGGCTCGTTGGGCGGTGCGGGTCTTGCGCTCGCAGACGAGAACCTAGGCGAGTGGTCGTTGGTCGCCTTGAAGGAGGACTCGCCGCTCAAGCGGTATTGGATGCCCCGACCGCGCCTGGAACTGGGTATCGGCCTGCGGGGAATCGCCAGCGCGGCCATCGACATCTCCGATGGTCTGTCGTCGGACCTGGATCACCTGTGTCGTGCGAGTGGCGTCGGTTGCGATGTCGACCTGGACGCCATCCCGCTGTACGCCGGCGCGACGGCATTGGATGCGGTGGCGATGGGAGACGACTACGAACTGGCGCTTGCCGCGCCCCCCGATGTGCGTGACACCATCGCAGACCTTGCCCAACGGCATGGGATACCCATCACTCCAATTGCCACCCTCCGGAAAGACGCGAATCCGGGGGCGGGTTGGACGCAGGGCGGCACCCTGGTCGAGGTTCGGCCCGGCTATCGTCACTTCTGACGGTTAGGGCGCTTCATGGGTAGCCGGGACGGCCAGACCGGGTTTTCCTGGCGCCAACTGGGCGACCCCTGGGTGTTCGTCGCCACGGGCTTCGGTTGCGGATTCGTTCCCGTAGCCCCGGGTACGGTGGGCTCGGCATTGGGTGTCGCGATCTGGTGGTTTGTCCTCTCCGATCAAGACGTCTACACGCGCGCAGCGGCGGCGTTCGCGGCGTTCTTCGCCGGCGTGCTGATCGTTGACCGCGTGGTCAAACGTCACCGGCTCGGCGATGCGCCGGCCATTGTTCTCGACGAGATCGCCGGTGTTTGGTTCGCCCTTCTGTTTGTCCCGATGTCGCCCCTATGGGCGACCGCAGCCTTTGTGCTGTTTCGGATCGCCGACATCGCCAAGCCTTGGCCCGTCTCCTGGGCCGACACCCGCGTCAAGGGCGGACTTGGCATCATGGCCGACGACCTGATCGCGGGTTTGATGGCAAGCGTGGTGGTCGGCGCGGCTGGGTTGGCGATGCCCTGACCCAACGCGGGCGTTCTACGTGCTCGCTAGCGAACGTCCTGCTCGTCTGTGGCCGACAGCTCCAGCTCGTCGCCTTCCTGGGTCAACGCCTTGATGCGCAATTCGGCCGAACGCAAGGCCGCCTGGCACTCCCGGGTGAGTTTGATGCCCCGCTCGAACGCGGCCAGCGACTCCTCGAGACTCAAGGAGCCGCCTTCCATTTTGGCCACGAGTTCCTCGAGTTCCGCGAGAGCCCCCTCGAAGTCGACGGGGCCGTCGGCATCCCGATTGTCCTGTTGAGCCTCTTTTTCTCTCGGCGTTTCCGACATGATCTCTAGCGTTTCTCCCGGGCCACATTCGCTTTGTCGACCAAGAACGACGCGCCGTTGACGAGCCGCCAAGTGGCGGTTTCCTCGTCGAGCACGACCAAGCCCAGCCGTTCCAGGTTGGTCAATTCTCCGCGTACTTCCCAAGCCCCGAAAGGCGTCTCGCCGGCGCGCAGGTGAGCGGTCACATCGCCGGGCCTAAACGCCGTGCTTCCGGCGTCGTGCAACGCCGTCACCGCATCGAACACGGTCTTCGTGCGCCTTGCCTGTTCGCTCACTTGAAGGTCTCGGGGATGAACGGGCGGGGTTTGTACCAGAAATCGGGATGGGTTGCGATGCAACGCGGAATTGAGCCCAATTGCCAGACGCCCCGTCTGGTTGGGTGGCCGAACGGTCGCATCTCGCATTCGGTGTGCGTCTGGGGTGTTCGAGATTTGCGGGGTTTTGGCGAAGGCCGTCGCGACGCGCATGCGATAATGCGACCGAACCGCCAGCTTGGATGTCGCAGCCCAAATGGACGATCAACCCTCGTGGCTGGACACGTTTTGTCGGCATATTTCCCGTAGCTAGGATCCATGACTGAAGTCGCGTCGACACCGCGCCCATCGCAGGCCGCCCTCGCACTCTTCGACGTCGTCGAGGGTGCCCGCGTCACCCATCTGTGGGGCCGTCTCGGCTGGCAGGACATTCGCCGTCGCTATCGACGATCCACCCTGGGGCCGTTCTGGATCACCATCAGCATGGGCCTGCTTGTCGGCGTGCTGGGCACGCTCTACGGCGGGTTGTTCAAGGTTCAGGCGACGAACTACGTTCCGTACCTGACGCTCGGCTTTGTCATCTGGACCCTGATCAATGGCCTGATCACCGACGGCTGCGCGGCCTTTGTCAATGCCAGCAACATCATCCAACAGGCACGGTTGCCGTTGTCGGTCCATGTCTACCGCGTCGTTTGGCGCAACCTCATCATCTTCTTCCACAACGCCGTGATCTTCGTGGGCGTGGCGATCGTGTTCTCGGTGTGGCCCGGATGGACGGGCCTGTTGGCCATCCCGGGCATGATGCTGCTCTGCATAAACGGGGTCTGGGGCGGCATGCTGTTGGGCGCATTCGCGGCGCGGTTCCGCGACGTGCCTCCAATCATCGCGAGCATCGTGCGCATCGCGTTCTTCGTAACACCCATAATCTGGATGCCGGAGCTGCTGCCGCAGCGCGCCGCTCTGCCCTTGAACCTCAACCCGTTCTACCATGTTCTGGAAGTCGTCCGAGCACCGCTGCTCGGCGAAGTGCCGGGCGCGGTCTCGTGGTTTGCGATGATCGGCATGACGCTCTTCGGCGTCGTCGTGACGTTTGTCGTCTACGTCCGGTACCGGTGGCGGATCGCCTACTGGATATGAACAACGACGCCCGCCTCGATGTGGAGTCGGTCACGGTCGACTTCCCGATCTACAGCGCCAACATGCGTTCCATCAAGAACCAGTTCATCTACCACGGCACGGGCGGTCGCGTCGGCCGGGACGCCGGCAACCGCCTCAGCGTGAGAGCCCTTGACGACGTGAGCATCGCCTTGGCGCACGGTGACCGAGTCGGTGTCGTCGGTCACAACGGCGCGGGCAAGACGACGCTTCTGCGGGTCATGGCAGGCGTCTACGAACCAGTACGAGGACACGTCTGGCGCCGTGGGCGAACGGCATCGCTGCTCAACGTTTCTCTCGGAATCGACGACGACGCCACGGGCTACGAGAACATCATGACCCGTGGGCTCCTGCTCGGGCTTGCGCCGGAGGAGGTCGAGGAGCGCACCGCCGAAATCGCGGAGTTCACCGAACTCGGCGACTACCTCGCGATGCCGGCGCATACTTATTCGTCGGGGATGCGTTTTCGTCTAGGCTTTGCGGTCTGTACGTGCTTCGAGCCGGAGATACTGCTCATGGACGAGTGGTTGAGCGTGGGCGACCGGCATTTCGTGGAAAAGGCGGGACAACGTCTCGAGGAATTCGTCGACCGTGCGGGCATCCTCGTGCTCGCTTCGCAGAACGCGAACCTGCTGAAACGCGTCTGCTCGAAAGGCGTGCTCCTCGATGCCGGCAAGGTCAAGGCCACCGGGCCCGTTGACGAAGTGCTCGAGGACTACTGACGAGGTGCCATCGTGAGGCACCAACGACGGAACACTGACCTTGGCTAACCAGCGAATCCTGTCGGTCATCGGCACGCGTCCGGAAGCCATCAAGATGGCGATGGTCGCCCGTGCGTTGGACTCCGCCGAAGGCATCGAACATCGCATCTGTGCGACCGCCCAACACCGGGAAATGCTGGACTCGGTGCTGTCGATCTTCGATCTGCGTCCCGACTACGACCTGGGCGTGATGATGCCCGACCAGGACCTCACCCACATCACCCAAGCCGTGTTGACCGGCATCGCGCCGATCCTCGCTGACTTCCAACCGGATCGCTTGCTGGTTCAGGGTGACACGACAACCACGTTGGCGGCTGCCCTCGCCGGGTTCTACGCGAAGGTGCCCGTGGGGCATGTCGAAGCGGGATTGCGTAGCGGCGACCCCGCCATGCCCTGGCCGGAGGAGATGAACCGACGGCTGACGGACCGGTTAAGTGATCGGCACTTCGCACCGACGGAGCGCGCGCGGGACAACCTTTTGGCGGAAGGAATCGACGACGACGGCATTTCGGTTACCGGCAATACGGGAATCGATGCGCTGCTCTACGTCAGGCGTCGGCTGAAGAACGAACCGGAGTTGCGGAACAGCGCAACTGCCGGTATTCCGTGGCGCCTCGAAGCGAGTCGACGAATGGTCCTGGTCACGGCACACCGCCGGGAAAACCTTGGCCCAGGCCTCGAGCGGATATGCGCCGCATTGAAGCGTCTGGCGATGCGGGAGGATGTGGAAATCGTGTATCCGGTCCACCCTAACCCCAACGTAGCGGGCCCAGTCCATGCAGCGCTTGGCGATCACCCCCGCATCCACCTCATGTCGCCGGTGGCGTATTTACCCTTCGTCTACTTGATGACGGAGGCGTACATCATCATTACCGACTCTGGGGGGATACAGGAGGAAGCGCCATCCGTTGGCAAACCGGTTCTGGTAATGCGCGATCTCACCGAACGACCGGAAGGCGTACAGGCCGGGACGGCGCGCCTGGTCGGAACGAACCCGGAGTGCATCGTCGGCGAAGCCGAGCGGCTGCTGGACGACGCGGACGCGTATGCCGCGATGGCGCGCGTCCACAATCCGTACGGCGACGGGCAAGCGGTCGGACGCATCGCCAAGGAGTTGGCGATCGCCTGAGGACCGGACGTCTCGAGGTCCACGGGGTGCGATGGGGCACAGGATGCAATCGGAACGCGGGCAACCGTCACTGCAACAGCTTCGGGAACAGCTTGGCGAAGCGGAGGACCGCGTTTGGGAGTTGGAGACTAAGCTCCGCGAGACCCTACACAGCACGTCCTATCGGCTAGGTCGTAACCTGGTTCTTGGGGCGAAGAGCCCTCGTGGACTCTGGCGTCTTCCCGCACAACTGTGGCGTCTCTACCAAGGGCGGGGCACGCGCGAGGCTGCAACGGAGTACGCGACACGACCGGCGGGATTGTTCTTGAACTATCGGTCACTCGTGCGCGAACGCGAAGGACCGCAGATCGGCCTGGTTGCCAGTCGCCAGACGGTCCGCTCGTTGGGCGCCGCCTTTGATGTGGTTCCCCTGTGGCCCCACGATGCCAATGAGGTCGCGCACGCCATCTCGCCGGACGTGGTCGTGATCGAGTCTGGGGCGTCCATGCCGGGACAAGCCTGGTCGGCATTGGGCACGGCGATCGAGGCGGGCTTGGAGGAAACCCTGGTCGATTTGATCGCGGTTTTTGGCAGGCGGTCGATACCCGTGCTGTTCTGGTGGACGACGCCGTTCGACCGGACCGCGGACCTGTCGCGCGTTTCCGGTCGATGTGACTTCGTGGTTGCCGACGATTCGGTGCCGGGCGTGCCGAAAGCGACACCGCTTTCCCTCGGCGTCGACCTCGCTCAACTCCAACCGGTAAGGCCATCGGCACGTCGTGACGCGACGGCTCCGGTACTCCACCTGAGCCCGTACGAGCCGGATCAGCGCGTCGCGCCTGCGACTCGGCTTGTCGAGGCTGCGTTAGCCGCAGGTGCCCGGATTCTGTACGAACCGGGTCATCTGCATGCTGCCGAGGAGACACTTTGGTCTCGGGATGTCCAATCATGCTACCAAAGCGCGGCCTGGACGACCCCGACGACCAACCGCCTGTCGCATCGTTGCCTTGCGATGCTCGGCTCCGGTGTTCCCGTATTTGCGTGCAAGGAGCCGGCCGAGTTCGGGGAGTTCGTCACGGAGGTGCCTGCGGACGTGAGTATTCACGACGCAGAGGCATGCGCCGGGAAGCGATTGGATAGCCTAGGAGCAATGGCCGAGGTGTTGCGGACGATCCACCTAACCGGAACCGTGCAAAACCGGTTATTGGCGGGTCTTCGGAGCCTAGGCGTCGACACCGGGCCGTCGGAGGATCGAGGGTTAGGTGTGTCGATCAGGGCCGGTGCGGACATCGAGCAGGCGGTCGGCTCGATCAAGGCGCAGTCCATTCGTCCGGCCGAGATTCTTGTCGACGATGCAGACATGCGCGACCGATTGTCTGCCACCCTCAATTCGGACATCCCGGTGAGGCCCCGTGCACTCGGTGAGTCGTCTCGCCATGTCCTCTGGCGAGACAAAGCCTGGCCGAAGACGTATCTGCACGACCTGTTGGTCGCATCCGAAGTCATGGGCACAGATTGTTTCTCCGACGGTGACGGACCCGAGATGACCGGGGCGTTTGGCACGGCCGCACCGAAGCCGTGGTGGATCGAGGTGCCAGTTGGCTAGCGTGTTCCGGTTACTGGTGGACGCCACGACCGAGGACCGGTCAGACGCCACACCGCCCTGGGTGCGCTCAACCGTCGAGCTATTCTCGTCCTTCGACGATGTCGAGGTCACGTTGCATTCGCATGGGGACGACGCGGATTTCACCGTGCCGGCGCACGCCGTAACGACACGCGACCCTTCGCTAGCTCAGAACGATTATCCCGAACTCGAGAGTCTGGCAGACGAGATTGTCGAACTCGACGGCACCGGCCGATTCGATGCCGTGCTAGTCCTCAGCTACGGCTTGGCGCTTGATCTCGCCAACACGGCGTCCATGTGTGGGCGGCTCTTGGTGTGGGCACCATGCCTTCCGGATTGGTCGAGTGCGGAGGCTGTGCGTCGTGATGTGATATCGGTCGTGTCCGCCGCCGGATGCGTCTTGTGCGATTCCGAAGATCTCCGCAGTCGTATCGAATACGCGATCCCGGAATCTCGCACGTTGACCCTCTATTGGCCCCCCGAGCCGCCCGAGTCGGATGGCCGACGGTTGATCCGAAGACTGAGGCCTGAACCCCCCGAGGTGCTGAGAGGGAGAAAGCTGCGCGTCGTTGTCGCTGGGTACGATCTCAAGTTCATCAACGGCATCCTTCGCAAGCTCGCTTTGCTCGACGAATGCGAACTGCGGGTCGATGAATGGGCGACGCTCCAGACGCCTCGGGGAAAACCCAATGTCGCGCTCAAGAATTGGGCGGACGTGGTCATCTGCGAATGGTGTGGTGCCAATGCGGTTTGGTACTCGCGCCACAAACGGCGGGGACAGCGTTTGATCGTGCGCCTGCACCGGTTCGAGATCACGACGGCGTTGCCCTATGCCGTTGAGTTGGACGCGGTTGACCAGTTGATCACGGTCTGTCCGAAATACCAGCAAGTCGTCCGAGAGGAGCTGGCCGGGCTGCCGACGGAACGGGTCGTTATGATTCCGAATTATGCCGACGCGTCGACGTTCGAGCGCGGCAAACTTCCCGGTGCACACCTGCACATGGGCATGATCGGTATGATCCCGAAGTTGAAGAGACTCGATCTTGCCTTGGACATCTTGGAAGAGGTTCGCCGACGCGACGACCGGTTCTGTCTATTCGTCAAGAGCCGGTTTCCGTCGGAGGTCGATTGGCTGTGGAAGTTGCCCGATGAAAGGAGGTACTTCCGATCCGTCTTGCGACGCGTGCAGAGTTCGCCTTCACTCGAAGGGGCGGTGACGTTTGATCCGTTCGGGTGGGATGTGGCGAATTGGTTGCGCAAGATTGGAACGGTGCTGAGTACTAGTGATGCAGAAGCGTTTCAGGTAGCGCCCTTGGAAGGAATGATGTCCGGTTCGGTCGGGGTCGTCCTTCCGTGGGACGGCGCGGACGGCCTATACCCGGAGGTTTCGTTGGCTCCCGATGTTCGGCATGCGGCGGAAAGGATCTTGGAGTTGGCGGATCTAGATGTCTGGGCGAGTCGTTCGCGAGCCGCAAAAAAAGGCGTTGAGCACTACGACTTAGACCGGGTGTTTCCCTCATGGGCGGGCATTCTGGTGGAGGATCGAGACCCCGATGCTTGGCCCTAGCCAAACCAAATCGGCGCAGGTGGACGCCGGTCGTGAGAGGCGTCTTTGGCAGCATATCTGTGTCTTGGGACTCGGCTACGTCGGGCTCCCTACTGCTGCCGTATTGGCATCCAAGGGTTGCCATGTCACCGGCGTGGATGTCGATTCGAAACGGGTGGCGATCATCAACGGGGGCGGGACACCTATCACCGAGCCGGATCTCTCGTCGATGGTGCAGGATGCAGTAGCCAGCGGTCGTCTGAAGGCGCAAACCGAGGTTGCGCCAGCTGATGCATTCATCATTGCGGTGCCCACACCGTTGAAGGGAGACCAGGAGCCCGACTTGCGGCATCTTCGCGCTGCGGCGACCGAAGTTGCTAGGGTGCTTGTGCCGAATAATCTGGTGGTTCTGGAGTCGACTTCACCGGTGGGCACGACGGAGGCGTTTTGCGATTGGCTCGCCGTAGCACGCCCCGACCTTTCGTTTCCTCACCGGGTGGGTGCCGCGAGCGACATTCGCGTCGCCTACAGTCCGGAAAGGGTGCTGCCGGGAGCGATAGTCGGTGAACTCGTCGAGAACGACCGGATCATCGGGGGTATTACGCCGGAATGTGGTGAGGCCGCGAGGTCGCTCTATCAGCAGTTCGTGCACGGCGAATGTTCGGTCACGAAAGCGACGACGGCCGAGTTGGTGAAACTCACGGAGAACGCACACCGTGACGTCAACATCGCGTTTGCCAACGAGATCTCGCTTGTCTGCGACGAACACGGCGTTGACCCTTGGGAGTTGATCGAGTTGGCGAACAGACATCCGCGCGTTAGCGTGCTCCAGCCGGGACCGGGAGTTGGGGGGCACTGTATAGCGGTGGATCCGTGGTTCTTGGTTCATTCCGCCCCGGGGTTGACGCACGTCATACAGACGGCGCGCCAAGTCAACGACCGGAGGCCGGCCTGGGTCGTGGACCAGGTTCTGGCGGCTTGCCATGGAATTGCGCGTCCTGACATCGCTTGCTTGGGTTTGGCCTACAAGGCCGATGTGGGGGACTTGCGGGAGAGTCCGGCCATCGAGATCGTCAAGAAACTATGTACTCGCATGGCGGGACGGGTCTTTGTCGTGGAGCCGCACATTGAGGACCTTCCGGTCCAACTAGCGGGCGAGCGCATCGAATTGGTCGATTTGGATGAGGCACTGGAGGCAGCCACGATCACCGTCCTGCTCACGGACCATCGCGAGTTCCTCGAGATCGACCCTGATCGTTTACGCGGCAAACGCGTGGTCGACACACGAGGCGCGTGGCGTGGGTTCTGATGCCGGTAGGTTTAGGCGAAGAGTCCGTCGCCGACCGATGCCAAACCGATGATTCCGATCACTCGCCGCTTGGATCGATCCAGCGTCGATTGGATCGTCAAGCGAATTCGTGGCAACGAGGTCGCCGTGGTTGGAGTGGTGGATTCCGCGTTACTTACGGTGTTGAGCGAGAACGAGGTCGAGCTGCAGCTCCATTGTCAGCACCTGAGTTCTGCGGAACGAGCGATTGGTGAGGTGCCCGAATCACTTCGAGACTCGATCAGGGTGGTGCGCCTGGACGTGACTCAGTCGGACAACCAGGCACCCACGGCTGCTGATAACGTCGTGCTCGGTTGGCCCGAAGACTCAAACCCCCACCGCCTATTGGAGTACGTCGGGCAGATTGCGAGTGAGGCAGCGCGATTGATCGTAGTTTTGCCCGAATTCGCCGCCGGACACGATGGTCAACGAGGTCTCGACTTCGCGGATTTCTTGGATGCGCTCCGACACTACATTGCGCCGGAACACCTATCGATAGAGGCGGGTGCTCTTAGATTCGTTGGGCGGGTATCTAGACCTGGTGCGGACGAGTGGAGACGATTCGAGTCGGAGGTTTGGCCGGATGCCGCGGATCGGTTGATCCGCGCAATGCAGACTCGGCATCGCGCGGAGTTAAATAGCCTTCAAGCCCGGCTCCGCAAACTGCGAGCCGCGACCGAGAGTGTATCGTTTCGAGTAGGCGAGACGCTGGTTTCGGTGGCCAGATCGCCCAACGGCATCTGGCGTCTGCCCGCACGGTTGTGGCGTATCTACCGGTCCGTGCGGCCTAAGCGTTCGCGACTGAAGATCGGTAGGCGAATCTTGGTTCCGCCGCTCGAAATTCCGACTCCGAACACAGCCGGGCTTCCCGTTGTAGCTGCAATCCTTGATACTTTTTCCGAATGTTGTTTTCGATACGAAGCCGCTCTGGTACTGCTGACGCCAAGCACATGGCGCGAAGACATGGATCGATCGACGCCGGCTTTGCTTCTTGTCGAGTCTGCATGGCTAGGCAACAGTGGCGCTTGGCATCGGCTGATCGCCGACAACTGGAAGTTGGCCGAAAACCCGTTGCAGGACCTTCTGTCGTATTGTCGTTCCAATCGTATTCCCTCGGTGTTCTGGAACAAGGAGGATCCACCGTCCTTCGAGACGTTCATAGACGCAGCGAAGGGATTCGACGTGGTGCTAACGACGGACGCGGATTGCATCCCGAAGTACAAGACGCTTTGCGGCCACGACCGCGTGTACTCGATGCCGTTTGCTGCCCAGCCGAAGCTGCACAACCCACTTCGGGAGACAGATTGGCCCACTCATCGCGTGGCGTTCGCGGGAAGCTGGTCATCGAGAGGAGAACGCGCCGAATCGCTAACTGGCCTTTTGGACGCAGCGTTGCCGTTCGGCCTACACATCTTCGACCGCAACCTGAATCGAAAGGACCTTGGATCGAAGGCATCGGAGTTGCGTTTTCCGGATCGTTACTCACCAGCAATCAGAGGCCCGCTTGACTACCGGGAAATGCTTACTGCCTATCGTTGCTACGACGTTCTGCTCAATACGAACAGCGTCACGGATTCATCCACGATGTTTTCGCGACGCGTCTTGGAGAGTCTGGCGAGCGGTACGCCCGTGGTGTCTGGAGAGTCGGTTGGTATGCGCCGTCTCCTAGGAAACCACGTTCGCGTTGCCCGAAACTTGGACGACGCGTCGTCGCACCTCGAGGCGTTATTCGCTGACGAGGAAGGACGCGCGCGTGAAGGCCACTTGGCGTACCGTTATGTGCATGAGAACCACACATACGGGCATCGTATGGCGGACATTTGGCGTTGGACGGGCCTTCCCGAAGACGACGATCCGACGATCGAGGTCAGCATCCTCATTGTCGCCCACCGGCAAACGACTGCGCTTCGGGCGATAGAGGGCTTTGCTCAACAGAGCTACGCAAAAAAGGAGCTGTTGTTGGTACTCAACGGTTCGTCTTTTGATCTAGACGTTGTCGGCGAACACGCCGGTGGTTTACCTGATGTTCATATACTGAATGTGGAAGGGGATACGACGCTAGGAGAGTGTCTGAACCGGGGTACCGAGTTGGCGTCGGGTCAATATGTTGCAGCTCTCGACGAAAATTGCATCTACGGCCAGCGATACGTCGCCGACATGATGTTGGCCGGGAAATTCGCTGACGCGGAGATTCTCGGAAAAGGAACCTACTACGTCTGCTCGGAGGATGGCATAACGCTGAGGTCGGCACGGCCAGAGCACCAGGTCACGGATTTCGTTGTCGGGTCTACGCTCATCGCGCGCGCGGACGCACTCTCGAAGTTCCCGTTTGCGAATCAACCGGAGAATACGATTGCGGCATTCGTAAGTCGGGCGGCAAAGGACGGTTGTCGGATCTACTCGGCGGACCGCTTCAATCACGTTGTCGTTAACACTGCGGCGGTCGCAATACGAGACAATGTTGGACGAGTTGGTGACGGTTTGTCCCTTTTCGACCACGGGGTCGACCTATCGCGAGCGTTGGTCTAGGTGAGACGGACTGCTAAGTGGGCAGGCTGGGCTAGGCAATGTGGATTGGAGCACGTGACGAAACGTCGAAACCGCCCAATGACGCCTGCCACCCAGCATGTACCGACGCGGTCTGGTCGAGAAAATAAGGGTCGGGAACATTCCAGGTGTGGCCGCCGCCATGGCGTATGACGACATAGCCACGTCCATGAGTCCGATAGACGACGCCTCCGTGCCGAACGACGTTGTCTATTAGGATCTTGTCGACGCGTCGAGGCGCAACGCCCCAACCGCCGATCGATACCAGATCATCGCGGGAGATCATCAATGTACCGCCGGCAATAGCGGTCGAATAGCGCTCTGTTTGGGAAGAGTGGCGTTCAACGGTCTGGTCGCGTTGCTGAAGGTAGACGACCTCGGCTCCTTTGCCTACCAGATGGGCACCCGAATACTCCCGGGCCAACACGAGATCCAATATATGGTCTGCGTCGTAGAGGTCGTCGTCGTCCATCTTCGTGAGGATCGTGCCGCTTGCCGCCTGGGATGCCGCGTCGAGGACTACGGCGAGAGGATGTTGCGAGGACACGCAGATCACTTCAACAGGGCAGCTCAGTTGCGCCGTAGCATCTTTGATCTCGCTACCGTTGAAGCCGTCGCCATGTAAAGCGAGGACTACTTCTAGCTGAGGGTAATTCTGTTTGTCGACGTTCCCGAGAGCCCAACGCACTGATTCCGGGCGGTTTGTGGCGAGCAATATCGACACGCTCGAGCGTTGAGGCGGGTCAAGATTGGCTGTTCTGTAGATCTGCCGGATGCGGCCGTCGTGTGAGTGGTCGCGATGGGCGATGCGTCGCGCCCGAATGCTGTGCAGTTCGCGGGTCAAGGGATCGGCATCGCGAATGTTCGTTTTGAGCAGACCGGATAATTCGACGCCGAGCAACTCCTCGAGCGCCGGATCGTTGTCGGTGACCTGTATTGGAATCCCCGCTGCCGCCAGACGAAGGAGGGTGCGAGCCCGGTCCATGGAACTTGCGTGAAAGGCGGCGACATCTTCGAGGTGGTGGCAGTGTCGGATCAGCTCGACATCGGTACTCTTCGCCACGCGGTTTGCGTGAGCTCCCGTCGGTAGACGGTCCAACGGTCCTAGCGCTGCGACGCTGTCCTTGAACCTACGGCGCCAACCGATCGGATTGTGCTGCCGAGGGTCTAATGCCGGAACGGCGAGCGGAATGTGCTCGGATAGGACGACGGTAGGGAACGGGATGTGTTCGGTCTCGGTTAGCGTATCCGCGACCACGATGTCGACTGGGTCTTGATCCAATCCCTGTCTCACTCCGACTGTTTGCGGCAACGCGGCCTCCGCCAGAGGGCCGAGCGTGGCAAGAGCCACCCGCGTTGGGGATTGCTTACGGGCCGATAGATGTGCCCTGGCGACAGGGCGTCGTCGAAGCAATATGGCCCGCAAGAGGCGACGTGAAGTGTTCAGTGTGACTCGAATCAACCACTTGACAAACTGTCTGGCCGAGCGGGGGTCGCGAACAAAGGCGGCCTCGACCCGAATCCGATCCAACGATTTCGGAAGCCTGTCGATCTCCATAACCTCCTATCGAGACCTTCGATGTGTGTGCAGTACACTGACTATCGCCCCGTCGACCTCACGTTCTGCCCTCGAATGCCACCAACTCTACCTTGGTGTCAACTGTTGCGCAGGGCCGACCATCTAATACAGTCCAGGAGAAGAACGGACCGACTGACCCGAGTGTGACTCTTGTCGCCGGAACTGGCTGCTCCTGATCTTGAAATACAGCCATCGAGCGTAGTGCCTGACCTTGGTCCTCGTTGTACCGGTATCGGTCCAGAACGCGCTTGAAAAGGAAATCAGCGCGCGAAGGGGATGATAGGGGAACTGATACTCGGCCAACGAACGGATGGCGATGGCTCTAGCCGAGGGGAAACCGGCGGCTCGAGCCAAAGCGTGCGGCAACCCACGGTGAGGTAACTACCCCCTCCTTTACGGGCAACGGCCATCAAGGTATGTCGACGAAGGGTGGCTTTGATACATCTGCCAAACCCGCGAGCGATGGTTGCCACCCATCGTGTACGGCTTCCGCGTTCGCCAAGAAGCGTTGATCCTCGGCGTCCCAAGTGTGCCCCTCTTTGTGACGCACGACATACAGACCGGCGCCGTGGGTTCGGTACGCCGTCCCGCCCGTCCTGAGAACATCGTCGATCAACGCGATATCCTCCTGACGCGGGGTCCGTCGCCATCCGCCGACGCCTTCTAGCGTGTGCCGTGCCAACAACAGGGATGCGCCGGCAATACCAGATGAGTAGGTTTCGGCCTGATCCCGCCGCCGTCGAATGGTCTTGTCGACAGTGCTTAGGTAAACAGTCTCGGCACCTTTGCCCACGATGTCCGCGCCGGAATACTCGAGTGCGAGCACCAAGTCCCAGATGTGGTTGGCGTCATACAGGTCGTCGTCGTCCATTTTCGCAACCAGGGTGCCCCTGGCGGCATCGGTGGCCGCGTTCATCACCATGCCGAGCGAATGATCGTTGCTGAGCCGGAGGATCTTGGCGCTTGGGAAGGCGCGTACGCAATGCTCCGCATCGACGTCTTTGAAACGTGCGCCGTGCAGGGCGACGACCAGCTCGATGTGCGGGTAGCTCTGTCTCTTCACGTTGGCGATTGCCCAGGATAGGCACTGTGGACGATTGGTTGCGAGGAGGACGGAAACTGTTGGCAATCGAGGCGGGTCGGAAAGGACGGTTTCGGCAACCTGCCGAGCCCGTGAGCGTAGGGTGTGCTCGCGCAGTGCGATGCGCCGCATCTTGATGCCGATCCGTTCGCGGGTGTCGAGGCTGGCATCGGAAACGTCTGTAGCCATCAGGTCGGCCAACTCGGCACCGAGCAGTGCGTCGAGTTCAGGATCCCGGTCGGCCGTGTGGATGGGAACGCCACTGGCCGCGAGCTGGACAAGAGCCCCTGCGCGAGTCGCGGGATCGGGGTGATAGTCCCGGACATCTTCGATGTGGTGCAGGTGTCGGATAGCTTCGTGCGCCGAGTTGTTCAGGGTCCGGTGGATCTTGACCCCGGGCGGTAGCTGGTTGCGGGGGCCCAGCGCAGCGGCCCGGTGTTCGACATTGCGTACCCAGCCGATCGGATTGTGTACTCGCGGGTCGAAGGCGGGCACCGAAAGGCGTGGGTTCTCGGCGAGCACGACGGCCGGCGTGCCGATCCGCTCGACCAACGCGGTGGTGTCGGCGAGCACGACGTCCACGTGCCGGTCTTGGTCGAGTCGATGCGCCACCCGGTTGGATGCCGCGAAAGTCCGCTCGGCGCGTTCGCCAAGCGCGACGATTTCCACGCCCAGCGAGTAGCTGGCACCTTCCGATTTGCCCGTCGATTGTCGCGGCTGCCGAACGGCGCGGTTGGCGACCCACCAGCGGGCCTTCCTGAAGAACCAGCGGACGAATGACCAACCCGTCCGGATGCCTCTGACATTCCTCGCTTCGGCCCAGGCCCTGGCCATTGGGCTTCGATTCGTGGATCTGCGGGCACGAGACGGACGATGGTGGCTTGAACCCCCAACCTTCCGACCTCGGGCAAACCACCAACGAGCCCCCTGGAATAGCCATCTGGCGAATTGCCGTGCGCCCCGGATGTCGCGGACCCGCCGCATTTCCGAGATCACCCGCGCCTTGGGCGAGGCTAGATCGCGCTCGTCCGCCCGCCGAGTTCCGCTGGGCAGTGTGGCTCGATGGGCGCCTGACCGGGGCAAGGCGTCGAGTGACGTGGATTCGCCGAAGTGCTGGACTGCCAACTCTGTACGCCGAGCACGGTGCCGCGCCCACGCACGCGCGATCAGGACGCTCTGGCCTCCGCTCGTCTCGTAGGTCGCTTGCACGGCGGTATCCAACGCGGCGTGCAGCTGCGACACCAATCCGGACGTGTAGTCGGTGCAACCGGGCAGGTCGATATGGAACGGCGTTGCCGGAAACCCGTCTAGAGCACAAGCGGTCGGCGCGATGCGTACCCTGGGGTCGGATCCCAACGCGTTCTCGATCCACGTGCGATCATCGTGGTGAGTTTCATCCGGAAACTCGATTCGCACGACGAGGTCGTGAACCGGGTCCGCGAGGACATGCGCCGCCAACTGCAGAGTCTGCTCCGGGGACTGGTCTGCCCGGATGGTTACGACGTACTGCGGTACCGAGAAAATCCGTCCGGGCGACTCGGGACGGAAGTCCGGGTGGGCGATCCGGTCCATATGTTTGGCGCGCACAATGATCGCTTGCTTCTTCTTGGCCGCGCGGCCCTCGAGCCATCGACCTTGGTGCCAGGCGAAGGCATCGCGGACGGGCACAAACAGGCCGCCCTGCACATAGGCCCGATAGCCGAATTCAGTGTCTTGATTGCGAGAGTAGGTCTCGTCCGTCCCGCCGAGGTGCAGATAGAACGGCTTGCCGACGCCGAGATTGCCGCCGCTCACGGCCCGGAACAGGTCGTCGTGCTTCGACGTGAAGTTGTCCGTTCGCACCATGTGCCGTTCCGTCCACGGCGGGTCTGATTCGCGATCCGAGAACAGTTCCCGTAGGGATCCGGGACGGTCTCGGACGGTTGCCGGGTCGACTCCATCTACCGAAACTCGGGCGTAGAACCCGAGCGTCAATGCATCGGCCACCACGTGGTGCCAACGGGCGTGTTCGGCGAGCCAGTTGGCCTCGGCAATCATGTCGCCGTCGAGGAAGATGAGGATGTCGTGGTTGGCCGCCCGCGCACCGTTGTTGCGTGCCCGGGCAAGACCGAAGCCCCGGTTGTCCTGGCGCACCACCTTGACGTTCAATGGCGACGACGGTTGTTCCAGAGGCGGCTCCGAACCGTCGTCGACGATTACGACCTCGAAGAGGTGCCGGGGATAGGTCTGGCCTTCCAACCCGGCGAGGGTCAGGGCGAGCTTCTCCGGTGCTTCGTAGTAGGGGACGATCACGCTGACCCCGAGGGTGGGCTCGAACGCGTCGGCCGGCGGCACGTCCACCTGCCGCCAGTCGTTGTAGGGCACGGTGTTCGGTCGCGGCGAGTGGACCGCAGCACCGGACGGCCCGTGGGCGCGAACCTCGGACACCGGCTTTATCCGCTTGCTCCAGCGTGGAGGCGGATTCTAGCGCAAAGAGCCATTGGATCAGGTGGGCATAGAATGGCCGCAGTCAATTCCGTCGGAGCCCAAGATGCCCACTGATGTCCTGTTGACCGAGAGGCACGAACACGTCGCGGTTCTCACTCTGAACCGTCCGCACAAGCTCAACGCCCTGGATGCCGAATTGCGAGACGCGATGCTTGACGCCGTGACAAGCGTGCAATCCGACGACAACGTTCGTGCGGTGATCTTCACCGGAACGGGTAGAGGCTTCTGTTCCGGTGCCGATCTGACCGGCGGTGGCCGCGGCGAGCCGAGACCGCCGACTCAGAACGACCATCTGGACGATCTCGGCTGGGTCGGCCGCCAGGCACTCGCGGTATATGGACTGGACAAACCCGTTATCGCCGCGGTCAACGGCGTTGCCGCCGGCGCGGGCATGAGCCTGTCCCTTGCCTGCGACCTGCGCGTTGGATCGGAGAAGTCCCGCTTCAAGACCGTATTCATCGAGCGAAACCTTTCCCCCGACTCCGGAATGAGCTTCTTCCTGCCGCGCATCGTCGGCTATTCGCGGGCTGCGGATCTGATCTACACCAGCCGGACCGTTGAGGCCGAGGAAGCGCACCGCATCGGCCTGCTCGACCGGTTGGTGGATCACGACGAGCTCCTGGAACGGGCGATCGAACTGGCATCGCAGATGACCGACTGGCCGCCGCTGGCGCTACGCGTCTCGAAACGCGTGCTACAGCACAATGTCGAATGCGACCTCGGGGCGGCCCTTCGGTATGAGTTGACCAGCCTTTCCTACGGCAACCGGGCGGTCAACGACCGAAGGGAATCTCTTGCCGCGTTTCGGGAAAAACGTAAGCCGCGATTCACGGGCACGTGAGCTTCCTATAGGCCATCGTCGTTCGGAACGGAGGTGTCGGTTACAGTCGCCACGCGGGTAGCGTCAATCTGGCAATACAGGATGGATTTTGGTCGATTGCCTGCGAGGGGGTGCCGGTCGGCGGACGAGGGGTTTTCCTGCGTCCATTTGACTAGGAAAACGATAGTCCGGTGAGCTTGGCCGATAGTCGCATGAACTCAAAGCAGGCTATCTGATCTGATCCCCACTGTCGCTGTGTTTGGCTCGCCCGCCTAAGCTAGGCTCGGGTCGGAAGCACGTTTTTCGTCGTTCGGTGCGCCTTGGGAACGCGTGGCGTGGATGCGGATGCATCCAGAACTGAGGAAGTGCTTGGGCGCGAGCCGCTGTAGTAGCCCGAACCCTCGGCGACTGCAACAAGAAGACCTGCTCGTTTGTTTGCTCGCCACTTGGGATCCGCTGTATCGGGAGGATTTGCATGTCCATTGCTGCCAACTGCAAGGCTGGTTGTCATTCTCTGCCAAACGCCAAGACCGCCTCCTTACCGAAGCGAGAGCATTGTCCGCCGGCATATTGCCTCCTGGAGAGGCGATCGCTCGTGCGGGTGAACTGCCTGATCGTGTGCGGCAGGTCGATGGCAAGGACCGGTGGAAGTCCTGGCGGTGGCTAATCGCCACCCACAACGCCACCGGACTTCGGCAGCCGCCTTCTCCAACCCGCTGCAAGTGCTACACTCTCCCGCCCAGCGTCAAGGAGCAATCCTTCGACACCGCCAAGGGGGGCGACTAGGCTTCGACGGCGGTTGCGAAGTCATCAGGTGCATGCCGAGAGGGTAGTGACTCTCGTAAAACAATCACTGCAACTAGCAATAGTTGCCAACGACGAAAACTACGCACTAGCAGCCTAAGCTGCTTACCTCGATGAATCGGCGCCCGTGACGGCGATTCGAGGGCAAAGGTCCACGGGATAGCGGTAGTCCGCGCCTCGGAGGCCGCCGCGAAACTTGAACGAGGCTCGCCCTCACGCACCCTGTCCGCCGGGTCGCCAACGGGCTAGATCAATAGACGGCCTAAGCATGTAGAGCCGATGACGGAGAACCGTCGGACGCGGGTTCGACTCCCGCCGCCTCCACCAAAATACGTTTAACTACAATAGGATACGTAGATCGTACCCCAATTCATACCACAATTCTGCGAGGCTTGAGGGAGACTTTGTAGCCGAGACTTCGAGCCCTCTTCTGGCGCGCTAGGGGGTCCGCCCCGTAAGCGATCCACTCACGCGCTCTGACAAGAACGTCCGTGCCGGATGGTCGGCCAGACCGGAGCACAATCTGCCACCTACTCGCCTCCGTCGCGAACGGGTGGGCGGACGAAGTGCGAATCCACATAGGCGTTCAAATCCCGAAGGCCTTGCTCATCTCGCATGAGTTCGAACAACTCGCAACCAACTCGTATCCGAACCTCGATCCCTTGGGCAATCAACCACCCAACGTGCCCAGTCGGATAGCGAGGTTCGATCGACTCGGCGCCAATGCGCCCGCGCAGATGAAGTCCCCCACCATGCACCAGATCGTTGAGTTCCGCCCCTTCGGCGACCACTGTCCGAACCCACTTCGACTGCTCCAGCTCCTGCTCCTCCAGAAGTCCGGCCAATCCCTTGAGGCCCCATGTGCCCGGTCGACCTTTCGTCCAGAACCCTTCGATCTCGTCGTCGTTGGCGCAATACAGCGCCCACACACCCCGAACATAGGCTTCGAGGAACGGTCTGCTGAGCGCCAGAGCGGCTCCCGGAAGGTTGTTGTCCAACAGCACCAAAGACCCATCCACAAGATCTAGCGAGTGCTGGAACATCGCCAGCGCAACCCGGTCTCGATCCCGGTTCCGCATCCGGACGTCATTAGTCCGCTGGTGGAGCCAGACGCCGAGCGCCTTCGCCTCCTCAGTACGGTCCGTTTCTGTACTCATCGTCGGCCTTCAATGCCTCCCTCGTCTCTCGCCCCCCGACTTACTCCAGCGTGCCGCCCGCGAGCCTCGCTAGCGCCTTGAAACTAGCCGCGTTCCCAAGTTCCGGCTGCGCCCTACCCATCGCCCTCAGGCAGGCACGCAAGTCCTCCGGCAACACACCGCTTGCTCCTTCCAGAACTAGGTGGAGGAACTCCAGTGCCTCCTCGGGGAACCTGCCCGCGTAGCCTTTTTCAATGAATGAGCGCACCACGTATCCCGGCGCCCGTTGGCCGGCTCCAGATAGGTATCCACGCACGGCGCGGAACACTTCCGGAAATGCGTCTTCCGCGACGAGACAGAGTCGGGCGAAACCCGCTGCAATGCCGGGCGTCAGTTTGTCGGTTGTCTTCGGCCACAGGCGCCGTAGGAACGGAAGTACTCGGTTCTGGAAATAGTCCTCTCGCCGCTCATCCGCCTCAAGCGCCCGGCCTAGCGTCGATAGCATCTGCTGCAGTCCCGCGTCGGGCATTTCCTCCATAGCCTCCCGCAAACTGGTGCTCCACCCCAAACGCAGTCGCAAGCCAGCGTACGCGAGCAAGCTCGCATACTGGGTTCCCTGACTGCCCAAGTCATCGTAGTGTCGGGCAGCCGTTACGAACGACTCTCTCACGAGATTGAGGAACTCCTCGTGGAAGCGTGGTGCCGCAAGAAAACCACGCCATGCCAAGCACGCGTCCCGGGCGGACGGATTCCAGTCGAACATCGGCAATACGTGCTGGCGGGTCCATGGCTCGTCCCGGACCAACAACGGCAACACGCGGGAAGCCACCATCACGCGGCCAATGCGGTACGTCTCCGCGTTCAAGTCACAGACTCTTACTAGCACGCGCTTCGCTGGTGCTGGCAATCCTTCGCCGCCTGCCTGCAGTAATGCGTAGTCCAACAGCCCTTCCGTGACCTGACCGACCGGATGGTTCAACGCCCTATCCACTGGACTTTCCGCGTCCGCAGCATCGTCCTCCTGGGCCAGATCGAGCACGCGGTCACATAGTGCAACGTATGTGCCGTCCAACAGTTCGACCACTCTGCCCACGCTCCGCAACCAAAATCCCATCCCCGGGGCTAGCAGGATTTCGTCGGGGGCGTTCACCAGCATCGCCGACATCCCCTTCCACGATTTCTCGACGAGTTCCTCGTCCGTCCAGGCGTACAACGCCTCGTTCCACCTGCCGGGCTCCCACCAGCCCTCCATCGCCAGCGTTCGCAGCGCATCCGACGCGACTTCGTAGTCCTCTTGGCACCGCCGACCCCAGTCGTCCCGGCTGCTCCAGTCGTCGCGTCTCGGGTTCTCACGGAGCCACTCGATCAACGCCGAGGTCGTTTCCGGCGTAGCAGCTTCGGGGCGTTCCACGTCCTGTCCGATCCAAGTCGAGAACTCCCGGCGCTCGGCGACTACAAGTCTCCAATCCGGATGGCGCTGCGCAATCTCAGACGCTTTGCGCCGTCCCGTCTCGCCCAACTCTCGTCCAGACGCCATCCGTGCCAGGTGTTGCCACACCGAGTCGTCCACGATCTCCGCCCACCTATCCGGATCTAGATCCTCCACGTACATCCTTCGGGGAGGTCCCTCGGCGATAGCTTCCTCGACACGTTGGTGCTGTTCCTCGTCTAGGCTTGGAGCCAGTGCCACGAGCAGGCGCGACACCTCCCGGTGTGTACACACCGACCAAAGCCACCAGCCTCCCTCCTCGAGCAACCACTCGACTGCGAGACCGACGCTGATGACCGTCCTCTGCGTCGCTGCGAACAGCGCCAGCCTCCTGAACACGGGATACGGCGTTAGCCACCAGGACTCCGCCACGAGTCTCGCGCGTAGCGGGTCCGATCCGGCCACGTTGATCCAGGCGTCCCGGGCCAATTCGATGAGGAGCGTCCATCTATGGAAGCGCTGGTTCTGCGGGTGTTCTTCGATGGATGGCTGGTGGTAGTACGAGGGGTCGTCCCGCTCGTCCGCTTCGCCCAGCGCCCGCATGAGATCGAGCGCGTCGCGCAGCAGCATGTTGAAGTCATCCAGGAGCGCCCCGAACTCGATACCGTCTGAGCCCTCCACAGTGAAATCCTCCCGCTCCACATCGGACGACAAGACGATGTCCCAGTCGAGCTGACGCGGTTCTTCTTCCGGCTGCTCTCCCAGGAAGTCCAGCCGGATCGCTCGCCTGAGCACGACCCGTGGTGCCAGCAGTGCCCGGAGCTGATGCCTGGCGCGGGCCGACAATCCCTCTCGCCGTACGCGCCGGCTCCATGCGTAAGCATCCGTCAACGAGTGGCGATGACCCACCTTCCCAGCGAGGATCAACTCCCACGCCGCACGCATCATCGGTGAGGGGACCGCGTTAGGCGCATTGCGCAGCAGTTCCCGCAACTCGGCGCCACCGCGTTTCTCGATCTGAGCGTTCTTCTCCAGCTGACGCTCGATCTCCAAAGCGAAGCGCGAGTGTAGCCGCCCGCCCTGCGCTGCGAGCCACAACAATACCCGCGGGTCGTTCATGTGCCGCGCCAGCCATGCACCGATCCAGAACATCGGCTGATCCAAATCCGTTTCCGTAGATGCCTCCCGCGTCAGCGCCATCCACTGCGCGAGCCCCACGGGCGCTGGCCTATCCGTGAAGGCGAACTCCGGAGAGTCGTCGCGACGGTGCGGCTCTACCCCGAATCTGGACAGGTCCGAACGCCTATGGCGTACATCGGACAGCACGTCCAGCCATTCGAGGGACGGCACCGGGTCCAGCGTGGCGAATTGCCGGGCTGGTTGTCCGGTCGGGTCGCTCAGCGCCCACAGCACGCGGCTCGCGACGTCGTCCCGGTCGGGCGCAAGGTTCGGGGGCGCCTTGGCGCTGTCGAGCACCACGCGCGCCTTTCCGATCACGCCGTCACGATATGTCTCCGCCCAAGCGCTGAGTGTCCGATGAAGGTAGTAGTGGCGTGCGTGGTTCCGATACAGGATCGGCGTTACGTTCTTCCACCGCCATTCCTCCGCCTCGCGCTGCTCCTTTCCGCGGACATGGTTCGCGAACGCGAACATCTCGAGCGGCTCCTCGCCGAGAAGCTGGTCTGCAGCAAGTGCGTCCGTCATGTAGCGGAGCACCGGGTCGGTCAAGCTGTAGCCAACGAACACGACGACGTAGTTTCGCAGCAGTTCGCTCACGAAACGTGCCGCCCAGCGCTCCGTCAGGTACGCCAGACCGAAGTCTCCGCTCGACACGACCAGCCGCTCCAGACTCTCCGGCGTTGGCGCTTCGTCCAAAAGTCCATGCAGGTACACCAGCCCGCTCCACCGCCGCTTCGGAACCGGCAGCAGGGGTGCTTTGAACCGCTCGATGGCCTTGATTGCGCCACTCGCAACGTGTTCGAACAGCCGATCGAAGTTCGTTGTGATCAGGCGCGTCCGGTCCTCGGCGTCCCGGGCCAGCGTCAGTAGCGCCGCGTGGGTCGCCGTTGCGTTCTGCCTCGAGACCTCGGGCTGCAACGTATCCGCCAGGGCTTGCCTGACGGCCGCGCGGCCATTGACGTGTCGGCTCTCGAGAATGCCGATCGCGACGTCGAAACGTCCCGCATCCATCGCCGCCTTTTCCGCCGAGTTCGGTACCATGTGGAGGCGCTCGAAGATCCCCGCCGTCAAACCTTTGAACCCGGGCAAGCCCGCCCGATAGGAAATGCCGGCGCCGCAGAAGAACACCACACGACCGTCCTCGTGCGCCTGCAGCAGCCTCTCCGGGATGTCGGGGCCGTTTCGTACGAATTGCATCTTCGGTAGTTACCGGATGGTGCCCGACGACTCGAAATCGTCGCTAGGCACTTGCGGAACGTCGTGCGGCCCGACCTGTTTGGTCACCGGAACTCTCACTTGCCGTCCCACAGACCGGCCACCTTCACGCGGTGCTTTTCCACGTTTGCCTGCGCCATCCGCAGCTGCTCATCAGACAGGTCCTCGAACGCCGTGAGTTTCTGCTCAAACTGTCGCCATCTTTCCGCCATGCCTTCCAGCGAAATGTTGTCGACAACAGCATCCTTCAGGAAAAGGCGCGCGACTTCCTGCATCCCCACCGGCAAGGCCTGTCCCTTCAACAGTCGGTTCGTCGTCCACAGGTATAGGTCGACGATCTGCAGCCCGATGCTGGCCCCGGTTGAACTGACCTCCGGGGCCTTAATGGGCATGCCCTTCAGCTCCAAGTCCTTGCGGTCCATGTCTCGCAACAGCGGATGATGGAAATACAACGCGCGTTCCTCCGCGCTTGCGCTTCTCATCCCTTCCGCCATCGCTGTGACGAGATCGTGCGTCTCGATCTGCGTCTTGTTGAACTCCTGCTGCCGGTCGATCTTGATCGACACCGGCCCTTTCCGCCTCCCTTTCCGAGTCCTTCGCGCGATCGCGCGAACGACGAACTGGAAGCCGACCGCGTTCGGCGAGACGAGCTTCGTGTGGGGCACGCCGAAGTCGAGGTCCAGCGGGTTACGGATCCCGTACTCGAAGGCGTCGGCGAATAGCTCCTTGCTTCTTGCGTCCAGCTCCGACTCCTCCGTGCGCGCCTTTAACTCCCGCAGTAAGCTCACAACCCGACTCGACAACGCTTTGGCCTTCTTGGTGGTGCACAGCGCCCATGCTTCCTTCAGGAGATTCTCGTCCACGATCCGCGCCAGGTTGTGGATCGCCGGAAACCTCATAGGCGTCCAGTAAAGATCCCACTTGACGACATCGTTGATGCCCGCGTCGAAGACCGCGTCGAACAGAACCACTAGGGAAGGTCTGATCAGGTCGTGTTTTTGGCACCCGGATGGGATTCCTGGCG